>DKWE01000097.1 GCA_002491565.1 Lachnospiraceae bacterium UBA7160 | reverse complement strand
ACATCTTCGTGCTGGAGGTATAAGTCGGTGTTGTCGTCATTTTCGTATAAATGAGCGCACATACTCCGACCAGAATTCCGGAAAAGACAATGATCCAGAAATGGCTTAAAAGTACTCCTGCAATCTGCATCAAATCAAGGCCGTTTTCTCTTTTCTGCTGTTTTGGTTCCATCTTTTTTCTCCTATACGTACTCGTTTGTGATGATTTTCTGCGGGTTCTCGATCAGCAGCCTGCGCGCCGTATCTTCTCCGAATTTCCTGCAAAGCCAGTCTGCGCACGGTCCCAGAGACGGTGCACGTTTCCGGAGCCCATGTGCATCGCTTCCAATCACATCAACCAGCTTCTCCTTTAAAAGCCTGTGGCAGAACTTTTTGCTGCCCCAGCCCTCGGTTCCGAGAATCGCACCTGCATTGACCTGAATGCAGGCGCCCGAATCCGCCAGAAACCGGACATGTTTCAAATCGCGCAGTGCGGGATACCGCTCTGCATGCGCAATCACCGGCCGGTATCCGTGAATAAGCAATTCCGTGACTGAATGCCGGATCTGCTCCGGCGTATCGGAGCCGGAAAATTCAATCAGAACGTACCTGGTGCCCGCCATACAAAACGCAGGCTCCTGCATCAGCATCTCTGCCATGTTGTTCAGCCTGTGAAACTCGCAGCCAAGATGCAGCTCCAGATCCATCTTTGCCGCCAGCACCTGCTCTTTGACCTCATGATATCTCTCCTTCACCACTGCTCTGGGCGTTTCAAAATATCCCCGCCGGAAATGCGGTGTCAGAACAACCTGGCGCACTCCCTGCTCATACTCCATGCGGAGCATCGCAAGAGTCTCTTCCATATGATCCGGGCCATCATCCACCCCTAGAAGAATATGACAATGAATATCTGTGATTCCGGTCATCAATTCTGCACCTGCTCCTCTGTACCCGCTGCTTCCGTTACCTCTGCACCTTCGCTTTCTTCCGTCGTCTCAGGATGCTCCGTACTTCTTGACTCTGCAACAATCGCCCGTTCCATCGCGTTCAGTACTTCTATGTCATCATTCATCTCCTGGCGAAACGCTGCATACTCAGCCGCAAGTGCTTTATATTCTCTCTCACGCTCCTTCTGATACTGGGCATACTCCGAATAGGTCAGGATATTCACGCGGTCCTGTTCTTCCTGCCCTTTCAGATAATTCAGCAGAGAAGAAAACTTCATCATACTCAGGTCATAGGAGGAATCCTTCGAGATGCTTACGATATCATTGATCCGTATTGCAACGGATTCTCCATTATCAATCGCAGCTGCCAGCACTTTGCTGACGTCTGTATCCTTCTGCTTGTACAGTCCACAGTCAATCTTCCAGATGTACTCTCCGCGCTCCCCGATCACTGGAAAGCTTTCCGTATCGGTCACTCCGGCCATCTGAAATCCGCTGCGTGCCAGCACGGTCTCTCCGATCTCTTCATACTGTTCTGCAGTACAGAAGATCGTAGTCGGAGCCTCCAGACCAGACTCCTCTAACAATGCAAGCGCTTCCTTCATCTGGCTCTGGAAACTTTTGGGCTTTGCAGGCCGCTCTGTCTCAGACTCTGTTTCGCTCTCCTGCTCTTCCTGGTTCGTCCAGTCATCTTCCTCCGCTTCCGTAGCCTGCTCCGGCATCTCACCGATAGACAGAGCGTATTCCCATCCGCGATGCATCATTTCCTCAAATTCTTCGTAAGACAGTTCTTCCTCATCCCAGAACGGCATCATTCCGTTCCGCAAAGCGAAGGTCGCTCTGAAGTTATATTGATCCACCATCTTGTAGATCGTCTCATAGAGCGTCTCGCTCATATTGTCAAAGCTGAGCAGCACACAGGTCTTTCCCTTCTTCCCCTCGGCCAGACGGCCCTGCCATTCCTTGTCCTGCTCCTGCCATTCCTTTCGCTTTTCATTGATTGGCTGAAGCTCTGCCGAAAGCTTCGCCACACGTGCCTGCCGTTCTGTCTCCAGCTCCTGTTCTTTTTTCAGGAACAGCACGGCCAGAACAATTCCGGCAGCCGACAGCAGTATCAGCAGTGCTGTGATCAGTTTGTTTAATCTTCTCATTGTGCTTCTCCTATCTATTCTGAATTAAAGTTATCTATTCAACCCTTTACAGATGCAGGCAAAATTTATAGATATCACATTCGATGGCAAGCTTTTTGCTTGCGGAATAGTCGCTGCTGGGCAATTCTCCCATATTTGTAACTGACAAAAAGACTGCAACGCCGATCTATGCCATCATCACCGCTGCAATCACTGCGTTCACCGATCTGTCACTGTCATCTGCCGACTGGTTTCCGCCGCACTTTCGACTATCAGAACTGCATATTATACGCGTTTATTATAAGCAATGCCACATACTTTGGCAAGTGCTAAAATATTCTTTTTTCGCTATGCCGGTCAGACAATGTTACAGCTAGCCACTCTGGCCGAAAAGTACGTCCAGAGTGGTGGAGCAGAAAGATATTCCGCCACTATCAAAGTTTGCACAATTATGACAAAAGATAAGGACAAAATAATCCCCTGCGCAGACACCTTACCAGAGTGTCTGCGCAGGGGATTTCCAATTTTTATCTATTCTGCTGCTATCGCCGGATAATAACGCCATCCTTTATGACCATCTTCAGGTTCAGATCCGGATCGAGCAGCACAACATTTCCTTTTTTCCCGGGTGTAATGGAGCCATACGCATCATACACACCCAATGCTTTCGCCGGATTCATGGAAGCACATGCCACCGCTGTTTCAAGGGGAATTCCCATCTGCTTTACGGCAGTCCGCATGCAATCCATGAGATTCGTTGCCGAGCCGGCCAGCGCACCGCCTTCTGTCAGGGTGGCATGGTTTCCCACGACATCCACCTCCAGGCCGCCCAGCGTATACCGGCCGTCCGGCATTCCGGTGGCGCGCATACTGTCACTGATCAACAGAATCCGCTCTTCCCCCAGCATTTTGAAGGTCGCACGGACCACCGACGGATGGATATGCACCCCGTCACAGATTAATTCCGCATTCACATGGGAGCTGTCGGACACGGCGCCCACTACACCCGGTGAACGGTGCGTGAACGGAGGCATTGCATTGTAGAGATGGACCGCATGGTCTGCTCCCGCGTCGAAAGCTGCCTTCGCACAGTCATAATCTGCGTTAGTGTGCGCGAGGGAGATGTGCACCTGCTCCTTCATCCGGCGGATAAACTCCAGCGCATGCCCGTTTCTCTCCGGTGCAATCCCAACGAACTTCACCAGTCCCCCGGAGGCATCCAAAAACCTCTGGCAGACCGCCGTATCACAGGAAATAATATTCTTCGCATCCTGCGCACCCTTTTTCTCCGCACTGATAAAGGGCCCCTCCATATTGACGCCCAGCAGGTCCGCTGCCAGCGGCTCACCCTTTCCGCATTCTTCCCGGTAGGAAGCAGCGGTCGACAAAATATGAATCAGCTCCTCTTCGGGAAGCGTCATGGTCGCCGGACAAATCGCCGTTACGCCGACGGATGCCTCATATCTTGCAATCTCCCGGATGGCTTCCTGCGTCCCATCACAAAAATCGTACCCCTTGCACCCGTGGAAATGAAGGTCAATCAGGCCGGGAACCGCATAGCAGCCTTCCCCGTCGATCACTTCTTCCCCCTCCGCTTCCATTCTCTCCACAAAGACGCCGTCCTGGATGGCTACCTCCCCATCCTGAAACGATTTTTCCTCTGTAAACACTTTAACGTTTTTAAGAATCACTGCTCTGTCTCCTTTTGTCTGTCATTGTCGTTGTTCAATCGGACGCCGCGCAAGCCGCAGATTCGCCTGCTTCGCAGCTCTTATCTGCGGCTGAATGGTTCTGCGCCCCGCTGAACTTTTTTATTCATAATTATGGCTCTGCTTCTGGCCTTCTTCTAATGCCCGCAGCGTATTGTCGTGGAGAAGCTCCCGGGCAAATTTATCCTGCTCCACATAGCTTGCGTAAATGATGTCCAGCATGATCAGAATCGGGAACTGCGGCGAGATCACATTGCCATGATTCAGATGCTTCAGCGATGGGAAAAGTACCACCTCATCGCAGAATTGTTCAAAAATTCCCCGGCTCTTCGCCGTCAGGAGCACTGTCTTTGCGCCCCTCTTGTTGGCTTCGCTCAGGAAATACAGCACCGGCTCCGTCTCCCCGCTGACGCTGATCCCGAACACCAGACTCTGCTTGTCCTGAAATACCGCCCGCATTCTCATGAGATCTGAATCCTGAACGGAATCAATATCGACGCCGATTCTCATAAACCGGTGCTCCATCTCCTCCGCCGCGAACCCGGAGCTCCCTTTTCCGCACACGAAGACGCGCTCCGCCTGGCTCAGGTATCGGTTGACCCGGGTAATCTGCGCTTCATCGATCAGGCTGTAGGATTTATTCAGCAGCTCCTGATACACATTTAAAATCATCCTTGTATTGCCGGTCATCGATTCTTCTTTCTCTATGAACGTTTTCTCATACTGGTACACAAATTCCCGGTATCCCCGGTAGCCGCATTTTTTTGCGAAGCGGGACAGCGATGCCTCTGAGACATAGAGCCGCTCTGCAATTGCCTTTGCGGAGAAATCCACCTTTTTCCGGTTCCGTATGAAAAAATCTGCAATGTTTTTTTCCACCACCGTAAAATTGTCATAATTGGACTCGATCATCGGCACCACTGACTTTACGTAATACTCCATGTCTCACCGCTCCTTTCTTGCACAATATTTGTGTGCTACACGTTTCTATCTGGCAAAACTTCACAAAATAATTTTCAATCGGCAAAGTGGCCGGGTGAGACGATGCAGTGGCATCGTCGATTGAAGTGGGCGTAGGCCAATCGCGCAGTACTATGCTCTACAGAATTATCGGTTCCCGCGGCACTGGCAAAAGTGATAAAAAGCACCAAGCATTCCCGCGTCATTTCTGTGCTCCGCAAATGCAATTCTGGTCCTGGATGCAATGCCTGGAATCAGATAGTTTTCCACCGCGCGCTCAATCCGCTCCTTCAGAAATTCCTCCTGCGCCATGACTCCGCCGCCGAGTACCACGACCTCCGGATTGACTACATAGCAGATATTCGCAATTCCAAGCCCCAGGACATCACACATCTCATCGATCGCGCGGATGCAGAGCGCATCCCCCTTTTTTGCCTCTTCAAAAATGCGATGCCCGTCCCACCGTCCGTCCTGCTCCTTTTTCCACCTGGCTACCTTCCGTGTCAGCGTGCTCGCCGCTCCCAGCGTCTGAAAATCACTGCCCAGCATGTGCATATATCCCACTTCGCAGGCGCTTCCGCTAAATCCGCGGAAGACCTTTCCGTCTATTAGGATGCTCCCGCCAATCCCGGTTCCGACCGTGAGCATCAGGGATACCCTGCTGCCCCTCGCCGCCCCTGACACGTACTCCGCAAGCCCGGCACAGTTCACATCGTTTTCCACTTCACAGGGGATATGAAATCTCTCCTCCAGTGTTTTCTTAAAATTTATTCCGGCATAGTCGGGAATTAAAGGCGCCGCCCAGAAGATTTCTCCCTTTCCCGTATCGACCATTCCGGCTGTAGAGATACAGATCCCGCTGACCTCTTCTGTTCTGCAGTACTCCTCTGCGATCTCCACCGCTTTGCGCAGGATGGAGGGGCCGCCCTTCGTGCTTTCTGTGTCCCGCTCACCGCGGCTGGTCAGCACTCCCTTCTCTGTGATCAGGCCATACTTGATCGCTGTACCGCCTATATCGATACATACATACTTTTCGTTGTATCCCATTTTGCCTCCTCTGCCATCGTGACGAACCGGCTGTTCCGACTGAACCCATCCGTTTTCTTCCCCTTGGGCAGCTTTTCTTCATTATAATATACCCCAACGGTTTCCGCAATCTCCAGCCCGTCTTCCCCTGGAACTGCCGCGCAGAATGTGTTACTTACTGTATAAATCCAGTTTCAAAGCAGAAACGGAGGGACTGCTTGCAGGCCAATCCGGATCTGCTTTAGAAACGACAACAGGTATGAGGAAGTACTGATGTCAGGAACGAATCCGCACTTTAAAAATTGCCTTTTTGACCTCTGTGGATTCTTTCACCGCAACGGCTGTGCGGTGTGCATCGCAGGGGTAGCAGACGAGGAAATCACCGTCTGTCAGGATTACCGAGCTGTTCTTTTCTCCGTCCAGAGGGAGGAAATCGCCCTCCGGCCTGTACTCCTTCTGCTTCATGTTCTGGATAAAGTTTAAATCGATCTGCTCCGTGCCATCCAGCATCAGATGCACGTCCAGATAATCCCGATGTGCTTCCCAGAAGCGCTCCTCTGCTTCCACTGTCTCATACTCCGCAATGTTTACAAACAGGCGGTCGCCGTCAATTTCATGGCTTCCCCTCTCAAATTCTGCAAGTTCATGCGTCTTTGCGTACGCAAAGCATGCTTTCACCTGCTCTTCCAGGAACGAATATTCCTCCAGATTGTTCAGATTTCCAAATATCATAGGTTCCTCTCCTTTCCATAAATCTTACAGATCGTTGTGTTCCATGCTGGTATTAATTCTTATAGATCGTTGTATTCGGCGCAGGTGCAGAGGTATCTCCTTTTATTTTTCTCCAGATGAAGCTTGCAGGAACACCGACTACCAGCGATACTGCGATGGAAATCAGAGAGTAAGACCAGATGGATACCGCCTCTGCAGGTACACCATACTTGATGTATACCATAACAGCCGACGCCGCGATAAATGCCAGCACCGCGCCGAAGGTATTTGCCACCTTGGTAAAGGCTCCCAGAATAAAGGTTCCGATCAGGATACCGAGCACCAGGCCCATAAAGCCGTTAAACCACTCGTATGCCGATTTGACCCCGCCGTTTGCAAGTACCATCGATACCATGATCGCGAAAACACCAACTACCAGCGATACATACCGTCCGATCTTCGTCTGCGTCTCAAAGCTCAGCTGCTTCTTTGTCAGCCGCTCCTGAATATCGAGCGTCCAGCTCGCCGCTACGGAGTTCAGTCCGGTAGACAGGGTAGACTGTGACGCCGCATAGATCGCCGCCAGAAGCAGGCCCGTAATGCCGACCGGGAGCTCAAATGCAATATAGGATGCAAAGATCTGGTCCTGTGCTGCCGCAGGCGGCAATGCATTCTGCTGATAGAATACATACAGTCCCGTACCAATCAGGTAAAATACCGTAGCGATAAAGATCGACAGCGCTCCATTTGTAAGCATCATCTTATTCAGCTTCTTTGTGTCCGTGGTCGTGGTAAACCGCTGCACAATATCCTGGCTGGATACGTAGGAGCTCATAGTGTTGAAGCCCGCACCTACAATCAAGAGAAATACGCTGTCCTTTAAAATATTGGCGTCAAAGATCGGCTGGTTGACTGCCAGGAATTTGTGCTCCGCTGTAAACGCCTGAAAGATTGCGCCGATTCCTCCGTTCAGATGCGCCAGAAGGAACACCAGGGCAAAGGTCACACCGATCAGAAGCACAGAACCCTGAATAAAGTCTGTCCAAAGTACGGATTTCAATCCGCCCGTGTAGGAATAAATGATTGCAATGACACCCATGATGATGATCAGCAGGTTGACGCTGATTCCGGTCAGGCTGCCAAGAACCATACAGGGCAGGTACATGATGATGGACATACGTCCTACCTGATAGATGATAAACATGACTGCGCCCAGCACCCGAAGTCCCTTGCTTCCAAATCTCAGCTCCAGATAATGATACGCCGTATCAATATCCAGCTTGCTGTAGATCGGAAGGAAAAACCGGATCGTAAGCGGAATGGCAAGCAGCATGCCGAGCTGCGCAAACCACATGATCCATGTTCCCGCGTAGGAATTGCCCGCGAGCGACAGAAACGAGATCGGACTCAGTAAGGTTGCAAATATAGATACGGACGTGACCCACCACGGAACCGTTCCGTCTCCCTTAAAGTACTCTTTTCCCTTCATATCCTTCTTGGCAAAATGAAGGCCGGCGAACAAGACTGCTCCAAGATACACGATTAAAATAACTAAATCAATAATTGTAAATCCCTGCATTTCACTCTCCTCCTGTATTCTGATTATAGTTTGTTACCGTTCAGCACCAGCGTAGAGCTGCGGCTTGCCCGGAAAGCCTACTGCTTTAGATAGGTTTCCTTTGCGTCACGGATCATCTTCGCTGCCTCCTCCACAATCGCCCGGTCGGAATCCGCCAGGGAAGGCAGCGGCTTTCTTACTCCGCCAAGCTCCAGGTTCTCGTTGATCTTCAGAATTTCCTTGATGACTCCGTACATGTTGCCGTGTGCGGAACACATCTTGTAAATGATCGCATTCACTGCATACTGAATTTTCCTTGCTCTGTCCAGATCATTGGCTCTCACGCATTCATCCATTTTCAGGAAGAGCTCGGGCATCGCACCGTATGTGCCGCCGATCGCCCCTTCTGCGCCGATCACTCGTCCGCTGATGAACTGCTCGTCCGGCCCGTTAAAGATCACATAGTCCTCTCCGGCCGCCGCCTTGAACATCTGGATGTCCTGTACCGGCATAGACGAATTCTTCACGCCGATGACGCGCGGATTCTTTCTCATCTCCGCAAATAACCCCATCGTCAGCGCAACTCCTGCAAGCTGGGGAATGTTATAGATAACAAAATCGGTATTCGGAGCAGCCGCGCTGATATCATTCCAGTACTGCGCAATCGCGTGCTCCGGCAGGCGGAAGTAAATCGGAGGAATCGCAGCGATCGCGTCGACCCCAAGGTCCTCCGCGTGACGCGCAAGCTCCATACTGTCCTTCGTGTTGTTGCATGCCACATGGGCGATCACCGTCAGCTTTCCTTCGGCTACCTTCATGACATTCTCCAGAACCAGCTTTTTATCCTCTACGCTCTGGTAAATACATTCTCCGGACGATCCGTTTACATACACGCCCTTTACGCCTTTCTCTACAAAATACCGGGCAAGCGCCTGCACCCCTTCCGGGCTGATTTCCCCTTCCTTGTCATAGCATGCATAAAATGCCGGGATGACCCCTTTGTACTTCCTAAGATTTCTCATAGTGCTTCTCCTTTCTTCTAAAAAAATAATGGATGGTTTTGTGCCTGATCCATGATGCCCCTGCTTGTGTTCCTATTTTCCACCTCTGTTGTCCAGCGAAAGTGTTGAACGTCCCTGGGCGCTGAATACCGATGGTGATCGGTTAACACCCCCGTCCGAAAGGCGAGGCCATTCGGTTAGCGCTGGCCGAGGCAGAGAAATTCTCATGCGGAATGCACGAACATCCCTACTGTTCAAGTGCGTCTGCAAATGTTTTTGTGATTAACTGCGGCCTTGTGATAATGGATCCCACCACAACGCTGAACGCACCCAGCTCGATGACGCGCCTCGCTTTCTCCGGTGTGTTAATATTGCCTTCCGCAATGACCAGGTTCTTCGCTCCGGCAATGATTTTCCGCAGGATTTCAAAATCGTTTGCTTCGATTTTGTCCCCCTCACTCTGCTTCGTGTATCCCACCATCGTTGTTCCGATGAAGTCAAATCCCAGTTCGTCCGCGTGGAGCGCTTCCTCCACCGTTGAGCAATCCGCCATCAGAAGCTGTTCTGGATACTTTTCTTTGATCTGCCTGAAAAAGTCCTCCAGCGTCACCGCTCCCGGGCGAAGCCGTCCTGTGGCATCCACCGCGATAATCTCCGGCTTTACCTCCATCAGCTCCTCCACTTCCTTCATGGTCGGTGTGATATAAACCTCGCTGCCCTCGTAATCCCGTTTCACAATTCCAATGACCGGAAGCTCTACCTGTGCCTGGATCTCTGCGATATCCTCCTTTGTGTTGGCGCGGATCCCAGCGGCTCCGCCCATCTTTGCTGCCAATGCCATTCTCCCCATGATAAAGGATGAATGCAGCGGCTCCTGGGGTAATGCCTGGCAGGATACAATCAGCTTTCCCCGCAAGCCTTCTACTCGTTTCTGTCTCATTGTTTTTTCCTCCTTTTCTTGACCCCATTATATTGGAACTGAATTTATTTTCAATACCTTTTGCGCTCTTTGAAAGTTCTTTCAGTCCCTTCTCCGGCAGGACCTCATAGTATCCCTTCCTTGCCTGCGCATTCGTTATTATATACAAGTCTTTGTTCTTTCTTTCCAACTTTGAAAGTATATTCTGACCTGGAAATATCTACTTTAATTGCTAAGAGGGTGCCCAAAAATACAAAAAAAATGTGAGAAATCTGCGCATCTTTCTCAGGCTTGTTTCCATTATCTGCTTTCTGTTTTGCTCTTTCTGAGGGAACAATTTTTCCTCGTGCAGGTGCTGCAGTCATGCTGCGCCTGAAACACCTGCGCGTCGTCTGTCAGCAAATATACGTTCGCACTGCTCTTTACCGGGTCCAGCATATATCCCGAAGAAATTTCCATGCCACATATCCTGCCAGCTTCCGTCTCCCTGTAAACCAAAAGCTGTGCTTCCATCGGCAGATCCTGCGGTGCTTCCAGCCGTTTCAGGATCCCTTTTCCGCGTTTCCCGCACGCCTCCTTTAAAACCAAAGCCAGTTCCCCATCGAGGTGAAACAGTGCGGAATCTGCGATTGCATTGATCAGCATTCCTGCCAGCGGGTCTCCCTGGGCAAACGCTTCCGTGCTCCTACGGCTGATTTCCCTTCCAATACTTCCCATGGTATAAAGAACCTCCGTTCCCGGCTGCAGCGGGAGCATGGGATACCCGTCCGGGATCCGCCCAAACCGTATGAGCAAAACCGGCTCCATCACAGAGACTGCCTCATCCAGAAGTTCTTCATAAAGCTCTTCCACCGCCTCATAAGAAGCGCTCTCCGGGGTACAGCCAAGCATCTGAAACACCTCTTCCCGTGACACTTTGACTTCAACATCCCGGATCACGATATCACTTTCGTAATTCTTCACGCGATTCCCACCTTTCCTTGTTCTATCCGATCATCTGTTTTTTAAAAATGCCGGACTCGGCGTCCTTCTGAAACATCCGAATCCGGCACTTACATCGTAATCTCGCATCACTGTTCAAAAAACACGGTCCTGCGAAGTATCTGCATACATTTCTGTATGGAAATCGCGAGGACTGCAGCAACAATCACGCAGTCTTCAGGGCAACCTTCTTTGCAGTCTCGGCCGCGCTCGTGGCGTCTTCCGTATAGTAGTCTGCGCCGATCTCCTCCGCGAACTTTGCTGTTACCGGAGCTCCGCCTACCATGACTACATACTTGTCGCGAAGGCCCCTGGCCTTGAGTTCTGTAATGACCTCCTCCATATTCGGCATCGTTGTGGTCAGGAGCGCCGACTGGCAGATAATAGAAGCCCCGACCTCTTCCGCTTTGTCCACGAACGTTTTGGCATCCACATCGACGCCGAGATCGTACACCTCAAATCCAGCTCCCCTGAGCATCATATTTACCAGATTCTTTCCAATATCATGCAGATCGCCCTTTACCGTTCCGATGACAACCCTGCCTAGCGGTTCATTTCCCACCTCTGCCAGCTTTGGCTCCAGCACCGCAATTCCCATATTCATCGCTCTCGCCGCAACCAACACGTCTGGTACAAATACCTCTTCATTTTTGAATTTTATACCGATCTCCATCATGCCGGCCAGAAGGCCGTCATTCAGGATCACCTTCGGGTCGATCCCCTCGTCCATCGCCTGCTGTACCAGTGTCTTCACATTCTTCGCTCTGCCCTTTTGCAGATATGCTGAAATTTCTTCAATAATCGCCATGTTTATTTCCTCCTGGATTTCTGTTTTCTCACGCCCGTTCGTATATGCCGTATCAAAAATCCTTCCCTGCATCCTTGCTTTTGACTTACCAGTTAAGCTTCTGCAAGCTCCGGTTTCTTACTGCCTGCTCCGATAGTATTCTGCTACGGTATCAAAAAAAGCCTCGATATTCTCCACCGGAGTCAGAGGCGGAATATCACAGCCGGACGAAATGATGAAATTTTTGTGCCCGCCGCACCGCTCCAGCAGCTTGCGTGTCTCCTCCCGCACGGTCTTCGGATCACCGTTCCGGAACACACCGGCAGGGTCGATATTTCCCATCACAGCGGCATCTTCCGGCAGCGCCTCCAGCGCCTGTTCCATGTCAACAATGTTTCCAACACTGTATGCGCATGCCCCGATCCCGCTGACATTTTTATACAGCGGGCGGATATTCCCGCAGTTATGATAGATCATCAAAAATTCTTCCTCTTCTACCGCCTCGCGGATCTTCTGCACATACGGTTTTGAAAATTCATCAAACAGCTGCGGGGAGAGCAGTCCTGCTGCCGGCTCTGCCATACAGATCCCGTTTGCCCCGGCCTCTTTAAAGGCTCTTGCATAGGAAATCAGAAACTCGGTCGCCTTATTCAGCAGGCACGCTACCAGATCCGGCTCATCAAAGCACAGATACATGATTTCCGTCATATCCGTCAGCCTTCCGGCCAGAGAAAACGGTCCGATCATGCCGGCCAGTACCGGGCGGTCTGTGATCAGCTGGCATGCCTTCCGGATTCCCTCCACGCACGCCCCGGTTCTGCCTTCCCCTACCTTCGGGACCCTCAGCGCCTCCGCTTCTTCCTCTGTCCCGATCAGAACACCGTTGACCGTCGGCACTTCCTCCTTGCTGTAAAGCACCGGGCTGCCGAATGCTTCTGCCTCAACAGACAGATCCATCAGGCTGAACGTCACACCGGCGTCAAACCGGTCCGCAATCGTCTTCATACACAGAGCCTGCAGATGTCCGTCCCGTACCAGCTCGTCCACCGTCTTTCCCATCATGACTGCCCCCGGAAAAGAGAGCACCGGCATCGCCTTTTTCACCGGAGCTTCCATATATTCTTTCAGCCATTGTTTCATATTTCGTCTCATCTTTTTACCTCCTGGCCTGTTCTCTCCATTTTGGCTTGTTCCGGAATTTCTTCTCTGTCACGGTTTCCAGTGCGTTTCGATCTCCTCCCGCACAATCTCCACATACCTTTTTGCCTTTCCCACATCATGGTTGATGGTATAGACATCGCGCTGCGTTAGTTCCATTTTGCACCCGCGCGCACATTCCAGACTGTACCGGATATGGTCCCTCAGAGCATCCTCATCGAGCGTCGTTCCCACCCCCAGATAATTGGGACTTGGCTTGCGATGATAAATCACCCTGCTGCCCCGGAGCCGCTCTCCCATAAACGCCTCGTCACACCACGGTGAAATCGATACCTTTCTCAGATTCTCCAGCCGGCTGATACAGCGGTCCCAGACCGCACTGACAGGCTCACAGCAGCCGTACGATAAAAGTCCGAACTGGCTCGATATCTTCTGGTAGCATGGGAATACGAATTCTTCATACATGTCCGGCGAGATTCCCACCGTCTCCTGCGCATCCATAAAGCCCCAGACATCCTTCGTGGTAAACGGACGCTTTTCCCACTCCTCCCAGCCCGGGAGATCATGCGTAAACGCCCAGGTACCGTTCCCGACACTCTCGTACGAGGTCGTCGGCAGAATCAATCGCTTCTCCTCCAGCATCCGGAAATACGCCAGCGTGTCATCCGCAATCCGGTTCATCATCTCCTTGAACAGTTCCGGGTAATCGTACAGCGCAAACATCATGTTCTCCATGCTCATGAAGTGCACAATCATCTGCATCGGCACACTGTACAGGCAGTCCATTTTCATCCGCACCGGAAGAATCTCTCCGATTGCGTCTTCGATGACCTCCTTCTTCTCCAGAGAGGCTTCCACATTCACGCCGAAGCGCGTCTCCTTCAGTTTGCCGTAGTCCTCCTCCAGATCCTGAACCTGCTCTTTAAAATGTCTTCCCAGACCATTTCCGCCGTCCGCATTTTTCGCAAACTCTTCCTCGATCTCAATATCAAACAGGCGGAACCAGGTATCATAATTCATTGGATAATAGTCTGGCGTCACGCGGTCGTCATCCAGCAAAGCCTGATTGAGAAAGTTGGCATACAGGCCCCATTCCAGATCCCTGGCAAAGCTGCCCTCGCATTTTAACAGCTGCGGGATGATCTCATGGTGGAAGGACCACATTTCCAGCTGGACCATCGGGCGCTCTCCCTTCAGGTCATTGTGCAGATACCACTCGCTTTCCCGCTTCCTGTTGATTTCCATATTGGCATATTCCAGCTGTTTCTTTGCCACTTCCCTCAGCACTTCCCGGTCTTTCTTGCTGATCACTGCTTTCAACGTTCCATCTCCTTCCGGTTATTTTGTGTGAGCGCCGGCCGCCTTCTCAATTCCATACGAAATCGTCTCTTCATACAGCGCCTGAAGGCTGTCCAGCTCCCAGTCCTCTGTAGAATTATTCCCCATGGTAAGCATCAGCCGTCCCTTATCATTCCAGTAGGAATCCAGCAGATAGCGCACTTCCTTCCGCACATCCTCAGGCGTCCCGAACGGAATCGTCTGCTGCACATCAAACCCTGCCAGAATGCAGATCTGATCCCCGAACTGCTCCGCAATGCGTCTCTCATCCATCGTATACCTCTGGATCGGATGAATCACATCCAGCCCGAGCTCAATGAAGGACGGAAGAAATTTCTCAATTTTGCCGCAGCTATGCAGCCAGAAATGCGTGCCGAGCTCATGTGCCTTTTCAAATATCTGCTTATAGTACGGTTTAAAAAACTCATCGAAAATATCCTGTGAGAAAAACGGCGCGTTCTGTGTCCCGAGATCATCTGAGACGAAGAATCCGTCAATCTTCATTTCTGCACACGCCCGCTCCATAATCCTCATATAAAAATCCGTCAGCTTCTGATAGAGCCTGTGCGTCTCATCCGGATACAGATAAAAATCGGTGAGCGCGTTTTCCATCCCCCTGATAGACCAGTGGCGCTCAAACAGCAGATACCACCAGCGCGCCAGCGTATAGCGCTCCCCGTCTGGCTTCCGCTCCGGGATCAGACCCGGATATTCCGGATCTGGAAATGTCTCGAACAGCTTCTCCGCCTCTTCGCTCTCCCAGTCCTCCAGAAGAATCCGGGCGTCCCAGCCTTTTTCCTCCATCTTCGTTTTGTCTGTACCGCACCAGCGATAGTTGGGGGCATCCGGCGGAGCCTGTATCAGATCCGGCAGATTGAGAAATACATCGTCCACATCTCTGGGATATTGTGCAAGCCATTTCGCCCTCCTCCGGGCGTCCCACCCAAACACATTCTCCCCGATCCAGAGATCATAGAGAACCGGCGGGCGGGAAGCTGCGCCTTTTCCCTCTATCACATTTATCACTTCCTGCTTTGTCAGACAGTTCATATGTGTTCTTCCTCCATAAAAACACTCGAAGCACCTCCGGAGCATACCGGACTCCATTCCATCTCTGTCTCTGCTCCGCGATAATGAACGTACTCTTCGGTTTCAGCAGAAAAAGGGAAAGCTTTTAAAGCTTCCCTTCTTCTGCATTCTGCACAGACTTACATATACAGGCACCAATCGAAGAATAGCTATATCTGCTGTGTTTCAGTTATTTAATGTTAAAAGTTTTCGCAGTTTCACATGCCTGCTCATACAGTGCCTGCAGCGGTTCCACCGTATCATCGTAGCCCTGGGAGGACAGTCCCTGCAGAGACTCTTCCTTGCATGCTTCGAACTCTTCGTCTGTTGCGCTCATGATGGCTCTTACGCCCTGGATTGCCATGTACTGGTCGCACTGTGCCACGATACGCTGTGTCTCCTCGTCCGGAGTCGGCGCAAAGGTTGCAAGAAGGATTCCATCCGTATAAGTATTTACCTTGCCCTTCTGATTTAAGCCGTAAAGTACCTGGCCCGGATAGCTATACTCCTCGCCTTCCTGCTCTGAGTAATACGCGCAATAGTCCTTGTCAATGTCCAGAATATTCGTGGACTTCTGTTCATTGGATTTTGCCAGGTCTGCCGGATAACCATCAGAGAGTACTGCAATATTGCTGAAACCGCAAAGCTTGTTGTACAGATTTACACCTACGGTATTTCTGTAGGTAGAATCTGCCTTGGAGTTCGCGATAAAGTCATCCGTCGGCTGTACAACACCGTTTTCACTCGTCCAATGCTCTCCCTCAATGCCGCTGTACAGAAGCCGCGCGCCCTCTTCCGAGCTCAGGAAATCAAGAAGCTGCATTGCCTTTTCCGGATGTTCACAGTTCGTTGTGATCGCCGTCGCATACTCAGCTCCAGATCCGATTGGGGCATCTGTTGAAGTAATTCCATATACGTACGGATTACCATCACACGGAAGCTTCTCATAGCCCCACTCCGGGTTTACATTTGCAGCCAGATGCTGATTGATATAGTCCGTCTGCCAGCTTGCATATGCCATCAGAACCTGTCCATTCTGGCATTTCTCCCAGAACTGGTCGTTTTTCATGGTAAACGCTTCGGGATCAAGAATTCCCATATTATAAGCCTTGTTAAAGAACTTCATGCAATCCCAAAATGCGTCGCTCGTGTATAACCTCTCGACTTCTTTTGTCTCTACATTCATAACGCCGTACTGAACGCCGACATACCCCATTTCCGGAAGAAGCGATACATACCACGGCCACAGTCCCCAGTCATTCCATCCAGAGATCGCCCATACCTGAGAGCCGTCGCACAAATCATTTTCCTGTGCATAATCCTGCATCTGCTTCAGGACATTCAGATAGTCATCCGTTGTCTTGATTTCCGGACATCCGATTGCCTTGTACACATCCCATCTGGTCATCAGGCCCAGATTTTCGATCGTATAGCTGATATTCGGATGCTCTGCGTCTGCCTCATAACCAAGAATCGGAATAAAGTACGTCTTGTTCTCCCCGTTGCTCAGAAACTCTTTGGAATAATTCAGACGCTCCGGGAAATTTGTCTTGATATTTTCTCCATATTCCTCGATCAGATCATCCAGAGGAATCACCTGTCCGCTGGTAATCAGCTGCTCGGCAGTTACATTATTCTGATCCGGATTGTTGTAAATAATATCCGGAAGATCCCCGCCGGCTGTCAGAATACTGAATTTCTGAGCATCTCCCTGTACAATGTCCATCTTGATTCCGAGCTTCTCCTCAATCACTCTCGCGACATCTGTCGTCTGTACGCCCGGAGTCAGAACCTCTGTATTCCAGATCGTCAAGGTAACTACCTCGTCGTCCGAAGCAGCCTGAGTCATCAGTGTACCTGTCTGCAGGGACATTGCCATAGCCGCTGCCATCATCAGCGCGGTTGCCTTTTTCGTGCTCTTTTTCATGATTGTTTCTCCTTTCCAATACCTCATTTTTTTATAGTTTCTTTTTTATCCTTTTACCGCACCCATCATGATACCTTTTACAAAGTATCTCTGCAGGAACGGATATACACACATGATCGGCAGGACTACCAGCACCGTGATACACATCTTGATCGACGTCGGTGTGATGGTCGCCGCAATCGCCGCCGCGTCCGCACTGTTTCCGGACATATTTGTAAACCGGTTCGCCTGATTCAGATAGTTGTACAATACCATCTGCAGTGTCTGAAGCTTTGCACTCGTTACCAGGAAATAGTTATCTGTCCACTGATTCCACTGGCCTACGACAGAGAAGACACCAATTGTAGCGATAATCGGCTTGCACAGCGGGAAGATGATCTGCCCGTAAATGCGGAACATTCCGGCGCCGTCAATCTTGGCTGACTCCTCCAGCTCTTTCGGAAGAGATTCCATATAGGTCTTAATCAGAACAATGTAGTACGCATTTACCGCTCCAGGAAGGATATACAGCAGGAAGTTATTCTGCAGATGATATGCTTTCATCACCATGTACCACGGAATCAGACCTGCATTGATGTACATCGTAATAATGACGAAGCGGTAAATCACTTTTCTGAAATACATTTTCTGGTTCGTCACCAGATAAGCAAAAAAGGAAGAACATGCAATAGTAAGCAGTGTGCCAAAAAACGTTCTGGCAATTGAAACCATATAGGCGCTCCCGATGTCATTTGTCCGTAACAGCTGCCGGTACGTCTCCATGCTGAAACCGCGCGGCAGGAGAAAGATTCCCTTCAGCGCCTGAGCCGGATCGCTGATCGAGTAGATTATGACATAATAAAAGGGATAGATACATACGATCATAAACAGGATACAGATGGTATAGATGAAGAAGTCTCCAATCCGGTCTCCTTTACTCTTTTTTATCCTCATAGCTCTTCCCTCCTATACAATCGACTCGCCACGCACCTTTTTCGAAAGGCGGTTCGCTGTAAACAACAGGGTAACACTGATTATCGTCTTGCACATGCCAAGCGCTATCGACTGCGGGTAATCATTGGTCAACACACCGATTCTGAATACGTAGTAATCAAGAACCTCTATTTTATTTGCTACCAGCGGATTATAGAATACAAAGTATTGCTCAAATCCGTTATTCAGCATGTTACTGATCTGCAGCAGCATCTGAACGAAGAAGGTCGGATACAGCCCCGGAATTGTGATATGGCGGATCGTCTGCCAGCGGTTCGCGCCATCCACATGCGCCGCATCGTAAAGCTCCGCGTCGATCCCGGCAATCGATGCCACATAGATAATTGCTCCCCACCCCAGAGACTTCCAGGTGCCCAGCGCCCATTGAAAGATCCACACATGCTTGTTATCCCCCAACAGGTTATTTCTTACATCCATTCCCAGTGCTTTGCAGATGTTCGTCACTAAACCGTCCGAAGAGAACATCGCAAATGCCAGGGTGAACACAACAATCCAGCTGATGAAGTTCGGAAGTGTCGTCGTGGTCTGTACCAGCTTGCGAAATTTTGAATTTTGAATCTCATTCAGCATGATTGCGAAAATCACTGGAAGCGGCATTCCAAGCAATCCGATAAAACTCATCGCCAGCGTGTTTCTCATAACACGGATCAGTTCATTCTTGTTGTTCAGGATTTTCGCAAAAATCTTGAATCCAACAAAATCGCAGTCCAGTAAGGAAAGCCCTGGCCGATAGTCAAAGAATGCATATGCCCAGCCAAATAATGGAATATAAGCAAATGCGAAAACGAATATGACAAAAGGGATAGACACCAGGAAGAATTTTTTCCCTTCCGGCATGCGCTTTCCGATCAGCCCTTTCTCTCTCTGCGTCTTTCGCATAAAAAACCTCCTTTTTTCTTTTCTTGTTTGGTTGACCTTTGTGACATTATTATAGGAAATATTCCCTTGCTAATCGATAAAGGATATTCTCTTTTTCTGTCTTTCCTTCAGGCAACGTTCAAAATCTGAAAAAAGGAGATTTGGGAATTCTGTATTTTTTTATGGTTTTCAGTATTTTTTTATGATTTTGACGCCTCTTTACTAAGCAAGGGCATCCTAAGCCAGATGCAGGTACTCTCACCCTGTACACTTTCAAACCGCACTCCATACCTGCTGCCAAAATGGATCCGCAATCTTCGATGGACATTTACGATCCCAACGTGATCCCGGTACATCTCGTTCTGGCTTTCCGCTCTGCTTAGCTGCTCACGCAGAAAGGCCTGCCTCTCTTCCGAGATTCCCTTTCCATTATCTTCTACGTACAGCTCCAGACAATCCTCTTTTTGCTCCGCTCCAATGACAATCATTCCCTCTCCGCCGGACGCGGCAAATCCATGCTCGATTGCATTTTCCAACAGTGGCTGCAGGATAAACTTCAACACCTGAAATCTCATCAGATTTTCTCCAATTTCAAACTCTACATCCAGCTGTCCGCCGAACCGCACATTCATAATAATCAGATAATTCGACATATAGTCCAGTTCCTCCCGCAGCGTCCAAAGCTCTCCCTCACTGCGGTAGAGCGGCTGAAGCATGCGCCCCAGCGCGTCAAAGCATTCCTCCAGCTGCCCGGAACATCCAAGCTTCGCCATGAAACGCATATTGCTGAGGGTATTAAACAGGAAGTGCGGATTGAGCTGTGCCTGCAGCGCTTCCTTTTCCAGCATCGCCTTTTCCTGCTCCATCGTGCGAATCTGTGTAACCATGTCATTGATACTCCTCGACATCCGGTTGAACTGCCGTCCCAGCATTCCCAGCTCATTCTGACTGCTCTCATCCAGCTGCTCACCCAGTGTTCCGTTTTCCATCTGTTCCATGGCAATCCGAAGCCGTGTCAGCGGAGCTGTCAGTCTCGAAATACTGTAAACATATAAAATAAGGACAAGCAGAAGCCCTCCCACTGAGAGCCATATAAACCACCATTTCAGCGAAAGCAGATTCTCATAAAGCGCTTCTTCCGGTATCTCCGTTACGATCATCCAGTCCGGTTCCTCCATCTGGTAATAATTGATCTGAATATTATCACGCATCAGGTAGGCATCCGGCTCTTCCGCCAGCTCACTCAGCTGAAAATCCGCCCTGGTCCCTACTTTTTCTTCGTCCTGATGCGCTACAATCATCCCCGTCTGATCAATCAGATAACTCTCCTGCACTCTCTCGTCCACATCCGGACTGGAAAAGCTATCCGCGATCGCATCCTGCCGGATATTGACAATGACCGTAGCACACCTGCTTGCTGTCAGCCATACGGAGCAAACCGCAGTCAGGCAGGGGACAGGCACCTCTTCGGGGTTTATTTTATCAATGCTGAAGTCCAGGTTGTTATAACCGCCGAACCACAAAAGCTCACCCAGGTGTTTCGATGTCTGCTCCCGGATTTCTGACTGATACCACGGCAAGGAGAGATCCCTCTCATGGCTGACCATCTGCCTGCGCTCCGTCAGCCCCAGCGCAGTTCCATCATCCCCATAGTAGTAGATGGAGTCAATGTAATTATAATTCTGCATCATCATATTCGCATAGTCAAAAATTGCCCAGAGCTGCTCCACGTTCTGAAAGCCTGCCTGCCATCCGGAGAGCATGTAATTCTGCATAGGTTCCTGAATCATCAGGAGGCGCATAATCTTCCCGACCTCATTTGTATAGCTCATAATATGATATTCGCTTTGCTGAAACTGCTGCTGCATCAACTTCGAGGACTGCTCCTGAATAATAATTTCCGACTGATGATATCCGAATAAAGAAACCAGTCCCATCAGAAGCGTCGTAGTCACGATAAAAACTGCCAGAAGCTGCCATTTCAGCCGCCGTCCAAAAGCCTGCCACTGCCTTTTGCTTCTTTTCATGAATAATGAATCCCCCTTTTATACGCATTCGGTGACAAGCCGGTTACTTTCTTAAAGCTCCGGCTGAAATAGCTCTCATCAAAAAATCCTACTTTTTCCGCAATCTCATACGACTTCAGGTTCGTTTCCCGCAGAAGCTCCTTCGCTTTCTCAATCCGGTAATTCGTAATATAATTCGTCAGATTCACACCCAGCTCCTTTTTAAACAGACCGGAAACATAGGTGCGGCTCAGCTCCACCGTTCTTGCGATCTGGTCTAACGTAATGTCCTCTGCATAATGCTCCTGAATAAACAGCAGAATATCCCGGACCGGTTTACTGAGATTTTCACCGCTCCCTCCATGAGCTTTTCTAAGAAAAGCCCTCGCATCCTGATATATTTCCAGCACCTCATCCAGTGTCTGGCTCAGTTTGATCCTTCCGGTAAAAGATTCCACAATCTGATAGCGCTGCTGGTTATCCGGAAGCAGTTTTCCCAGCTGCATATTCACCGTATGCTCAAAAAAGTGTCGGATCGTAATCGGATTTCCATGCTGACAAAATGCCTCTTTTGCATCCTCCAGCCGCAACACTTCTGCTTCTTCCTCCACTCCCCGGATCAGGCGGTCCAGCTTCCTCCTGATCAGAACCTTACTTTCTTCCTGCTCGTTTCCACGAAAATACAGATTGCGATTTGTCCCGTAAAAGAACTTCTTTTCCATCAAAAGGCTGCACTGACGGAACAATATGCCCAAATCCTCATAGCCTGCCCCTGGAAGACTGAGTGCAAAAGTGACCGTACTGCCCAGATATCTTCCAAAAACCTTCCGGATAGTCTCCAGCAGCTTTTCTGTATCCGACGGAAGCTCTTCGCCATCTGATCCTTCTTTGAGAATCAGAATACTTCTGCCCTCCTTTTCAACCAGCAAAATATGTGTCTGGCCTTCCAGTAGTTCGGAAAGGATATTCTCTGCCGCAGAGTCTAAAATTGTTCCGTATGCATCGTCGAAGCTTTTCTTGCACTCCTGATAACGGTCAATTTCCAAAAGAATCATCCGCACCCGGCTATCCTGCATATCCTGAAACTGTTCTTCGATTACCCGGCGGCTTTTCGGGCTCATATCCAGCCGATAGTACAGCCAGGACCGCAGTTCCTTCTCAAACTTCTTTTTATCCCGTGGCAGCTGCTTCTCCCCGCCGCTTCCGTCCAGTATCTCCAGCTCTTTCTTCGACTTCAGCAGCACCTTTTCCATATCCGCCTGCGTCATGGTCAGCTTCAGCACATAATCGGTGACTCCCATCGAGATCGCCTCCCGCACGATCTCGAATTCCTCCAGACAGCTCAGGATAATAAAGCGTGTCCGCTCGTCCTGCTTTCTGATCTCCCGGATCAGAGACACTCCGTCCATCAGCGGCATTTTTATATCCGTGATTATAATATCCGGTTTCCAGATCTCCCATGCCTGCAGCGCCTGCTGTCCGTTTTCAACATCTGCCACAACCGTCATGCCGATTTTCTCCCACTCAACCGACATCTTGATACCAAGCCGCACAAATAATTCATCCTCCGCAATGATTACCTTATACATATCTCTTCTCACTTTTCTCTTTTGCAGTACTTTTCACGCCCATGTGCGAAAACTCCCAGACACAAATTCCGCCTTTTGTGATTCTGGGAGTATATCGGTTTTTCTATAAATTTATACTAAATTCTATCTGATTTCAACCGGGAATTCGTGGTATTCACCCATGTCATGCTCCCGTTCATCTGCTTTCTTTCATCACTGGCCTGACCATTACACGCTCTTTGCCGCAGTGATGCCGCGCACTTACTTGCTAAATGTGCGATCAAAATATCCACTGGCTGAAACTGTTTCCCCATGCATGCGCAAATGGGAAGTATCTCCCATCATCTGGCAACGGAAATAGACCTCTCCTGCCGTGCGTTCCTCCGTCCCGAGCACCGTCACGGAAGTCGGCGCCAGATAATATCCCTGCCAAAGCTGATGCGGCGCAAAATTCAGAAGCCGGGACATCGCCGCACAGATCGTACCGAAATGGCAAAAGCAGACCACCACCGCATCCCGGCGCGTATCCGCCGCCGTACGATAGCTCAGTCCCTTTCTATGATAGCCGTAGCTTTTCAGAAGCTGGTCCAGCCCCTCTGCCACATCATCCACGTATTCCTCCAGGTTTCCGGTCTTCATATCCGCGTTCCGCCGCCATCCTTCCCGGTCAAACAGCTCTGGATGGCAATCCAGATAATCCGGCAGCATATCCCAGGCGACCGTCCTGCAGCTTGTCGAAGGATTCAGGATCCGGCAATCAATCTCCCTCAGCCAGTCACAGACCACCGCATCCCTTCCCAGCTTCTTTAACGTCAGAGATGCCGTATCCCGCGCCCGGCCAAGCGGGGAACAGTAGAAATCCGTAACATCCCATCCTGCCGTGCGTTCTGCCAGATATTCTGCCTCCCTCCAGCCCTTCGGGGTAAGTGAATCAATGGAAAAATCAGGTTCCCCATGTCGGATCAATATCAGCTTCATCTCATTCTCCTATCCACCAAAGCCCACACTGCTCCTGAAGCAATCAGCCCCGGCTGTATGAATACACTCTGCTGCAGCGTAATCAGCCCCAGACTCTGACTCTGTTAAATCCTTCCTTCAGGTTCTCCAACGGCCCCACTATGTGCTTTTCCCCTCTCGGGCAATCATTGTAATCCGTATCCAGTATGATAGCGGAGCCATCCGGATTCTCATACGCTTCTTCCACAATCCGCACCATGCCGAGCTTTTCTGTCGTGATAACTTCTGCGGCCAGGTCCAGCATTTCTTTCTCTACGTTGATCTCCAGGTATACCTCATCCCCTTCGGTCACAATCCTCACCTGCGGGTCTTTGTCGCTGAGGTAATGCTCCTTCTCTCTCTCAAAGGCTGGCGCGCCCTTCAGGTAAGCGTTCCGCTCCATATAGGCCGGCTGCTTCGTATACAGATGCGGTTCCAGATCCCCACGCTCATAGGAGTTGATATAGCCGATATATTCCTCCATATCAAGCGGGCATCCCTGATACCCCTCCGTACCGTTGAAAAACAGGCCGCTGCAATGAGCTGTGCTGTACGGCAGTTTCGTTTCTCCCAGGAATATATTCTGGAAGATGCGGTCATCCGCCCCATATACCACGGCAGTTCCGGCAATTGCAGTGGTATGCGGGAAATGATACGGTGTTGCGCGGTTCAGCACTTCCTCTTTGTGCATGATTCCGCAGAACAGATTGTTGACATAGGCGGTTCCCTGCGCGTAATTGTCAATCGAATAATCGGACGCAAAGATGTTGTTGTCCACCAGGCACGGGCCGTGGGTCACTTCGATCATCCAGTCCCGGTCGTTCTGATAATACAGGTTTTTGCTCACGCGTGTTCCCTGCGCCTGCCAGTCGAGCCACGTGCCCAGACTGCAGTTGTGGATTCTGTTATGGTGAATCTGCACATCAATCGCCGCATGAAGCTTGATCCCGGCAATTTCATGGCCGAAATACTCATGCTTTACGGCAATATTGTAAATATGGTTGTTATAAATCTCGCTGAATACGCAGCCCATGTGACCGACAATTCCGTTCTGTCCGCAGTCATAGATCACATTATCCCGGATGATGTGGGAGCCGATCGTTTCCTTGCTCCATCCGATCTGGGCAGCGCGAAATACCGCCTCCATCTGATACTGGTATCCTGGCTTGCGCTTCGTCCGGGTGGCCAGATTGTGTCCGGTGCTCTCCTCTTTTCCGATGCTGATCGCACTGCACTTTGCGTCGTGGATGATATTGTGCTCTATGATCCAGCCCTTGCTCCAGTTTACCCCCAGCAAAGCCGGCTGGTCTGCAGTCGGCGGCGCCCAGGGACAGGCTGCCTGTGCCATCTCAAAGCCACGGACGGTGATGTAGTTTCTCCCTGTTCTCACCGGATAAAAGCAGCTTCTCCGCACATTGATCTCCGCAAGCTCCTGGTTCGGGTCTGCTCCCTGGAAGTTCGCGTAAATCGTCGTTTTCTCCTCGTCTACCTCGGAAAACCACCGGTAAACCGTATCCTCCGGATGCAGGATCGGCTCCGCATACTCCGGCCACAGACGGCAGTAGCCCGCTGTGCGTTCTGCGGGATGCTTTACCTCTTCCAGCGACTGTGCTTCATAAAACGACTTTCCATTCAGATATACGTCTCCCGTATGCAGCGTCTTCTGCGGGAATTCCAGCCAGTCTCCGTCCAGAATCTCCCGATAGGGATGGTATTCCCCAAACATGGCATTCGGCACTACCGCTTTCCAGACGGTTCCTCCAATATTCTCCCAGTTCTGAATCCGCTCAGAACCCTTGATCACTACTTTTTCCCCCTCTGCCGCCTGATAGACAATCCGTCTGATCTCGCTGATTCCCCCGTTAGCGGGCTTTACCCATTCACGATACTCTCCTTCATGAACGGTTACGGTATCGCCCGGCATCGCGATAGCAGCCGCCTTTGAAATCGTCCGAAACGGCTTCTCCTTCGTCCCCTGCCAGCTGTCACAGCCAGTGACCGCCACATGATACTCTCTCCCCATAATTTTATACCTCCTGTTATCTCCCGGGGTACGGAACCATCCCTGTTCTGACAGGCATCCTTATCTCATGACCCCAAGTTATCGAAGCACAAAGTGTGCAATCATTCGTCTGGTATTCGCTCTTTTTTCGGAAAATGGCACTGTACACACTCCGGAACATTCTTCTTTACTCATGTGTATGCTTCTCCACATAGCGGATGATCTGATTGGCCTCCTCCACTGAATTTGCGTATGTATGCAGATAGAGCCCCTTCGATGACAGATGCTCCATCAATGCCGGGATGTCCGACGCCGGGGTCATCACGAGAATCCGCTTGCCCGCCTCCTGCATCCGCTTCAGAGCCGGAATAAAGTGCGCGGGCGTTTCCTGTCCGTCTACGTTGGTCCACTGGATCATTTTCAGCTCGTCCAGCGCGAGCAGATGATCCAGATGATGAATCTGCTCTTTCCCGTCCAGGTGATACACGGGATATTCCTCCCACTCCATCTGTTTTTTCAGTTCCGGAACCGCAAACTGCTTATACTGATCCGGAGAAAACATCACGGACATATCACACTGCATCTGGGCATGGCGTCCCGGTGCCCACGTATCCATCCAGCCGACGCAGCTTCCGCCCTCATTGCATTCCTTTGTCAGCTGGTAAAAGGTCTCCGCCGCGTCCGTCCATCCGTTATTGAGCACCGCAATGCTCTCCGTCAGCGCTTCCGGACAGTCATACATGTCCATCAGCGCATTGACCGAACCGTGAAGATGCCCGATCGCATCCAGCGTCCCGCAGTTATCCGGCATAGAGACGAGGAATTTTCCTTTCCCCTTCTCAGCCAGATACTGCACAATCTCTCTCTGCCTGCAATAGAACGAATTCTCACGGTCATACTTCCATTCGTACTCTTCGATATCATCGACCACCGGATCGAACCAGATCGTTTCCGGCTTCAAGGTATACTTCGCCCCATAGTACACACAGTGTCCGGAAGTCCCGAAGTTCGGCATCACCAGAGGAAGCGACTCCCCGCCGCAGTACGTCTGCTCCAGCCTTTTGATATTTCTCTGGAGAATCCGCTCCGGGTTCATCCAGTAATCCTCTACATCCTTCGGGTCGTCCGGATTGCATGCTCCCTGTGCAAAAATATGCACATTCGTCTTTCCGTCCCGCGGCGCCGCTACCGAAATACAGCAGCGGTCCAGTATCTCGTTATCCCACAGCGCCGTAAGCCGCGCTTTTGCTTTTTCCCAGTCTTCCTTATAATACATACACCTCTGCTCCTTTTCTGTAACTGTGTATGTTGCCTCCGCACTGCAATTTTCCTCTATTTTCCCACGCGCGGATACACAACAAATTTGATGCACTCATCCAGGTGATTGTGACACATGTCGAGCGCCCACGGAAGCTGGTCCAGGGTAATCCGGTGCGTGATCAGCTTTTCCATCGGAATCTTTCCCTCGCTCACCAGATCGTACCCCCTCTGGAAGTCCTCAATTGTCCCGAACCGTTCCAGGTTGTGACGGTATTTGATGTTCTTCCGGTTCATGTGGAACGGGTTCATGCGATGATTATGGTGCTCCAGCTTCACTTCCACATTCAGACTGGTCATCCTTCCGTTTTCCTTCAGGGCCTCAATCGGAATGTAGAACGCATCCTGCTCCTTAGAACGGTCCAGCGCAATACACATGCAGGCAAGATCGATTTCCCCGACCTTCTTTTTGATCGCCTCTACAACCTCCTCCGCGCTCATGCTGCTGCGGTTATAGGTATAGGAAACGCCCATCTCGCGCGCCTTATCGAGGCGGTTCTGATGAAAATCTACAATGCACACGACAGCTCCCTGCGCAGCGGCTGCGCTCGCGGCAGTCAGTCCCATCGGCCCTGCTCCGATGATCAGGACACGCTCGCCCTTCTGAATCTCCGCACATGCAATGGTGCTGCGGAACGCGCCGTCAAACATCTCACAGATCGAAGCTACCTCATCCGGAACCTTGTCCGGAACGCGCGCGAAGCCATAACCGTCGCGGTCCACCGGGACATACTCCTGAAATGCTCCGTATGGAGTATACATTGCGATCCGCTCTCCAATATGAATGTCCTCCGGATCGATCTCACTTCCAAGCTCTACAACCTCTCCGCACACCTCATGCCCGAGAACCTGCGGATAGTGGTCATGGTATCCGTCAAAAATTCCTTCCAAAATATGATTATCGGTTGCATTACAGATAGAAGATGCGAGTACCTTGATGATAAACTGTCTCGGTCCCGGCACCGGTCTCTCAATTTCCTTAATCACCAGTTCTCCTGGCTTTTCTACTACTGCTGCTAACATAATATCCTCCTTTGAAGCTGCTCTATTCCTGCTTGGCAAAACTCCGCTGTATGATTTTTCATCGGCTTATTTTATCAATTGTTAAAAAATCCCATCCTGCGCAGCCATCTGGATTCTCTCTCATAGAATCCCTCCACGCACTGCGGCTCGGTGTGCGGCTCCAGCGTACAGGTCCCGGTATACACTCCGTCCTCCATAAGACGCGTAAGCAGCCCCGCAATATTTACACTGCCGTCCGGAAGCGGCGCGTACTGAATGTTGCGCCCTTCAAAAATACCGGACATCGGAGCGCCCTCGTTCTCCTTTGGCTGACCTGCTCCCGCCCTTGGAAGGCAGGCGTTTTTCAGATGCACATAGCCAATATACGGCTTCAGAATCTCGTAAGCTGCCGGGAAGCCCTCCTGGCTCGCATGGAAATAATTTGCCGCATCGAGATTGGTCAGAAACGCCGGGTCATGGAAATGCTCCACGATCGCTCTTGTCAGCTCCGGTCTTCTCGTTGCATCATGCGCTTCGTTCTCCAGCACCAGAGTGACGCCTCTCTCCTTCGCGTAGGCAAGCGGTCTGCTCCAGTACGCTTCCATCCGCGCAAAGTCCGGCTCCTCTGACAAATTAATAAAGTAGCAGTAATGATTGACCAGCTTCGCACCGACTGCCACAGCCGCGTCGACCGCTCCCATCAGAAGCTCCGCATAATACTCCGGCGTCTCCACCGCCTGCTCACAGAACGCAGCCTCCATCGTCACACAGTCAATCGTAATCTCCCGTCTCTTTACGATCTCACAGATCTCATGGATGTCCCGGTCGCGATAGCCAAACCCGGTTCCTCTTACATTACAAGGCCACAATTCAAAGTTTTTGATGCCGTATTTTGCCGCGACATCTACGATAGACTCGAAATCCATCACCTCTCCAAGCGCCTGTCCTGATATTCCAAGCTTCACTGCTCATTCCTCCATTTCATAATCACCTTGATCTGCGCTTCCGGATGCGCGAGGATCGACTCAAACGCCGGAAGGAACGCTTCAAAATCAATGCGGTGTGTGATCAGCGGTTCGATCCGGATTCTTCCATCCGCCGCCATTTGAACTACTTCCTCCCCCTTTTGACGGATCTTCACCATATCCTGCTCCGGCCCCTCCATCTTCAGGTCTCTTGACTGAAATACATAGGGCGAAAACCGGAATCCTCTTTCCGGATGTCCATAGGATACAAGCTGGCCGCCGACCCGGATCGTCCGCAAAAACGCGGTGGCTGTCGGCTCGCCCGGAAGCAGGTCATCCCCCATCATGATCACGCCGATATCACTTTCCGGGATTTCCCCGGCTTTCCCTTCCAGGATCATCCTCGGGTCATACACCAGATCCGCGCCAAGCTGTTTCCCAAGGCTTCTTCTGGACTCATACAGATCCCAGCCGATAATCGTCTCATAGCCCAGCGCGCGGGCGTACTGGATCAGAACCAGCCCACTCGGCCCAAGACCGCAGATCGAGAGCTTCTTTCGTCCGTCCGCAGGCGGAAACTTCATCAGCGCCCTGCAGGCGGCCAGCACCAGCTCCATCACCGGCGCCTGATCCGGCGTAATTGCTTCCGGTACGGTAAACATTGCTACGCGTTCCGGCGTGACGGTCTGGTATTCCGCAAAAGCGCCTGCCTCAAACCACCAGCACACCCGGTCCCCGACGTCGAACTGTGTGACTGCGGTTCCCTTTTCTACGATCCTCCCGCTCGCCTCATGTCCGAAAATCAGAGGGGTCTGATACGCTTCATGCCCGTGATAGATTCCCGGGTCAGAGCCGTTGCAGATGCACGCTCTGTCTATTTTCACCAGAACCTGGTTCTCCGCGGGCACCGGCACCGATACCTCCTTCAGTTCCAGATTTTCCGGTTCTGTGAGTATCCATGCCTTCATTGTTCTGGAAATCATGGCTTTCACCTTCCCTTTCACAGTTTTTGAGGAATTCTTATCTGGATTATAGCAAGGGCATTCTGCAAGAGACATGAATTTCCTTCCTATTTTTTGTATTTTGTTACGCTGTACCGTTCCGTCAGCCCGTTCGGGAAATACGCCTGGACAACCAAATAAGACGCCCTACAAGGGAGCTCCCCTGTACAGCGTCTTGTTTTGGATTCGCACTACTATTTCAAATCTCTTCTCCTGATTTTCCTGCGGGCTACATCCGCTTCAGGCAACGATACCACTGCATCGCCTCCCCAGCTGTCCTATCTTACCTCAGCTCCGGAAACTCCATCTCGTCCACAAAGCAGTCCTGAAATTCCTTCATCGTGGCAAGCTCCACGAATTCTGCCTCCGCGGCAAGCTTCTGCGCTTCCTCCCACAGTCCGCGGTCCTTCAGCACCAGCTTGGCCCCCTCACCTGCAGCGTTCCCGATCATACGGATTTTCCCGGAGAGTTCCTGCGGGATCAGCCCGATCGCACAGGCGCTCTCCGGGGACATATAATTTCCGAAGGCTCCTGCGATCCATACCTTCTGAATCTCTTTCACTTCAATTCCTGCCCGCATCGCAAGCATCCGGATTCCGGCCGCAATTGCCGCCTTTGCGAGCTGAAGCTGCCGGACATCCCGCTGTGTAAACTGAATTGGCTCGCCGTTGCCGCTCTCCTTGCCATCAGCCAGCGTGATCTCCTCCTCCAGATACCCGCCTTCGTCCATCTGTCCGCTTCTTCGCAGCTCTGCCACAAGGTCGAGGATCCCGGACCCGCAGATGCCGAGAGGCTTTCCGGAATCGATAGTCTCATACTCCCATGCCTGACCGCTCCAGCGAACATGGCTGATGGCGCCGGATGCCCCGCGCATCCCGCAGCTGATCCCGGCTCCCTCAAACGCCGGTCCGGCAGCCGTGGAACAGGCCAACAGTCTCCCATTCTTTCCGAGTACCATCTCCCCGTTCGTTCCGATATCGACCAGCAGCGTCCACTCCTGCTCCTCGGCAAGCCCGGAGGATAGAAGGCATCCGACCGTATCGGCTCCCACAAAGCCTGCAATATTCGGCAGCATCCACAGTTCTGCTTCCGGATGAAGGGCAATGCCATAGTCCCGGCTGCTGCAGATCATTGCCTCCTGTACCGCAGGAACGTACGGCGCTTTCGTCAGGGAATACACCGCAGCTCCGAGAAACATATGGTGCATGCAGGTATTTCCCACCACAGACAGCGCGCAGATCTCCTGCACCGCGATCCCTGCCTTCTGCGCCAGCTCCGCAACCAGCTGGTTGACCGTCTCCCGGATGCATCCGGTGACTCCTTCCATCCCATGAAGGAGACAGTAATTCGCGCGGTTAATCACATCCGCTCCGTACTGTGCCTGCGGATTCTTCCCGCTCGCAATCGCGCGCACGGCGCCAGTTTCTCCGTCCAGAAGATAAGCCGCAACCGTCGTCGTACCAATATCGACAGCCGCCATATAAATCTGCGGCTCTTCGGCGGACACCTGCAGGATATGCCCCTCCGAGACCACCGCCCATACCATTCCCTGGGTCTCCTTCTGCAGTTTTCCCAGCACAGACGCCGCTTTGAGGTTCACGCGGTACTCCTGTCCTGCCCTTTCTTCTGTCCGTGACAGCGCGTCGGTAAAGCGTGTCCAGTCTGACCTGCACTCCCCGATCCTGGCCATGGGAACCTGTACCCGGACTTTTCGGACCGCCGGATGAAAGGATACCGCTCTGGTCCTCCCTCCGGTCAGAATGTGATACCCGTTTTCCACGTATTCCGTGTCCAGTTCCATGTCCCCGTGCACCCGCATCTCGCAGGCTTTCACCACACGCGTTTCCTCTCCCAGTATCCTTACGCGGCATTTTCCGCATTTCCCCCTCCCGCCGCAGGGCGCATCCGGCATCAGCCCTGCGCTCCGCCAGACTTCCAGAAGATTGCTCCCTTCTTCTGCTTCTACGAATTTATTTTCACGGACAAAATGAATCTTGTACACAGCGCTCCTCCTTCTGAATTGCATTTTACCAGCTTTGTCTGTAGTATAAATGCAATTCTCCGAATTATCAACCTCGAAAAAGAAGACCTGCCACGCCCCTCCAGATAAAACAGAATCTCCTGTCCGTCCTGCTGCTTTCCGGCAATCTGCAGGAATTGCCGCAAAGCTCTATCCGGCAATTTCCAGCGTCCCGTCTTCTTTCAAAATGTATACGTTATCCGACAGGAATTCCGCAGGCTGCAGCCGCGCTGCATTGATCTCTCTTACCATACCGCAGAGCCTCCCGGCCGGTATCCCCGCCTCCTTTGGCAGCAGGAGCAGTTCATGCACACTGGATGGAAGAAGATAAAGTTCGCATCCAAAGTCCGCCAGAAGCGCAGTCCGTACTTCGCGGGACAGAATTACCGACGCCCCGAAGCTGTGTGTGCAGTTCGTCAGAATGTGCAGCCCCAGCGGATCCTCCCTGGATACAAGGATCCTGGAGATATCTTTTTCCGTGAATGTTCCTGCAAGCATCTGGGAGAGTCCCATGCAAAAATAGCCTGTAGTCACCATATTGTCCAGCGCCTGGTCCCGCAGATTCTCCACGTTCTGTCCCCAGCCATGAAGAAGTTCCTCCGTTATCCGTATCGCTTCAAAATCGTTTCCCATTGAAGTAAAATCCAGGTAAAAGACGACTGACAAATTACAAATTTCCCTGTGCGGCGTATGAGCGAGAAGCTCCCGGTTTCTCTTTGTCGAAACCAGCCGGGCGGAAATGCAGCTTTTCATTTCTTCCCAGATCCTTATCCCGGATAAACCCGCCTCCAAAATTTTGCCATTTTCCGCAGGATTTCGTTTGTAAGTGCCAATAGGAACCATCTTCCTGTCTGCTATATCTTGTTCTGCAGCCATCTGCCATCTGCGAAAACGGTTGCTCATTCCTGTTTCTTTTCTGAAATCAAACGTATCCATTTTGCTCCTCTTCTATCATTTTTCAAGCTTTGCCCTGTATTATACACAGCCTGAGTGACACAATTTGTCTATCTCAAAAATAAACAGAAAGAATAGCGAATCATTCTCAGTTCTCCCGGTATCATAACCAAAACTTCAGTCAATACTAACTTTATTCGTTTATTTTTGCTTTGATTTTTCATTAAAAAAACTATCCATGTTGTTTTTTTGTCCTAATTTCACCACTATAATCATAAAGAAGGAGGTACTTGCCATGCATCGAACTGCCAACCCACTCTACTGGGACATTGGGACACGAATTTCCGGGTTGCGCCACAAGCGAAGACTGACCCAGGCACAGGTGTCCGAACAGCTGGATATCACCGTAAAACACCTGTCAGAGGTGGAACGCGGCTTAACAAGTCTGTCTCTGGAGAAGCTGGTTCTCCTGTGCAGCATTCTTGATACGGATATGGAATACCTGATCCGGGGCAATGATATTACAAAGCATTCTGTTGACATCCCGGATTATATCATGACGATCCTGAAATCAAACAATGCCAGACAAAAGCAGCTCCTGCAGGATTATTTCCAGATGTTTCAACGAATTAAAGACAATTAGGCCCCGCTGCAGCATGACAGCGGGGCTTCGCTTATCTGTATGTTGCACAGGTTTCTATAGGTACAGTCACATTTTTCAATTCCACCCGGTAATCCGAATGAATCGCAGCAGCAAATTTACAAACAGCCCGGAGCCGGACAGTTTCCACTGTGCCGTGCGCCGGGCTGTGATCTTCACACTATTATTTTGGACCGCTCGGGACTTGATTCTGAGCTGATTATTTCTCCTGTACCTCAAGAATCCCCATCGGACATGCCTTTGCACAGATACCGCATGCGATACACTTCGTTGTAACCGGAGACTCCGGAGCCTTAACCATAACGCCCATCGGACAGACCTCCACGCACTTGCCGCAGCCTGTGCAGAGTTTCTTATCGATCATATAAACGCCCTTCGCGTTCTGCTTGATCGCGCCGTACTCACAGGTCCGTGCACACTTGCCGCACTGGATACAGGTGTTCGTCTTGACTGCGCCATTCTTCTCCACGATCTGAATGCAGGACTTATCCGGGTCGAATACCTTATAAAATGCTTCCGAGCAAGCCTGCACGCATGCCAGACAGGCCATACAGCCCGTCTTGTCTGTTACCACTAATTTCTTCATATGTATACCTCCGCTATTTTGTCACGCGCCGACTGTAGACGCCGCTTCTGCATCTCTGACGCAGAGCTTTCTGACTTTTTTTCTCCATTAGTTTACCATCTTATGCGGAACAAGTCAATTTCCTTTGTCAGTTTTCGCAGCCACTGCCTGTTTTCCGAGGTCAGCCGGACCAAAGCCATACGGGAGGATTTCCTTCAATGTCTTCACCAATTCCCTGCCTTTTCCGTCTGACAGAATGATCTGAAAGGTTTCCGGATCGCAGAACTCCATCATGACCTGACGGCAGACACCGCACGGCGCGCATAATTCATCTGCCTCTGTTCCCTCCGGCCCCCCGACAACGGCAATCTTCGTAAACTCTCTCTCACCGTCGCAGACCGCCTGAAAGAATGCGGTCCGTTCCGCACAGTTCGTCGGCGTATACGACGCATTCTCGATATTGCAGCCGTGATAGATTTTCCCGCTCTTTGCGACGAGAGCCGCCCCCACCTGAAAATGGGAATACGGTGTGTATGCGTGTTCCCGCGCCTTTTTTGCCTCTAAAATTAATTCCGCATTTGTCATGCCCTGCATCCTCCTAAGCTCCGCTTTCTCTGTGCGTCTTTGCCGCCATGCGCCTTCTTCAATTGACGATGCCCCACATCGCGATACCTGCTTCCGCACGCTTCCGCTGTACCAGACGCTCAGCGCCCCATCATTTTAATCAGCCTGCTCGTACCAAGCCGGTTCGCGCCAAGGCTGACAAACTTCTCTGCATCCTCAAAGGAAGAGATACCGCCTGCCGCTTTGATCCTGACCTCTTTGCCAACATGCGCTTTCATGAGCGCCACATCCTCAAGGATCGCCCCGCCTGTCGAAAACCCTGTGGAGGTCTTAATAAATTCCGCACCTGCGCTGGTGACAATTTCGCACATCCTGATCTTTTCTTCTTCCGTAAGCAGGCAGGTCTCGATAATTACCTTCAAAATTCTGCCCTCACACGCCTCATGAACCTGGCGGATTTCCTCTTCCACCTCCTGGTATCTTCCGTCCTTCAGGAACCCGATATTGATCACCATATCAATTTCGTCCGCGCCATTTGCGATCGCGTCCTTTGTCTCATAAACCTTTACCGCTGTTGTGCTGTAACCATTCGGAAAGCCAATCACGGTGCAGATCGGCAGTTTCCCTGCCACATACTCTGCTGCCTGTTTTACATAGGCGGCAGGAATACACGCAGAAGCAGCTTCATACTTCATCGCGTCATCCAGGATCTTCCTGATCTCCTCCCAGGTAGCTGTCTGTGCAAGCAATGTGTGATCTACAAGTTTTAATATATCCTTTTTGTCCATAAAAACACTCCTATCCGTAACCCGCTGTGATAATCAACCGATCGTCTTCCACTATAAGATACCGCAATTCTCCGGAATTTGCATCAAATTTTTCTATCTTTTTTCCTAGTGGAAATAGTTTAGCAAAGACAACCCTTTTTTATAACTTGTCTGGACAGAAAATAAAACGTGAATTATAATACTCTTACTACATACAAGGCTAAACAGGGAGGTATACTATGAAACCATTAAAAGATTACAGTTTTGTCCGGGGATTTAACTACACGCAGAGCGATGTCTGGACAGATACCAATTTCTGGGAAGAATATAAGCACGAGATTGTAGAGCGTGATATGGGCTATGCGCAGCGTCTGAAGCTAAACAGCGCGCGTATTTTCCTGACCTATTCTTCCTATAAGAAAAACCGGGAACAGTTTCTCGCTAATGTAAAGGATTTTGTACAGACTGCATGGAAATACGGAATTTCTACCAATCCGATTATTTACCATGGGATGCGCTTTCTGGATGAGGATTTCCTGGAAAAGAAACCGGAGGATGCGGCTTACGCGATTCCCAAAACGCTGCTGGACAAGAGCTGCTGGGTGCTTGGCGAGACCTATTTTGACGATTTGTACGAGGCAATCGGAAACGAGCCCGGACTTCTGTTCTGGGACATCTCAAATGAGCCTGGCTACCGCACAAAGGGCGGCTGCACCTGGTACGACGAGGAGCCGGCTTACCGAAGAGCACTTGAGGAAAAGCCTGATATGGAATATCTGCGATACCGCCAGGAGCTCGTGTGGGAGTTTATCCGCCACTTCTGCAAATATGTAAAGAGTAAGGATCCTGTGAACGCAATCGGTGTGGGCAACACGCTGATTTACGAAACGGAAGCGAGCAAAACGGCAGAGCTTGTGGATATTATTGTATTCCACGATTACAGCGAAACGACGGAGCGGACGAAAGAGATCTACGAGATGGCGCTCGCCCTTGGGAAGAAATATAACAAGCCCGTCATCAATAATGAAACCGGCTGCCTGTGCAGAGCCAACCCTTACGACATGGTAATAGGGCTTTGCGAACAGTACAAAATCGGATATTATTTATTTGAACTGATGATTGGAAAGGATGTATGGAACCGGGTTCACGGAATCTGCTATCCGGACGGCACGGTGCGGGATCCTGCTATCGTGGCTGCCCTGTTCGGATTTTTCCGGAACAGGAGTGCGAGCCTGATACCGACCGATGTCAATCAGGAAGAACACGCATACCACGTAATTGATCTGGCAGACCGTGTCCTGAGACGCAATAAAAATGGGGTATCTTTCCGGCCGGGCGGCGATCACAGCAATGACACAAAGGAGCTGCTGGAGGTATGCGAATATGCGGCAAACCTTCTGGAAGCCGGACAGCTTGTCCCGATGGATGTCCCGCCGACAGCAGTGATCCGGAAATTCCGGGAACAGGAAAACTGCAATGCCGATGAGGTAAAGTGCTTTCTTGCCGGACTGATTCGCACGCTTAAGGAAGCCTGCCACATCGTAAAATAACAGGATGCTAAGGAGGGAACGCTTATGTATCAGGCAGAAAAAACACGTTACCAGAACATGCAATATCCGTACTGCGGAAAGAGCGGGCTCAGATTGCCGCTCCTGTCACTCGGGCTCTGGCACAATTTTGGGGATACTTCTTGTTATGAAACGATGAAGTCTCTTTGCTTTACCGCATTTGACAACGGAATTACCCATTTTGACCTTGCGAATAATTATGGTCCTGCGTATGGAAGCGCGGAGAAAAATTTCGGAAAAATCCTTCGGGAAGAATTGCACGCTTACCGGGATGAGCTTCTCATCAGCACCAAGGCAGGCTATGACATGTGGGAGGGACCTTACGGGATCGGCGGGAGCCGGAAATATCTGCTGGCAAGTCTGGATCAGAGCCTGCTCCGCATGGGACTCGATTATGTGGATATCTTTTATCACCACGTGCCGGACGATCAGACACCGCTGGAGGAAACGATGGGGGCGCTCGCCTCTGCCGTACAGAGCGGAAAAGCGCTCTATGTCGGACTTTCAAATTATGATGGAAAGCGAATGAAGGAGGCGGCAGCAATCCTGCGGAGCATGAACTGTCCGTTTATCATCAACCAGAATTCCTACAACATATTCAACCGGACGATTGAAACCAATGGATTAAAGCAGGCGTCCAAAGAAGAAGGAAAAGGTATTATCTCCTTCAGCCCGCTGGCACAGGGACTGCTCACGGACCGTTATCTGAACGGGATTCCTGCCGACAGCCGCATCCGAACCGATGGCCGCTTCCTGAAGCAGTCGCAGCTGACCCCGGAAAGGCTTCAGAGCATCCGGTGTCTGAATGATCTTGCAAAGGAGCGCGGAGAAACTCTCTCTCAGATGGCGCTCAAATGGATCCTCAGAGACGGCGTTGTCACCAGTGTGCTGATCGGCGCATCAAAGCCGGAGCAGATCCTGGACAACCTCAAAGTCCTGGGCAGCGCTGGATTTACAGAAGAAGAGCTTACAAAGATCGACGAGGCATCGCTGTAAAGCAAAGGAGGCCGGAGCAGCTGTAAAAGGGGCTGTGAAAAAAGTCGCCCTTTTCTGTGCGATAACAACGAGATATCGTGGAAAACCACGGTTGTCCAAAGCACAGGGAGGTTTTTTTTCACAGCCCCTTTTAGTCGGCAGCTGCGGAGGTCTTCTGGCACCTTAGAACTTGTAGACGAACGGTTCGAGCTGGCAGATCCCAAGTAATTCCGAGTACTTTCGCTATTCTGCCCCTTCGCTTCCAACTCCTCTGTTACACAGAGCGACATCTTTCCCGGATAGCAATTGCATACTTCATCCAGGATACATTTTGTGTCAGCTCTGCACGTATCCGGCCAGGAAGTCCTTCAGCGCCCCGGCTGCCTCTTGAAGCTGTGCAATCTCCGGCAGATATACGACCCGGAAATGATCCGGCTGTTCCCAATGGAAGCCTCCGCCATGCGTAAACAGAATCTTCTTCTCCCGCAGAAAATCAAGGACAAAGGTCTCGTCGTCCCGGATTCGGAACCGTTCTACATCCAGTTTCGGGAACATATAAAATGCAGCCTTCGGCTTGACCACCTTAAGACCCGGGATCTCATTGATCGCTTTTGTCATGAATTCCCGCTGTTCATAGATTCTTCCGCCCGGAAGCAGCATCTGCTTCGTATCATCCAGATGCTCCAGCGCCGTTGGGATCAGCGACTGCGACGGCACGTTAGAGCAGAGCCGCATGGAGGAAAGAAGATTGATTCCTTCTACGTACCCTTTCGCCTTCGACTTATCGCCGCACAGACACATCCAGCCGCAGCGGTATCCCGCGATCAGATGAGACTTGGACAGCCCATTAAAGGAAACTGTCAGCAGGTCGGGAGCAAGGGAAGCCAGTGCGATATGCTCGTATCCGTCCATCACCAGCCGGTCATAAATCTCATCCGCAAACAGGATCAGCTCGTGCTCTCTCGCCATATCCACAATGCCCTGAAGAATCTCCCGCGGATATAATGCACCTGTGGGATTATTTGGATTGATCACAACGATCGCCTTCGTTTTCGGTGTAATCTTGCTTCTCATATCTTCCAGATCCGGATACCACTCGCTTGCCTCATCGCAGAGATAGTGCACCGCTTTGCCGCCTGAGAGCGTCACAGAAGCCGTCCAGAGCGGATAATCAGGCGCCGGCACCAGCACCTCATCGCCGTTATCCAGCAGGCCCTGCATCGAAAGCGTGATCAGCTCGCTGACTCCGTTTCCTGTATAGACATCCTCCACAGTGACATTCGGCATCTGCTTTTTTCTGCAATACTCCACAATCGCCTGCCGCGACTGCAGCAGCCCCTTAGAGTCCGAATATCCTTCTGTAGAAGTCAGCATTTCTTTCATTTTTTCAATAACCGCATCCGGCGCGCGGAATCCAAAAGGCGCCGGATTTCCGATATTCAGCTTCAGGATCTTTTCTCCCTGCGCGATCATACGGTTCGCCTCGTCCATGACCGGCCCTCTGATATCGTAGCAGACATTGTCCAGTTTTGATGATTTTTCAAATGTTCTCATAATATCTCCTCCTTTTACCCTTGGCAGCAGAGATGAAAGGTAACTGACCGGATTTTCATATCTTTTGCTATATTCCAGATAGTTACAGGGTAAGCAGTCAGATGTACAAAAAAGCCCTAAGCATACGTTCTGTACACTTAGGGCGAATATTATAACATATCCGTGTTACCACCTAACTTCAGGAGAAAACTCCTGCACTCTGGCACCACAATCATGGTGCTTCCCTGTAACGTAGGAAAACGTCAGCACCTACTAAGTCATACTCACCGTTAGGCACTGCTGCTCCGGAACTGCTTCCCTGCTGAATCTGTAAGGATTCACACCAGCCATCCTCTCTCTGAACCATATCAACAGATACTACTTTCCTTCTCTGCATTTGCTTTGTTTTTGACATTATAGGCACTCTGGAGGGATTTGTCAATCACTTTTTCAAAAACTTCTTCTTGTTTAAACCCTTCGCATTGAACTTTTTATTTCATACAAAAAATCATTGACATATAATCATCCAAAATGTATAATTAGCAATAGAAACGGGTTTTCACCACACTTATTGCTGTGGCTTGCTCGTTTCTTTTTTTATTGCTAAAATATCATAAAGGTATTTTTTACCATTCTCTGCATAATTTATCAACAGTCTAGCACTGAACACATTGTATCTCACCAATATATTACTTTCATAAACTGGTAATGCAAATCTGACATCATATCTATACCATCCGTTTTTTGCACTCTTATTATGCTTTTCCTTGAAATTTTCCTGATATTCTCCGTTTGTTGCTATCTGAATCAATTCAGGAATTGCAACTGCTGCATTCGCTTTTGCCTTAGCATTGGCTCCCATTAACGCTTTACGACTTTCAGATTCTGTGTATTCTTCTGGTAATTCATTTCCTATGTATACAATTTCAGCATTTTCTTCAATTTGATAAAAATCTCCAACAAATCCTTTTATGTATGCTTTTACCTCATCCCAATTAATATTTCGTTTTCCTTTAAATACAATGTCATTAATCAGCACGAGTCTGTCTCCATCTCCACCCCAAGCAGCGCTTCCAATTCATCCTGTCCCTCCAGATCCTCCGCCAAAAGAAGTTCACTGTACCTGAGGTATTCGTCGCAGCCATTCATCGCGATGAATTCTGCGGCATTGCGGTTCCGGGTCAGGCCGGTGACAAGCAGGAGCAGCTCCTGCTCTGTGCCAAAGCAGTCCGACGCAAAGCGGAACGCACGGGAAAGCTGCACGTGGATTGCGTCTGTCAGATTCTCCTGTTCCCGCGCATCGGCCCGGAACCGTTCACGAATCCAGACAACCCTTTCCTCCATTCCAGCAAGATGCTGCTCCTTCATCGCTGTGTCATATGCATCCAGAAGCTGCAGCACCTCTGTTTCCAGACATACTTCCGCATACGAAGCAAGCTCCATCCGCTTCCGGAGCGCAAGCCGGTTCCGCCGCTCCTCCACATAGTCTGACAGGAAGAAGTCCTTCCTGCGTATATCCAGGAATTGCTTCAATGCCTCCTGCAGCTGCACAAGCCGTTTGTCCATGCGGCTATACGCAGCAAGGCTCTGGCCAAGCCCATCCAGCAGAAGCCCAATCACGGTAAACCGCTCCTCGAACGATGCCTGCCGCGCCATCTGCACCTTTCTGGTATACTGCCCCGAAACAGGACCATCAGGTCCGATCACTCCATTTAAAATTTCTGTAATCCCATAGTCCTCGCCGTATTTGCAGTACAGCCGGTAATAGGCTGCAAACTGCCGCGCCGTCTCTTCTCTCTGCAGATACTGCGCCATCAGTGGTTCTCCTGCCGGAATCCCCAGCGCCTCATAGCTTTTCAGAAGCTCTGACAAATCCTCCCAGCTGCGCGCGGTGACAAACTGTTTCTCACCTGCTGCGTTTTCAACGAAATAAAACTGCTCCTTCTTCAGATTCAGATAAGAAAGAATCGCGCCATGCACCTCATGCTGCCACGCATACTCCATCCAGACCGCAAGCTCCGGCTCCACCTCGATCTTTCGCACGCGGTCCAGCGTCACGACATCAAATTCCCGCGCAGATTTATTGTACCCGCGTGGGTTCCCTGCTGCGACAATCATCCAGCCTTCCGGCACGCGGTGGCTGCCAAAGGTTTTATTCTGCAGAAATTGCAGCATCGTCGGTGCAAGCGTCTCTGAGACACAGTTAATTTCATCGATAAAGAGAATCCCTTCCCGCTTCCCGGTCCGCTCCATACAGTCATAGACCGACGCGATGATCTCGCTTTGCGTATACTCCGTTACACGGTTCTCCTGTCCGTCATAGATCCGTGTGACGATTTCAGGCAAGCCGATCGCGCTCTGCCGAGTATGGTGCGTGATTGTATAAGCGACCAGACCAATGCCGCACTCCTGTGCAATCTGTTCCATGATTGCAGTCTTTCCGATGCCCGGAGGCCCGATCAGCAGAATCGGGCGCTGCCGCACCAGTGGAAAGCAATACCGCCCTGCGGCGTCCTTCCGGTGATATGCCTGCAGCGTATGTATGATTTCTTGTTTCGCTTCCTGTATATTCATTCCTGCCACCTATCTGTTGATCATGCCATCTGCCCCGATGGGCGATACTTCGATGCATCCACCCCCGGATAAACCGTAGCGGGATTTTCCGGCACAAACGTAACGTCTTTCTATGACGCCAAAAAGCGATGTGCCCATTTCGGCACCTTCTCCATCCCAGGCGTGCGCTCTACAAATACAAACGCAGTTTCGTACTCCGGCGCATGCTCCGGGTAAACACCATCGCCGTCCGTAAAATAAATCAGCGCTTTCAGATCCCGGAATTCTCCCTTATGCCGCTGTTCGTCCAGATACCGGAAAACCGGCTGAAAATCTGTGCCGCCCCGGCCATGAATCCGGATGTTCCTGCTTTTCTCCTCCCACTCTTCCATCGAATGGATCAGCTGGACGTCCTGGATCCAGCAGTCACACTGGATCAGACAGACCTGCATCCTCGAAAAGAACGTCTCCTTTTCCTCCAGGATTGCCTTTGTCTCTGCGAGGAACTGCGCGACTACTTCTGCCTTGCAGGAGCCGGACGTATCTATCGCAATCGCCAGCGCTGCGAGCCGATTCACCTCCCGGTATTCCAGCGGCTCGATCAGCGGCAGATTGCCATAGTGCTCCATCCCGAAGCTATAATAAATATAGTCAAAGCTCTCCGTATCCAGCTCCACTTCCTCGCGCGGCTCCATAAAGCTTTGCAAAAAGCTGCGGTAATCGTACCTGCTGCACAGCGCGGGCACCGCCACCTTCTCCATCTCACTGCCGCCGGAACTTCCGGCCATTCCAAAGACTCCTCCCCGGCTCCCTCCTGCATGAGCACGGAGCAGTTCCCAGCGGGAACGGAGTCCGGATGCACCGGCCATACGCTCTCCCTTCCAAAAGCTGTGATCATCAAACCGAAACGCAGCCCTCAGTTCTTCAGCTGTATATGGAAAGGATTCCCGCTGCAGCATCCCATAATGCTGCTCTGCAGATAGCATCCCCGATGGAATTTTTGTATAGCACGTTTTGCGTATCTGTGCAAGATACTGTGCTCGTTCTTCTGTTTCTCCCGGAAAAGGCTGCCAGGAAAGCGTCGGATTTTTCCTGCTTTCCCGATCCAGGAGCGCTTCTGCAGCCATATCACACGCCAGATCCCACAGCCCAGGATCGCTGCCGGAAGGACGCAGGATATGCAAAAACAGACAATGCAGCAACAAGTGCAGATATCCCCGCACAAGGAAACATCGTCTGTCCTGATCTGACATGTAGTGCAGCGCCTCCTTCTGCCCATCCGACATGCACTGCAGCGCCTCCTTCTGTCCATCCGCTTTACGGTGTCCGCTTCCCGCAAAGGCGGCAGGCAGCGTTTCCGGATGATAAAAAATCCGCTCTCCATCGGTCCCGAGCAGTTCCACATCCCGCGTTTCCTCTGTCCGGAGCCCGGCAAACGCTACATCGAGAGACGGATACCTGCTGTACAGCTCGTTCCGGCAGTACCTCAGAATCCGCAGAGCCAGCGTGCCGCGCTTTTTCACCCATTGCTCTGGCCGCATCATTTCTTTCATAGCTTCCTCCCGCCTACAGCTCCAGCCTGCGCCCTTTGAACCCATAGTTCTTCTTTTTCAGCTGCAGCAAACAGATCAGCATGGCGGGCTGATCCTGCTCTATCGCACTCCGGATAAACTCGTCCAGCTCCCGTTCCCCGAACCAGCCCTGTCTCTCCAGCTGTTCCAGCCGCCTCCGGTCTCCCTGTCTGATCAGCTGCGTGACTGCCGGACGAATGCGCCGCTTGAGACAGCGCCCATAGTCCCTGCGCTGATCTTCGGGTATCCCCGCCAGGAAAAATCCATCCAGCGCGCACCGCAGCCGCACCGCCTCCTGCTTCGTGCTGCAGAACCGCTGGTACAGCTCTTCTGCCCTCACAGAGAGTTCCTGTTCTTCCCACATATGTCTGTTCTCCTGCGTTCCTTCTCTATCCGCATGTTTCCATATATCCGCTCCGGCTTCCTCTGCACCTTTCCAGAAGCTCTGCCTCTTTATTGCCTGCTATCCTTTTTCAGCGATGTCTGCATCTTGTGCATTCTTTCCGGGCTGCCCTGTCCTCGTGCTGTCCACCGCCTTTTCAGTCGGCGTCCGCATCTTTCACTCCGCCCGCGGTTCCCTCTTCATGGCTCACAGTTTGTTGTTTTGCATTCTCGTTATACATCTCGAACCGCTTCTCGACCCGCACCAGCATCTCTGCGTAGTTGCGCAGCTCCACGGTCAGCCGTTCCCGGTCCTCCCTGTTTTTCTTATAGGAAACGCGGTGCTCCATACTTGCCCAAAAATCCATCGACAACGTCCGGAACTGCACCTCCACCGGGAAATATTCCATCCCGTCCAGGCAGTACACTGGAACTCCGATGATCAGATGATAGCTGCGGTAGCCATTCGGCTTCGGATTTGCGATATAGTCGCGCTCCCGGATGACAATCAGATCGCTCTGCTGCTTCAAGATTCCAAGAAGATTGTAAAGATCGTCTACAAAATAGCAGATCACCCGGATACCCGCGATGTCCTGCAGATAATCCTTTGCATTTTCGACGGTTACTTCCTTCTCCTTCCGCTTCAGTTTTTCCTCAATACTCACACGGCTCTTGATGCGATCCTGAATATTGTGGATCGGACGGCTCTGTGCTTCCCCGTACAGGGAATGATTCAGCACGTCCAGCCTGGTCAACAGCATCTGCTGTGCATCCTCATACGGACGGATCAGGCCATAGTATTCTTCTTCATTCATATTGTATCAGTACCTCTTATTTTTCTGTAGTTATCGTACTTCTCGTCTGAATTTGCATGCCTGCCGACATTGCACGTCCACGATAAGAAAGTGAATTCCGTGCATTTTCGCTACTCTCATACATGCACATCAAAACGCTGTTCGTCTGGTTTACTTTCACAAGAAATTGCATAATAAACCGAGCTTTCCAGCAATACTCTACAAAAAAATTATGTCTATTTCATGACCATTTTGTATATATTCCTCCGTTACAGCCCCCGCTCTCCAATGCGGCTGTAGACCGTTTTCGCATCGATCGTATGCATCGGTTCCGTGTCATGGGAGCCGGGCGCACCGGCAGTCACCAGGATATAATCCTTCCCATTTACCTGCGCAAGACTTGCAAGACACAGACCTGCCTCCTCCGTGTACCCCGTCTTTCCTCCCAGAATCTCACCGCCTGTCACGGCTCCATCGCCAAGACTCTGGAACATCGTGCTGTAAAACGTGAACCCGTCCGGATGCTGATCTGTTGGACGTGTGCTGTAGCGGTGCTTTGTAAAAATATTCCGGAACTCATCATTTTTCAGCGCATACTGCAGCAGGACCGCGATGTCGCTGGCTGTCGTATAATGATCCGCATCATGCAGACCGGTCGTATTGCAAAAATGTGTATTTTCCATTCCAAGCTCGTCCGCTTTCTGGTTCATCTGCTCCACAAAGGCTGATTCCGAACCGGATACCAGCTCCGCAAGCGTTATGCAGCACTCTGCACCAGAGGGCAACAGCACCCCATAAACCAGATCCTCCACGCTCGCCTGCTCCCCGGCCTCAAATCCGGCCATCGAAGCGCCCTCTTCCCAGAGCGCTGCGTAGATCTCATACGGCACCGTAACCGTCCGGTCCATTCCGCCCGCCTCTTCAATGGCAAGGATCGCTGTCATAATCTTTGTCATAGAAGCAGGATACATCCGGTCGCTGCTATTCCGTTCCGCCAGTGTCTGCCCGGAAGCAAGATCCACGAGCACTGCATAAGGACTGTACAGCCCCTCCAGCAGATCCGCCTGCTGCGCAGCGCGGTCCTCTGTCTCTTCTCCGTTCTCATCGAAGGACGGGAGGTTCCCCTGGCTCTCCTCATTCCCATTTGATACCTGTCCATCTTCATTTTCTTCCGATAACTGGGTATCTCCCCATGACGCATCCTGCTGACTGCTCTCATGCTCTGAAACCATCTGGCCACTGTTCTGGTCCTGATTGACCGGCCCCTGCGCAGTTGAATTCCCACCTCGCGCCTTCTGCAGCAAATCCTTTCCAAAACCTAACCAGACTCCGGCACAGACCAATGCCAGCAGCAGCACTGTCACACTAAGAATAATCGTACGCCTCCTGCGCATCGCCCGGCGTCTTCTGTACGCACGCCTTTCCCGTTCCCTCTGGCTCATTCGATTTCTTCCCTGCTCTCTTCTTCCGTCTTCCACGACTGTACGCCCTCCTTGCTCTTTCCATTCGCAGCCCGCCTTTGCTACAGCAAAACACAGGGATTGCAATTCACAAACATTGTTTCCATTTTATCCAATAAGAGCCGTTTTTACATAAACTTTCCCTTTTCAAAATCATAAAATTTTCTTAAAAAAATTCTGCTGTACCCGACGTTCCGTCTGCGGCACAGCAGAGACATTGATTCATTAAACATCTACTTCATGCAGTCCCGACCCATCCCGGCCAGACTGCAGCCATGCATTAATCCAGCGCTTCAATGGATCCGCGTGTCAGTTCATAATCCGCGCGAACCTCCGCAAGCAGAGCCTCAAGATCGCAGCCCGGGTGCAGCTCTCCGCCTCGCACCGCTTCCGTCAGGACATGACTCGACTCGTACAGCTTCGTGAAGCTTAAGTTCTGGCAAACACCCTTTAAGGTATGAGCTGCCCGGAATGCATCCGCATAATTGGCCTCCGCCAGCGATGATACCAGCAGGTCAAAGCTGCCATCTGCCGGGAATTTCTTCACAAACTTCTTTACCCGCTCCTCTGTGCGCAGTCTGCCCATTACTTCTTCGTAGTTTCCGCCCATTCTGTCATAACACTCTTTTACCGTCATGATCTTTCCTCCTGCCTGTAATCTGCTTTCCTCCGCCTGCACTGACACCAGGTCACGTCTCTGGATCCATGCACTCACCAGGCTTTCTGATTCTATTTTATTCCCGCGAGCAACGAGC
>DKWE01000092.1 GCA_002491565.1 Lachnospiraceae bacterium UBA7160 | reverse complement strand
CTCGTTGCTCGCGGGAATAAAAGCCTGGCCGCAAGACACTGACTGATACAAGTCAGCCAGTTGTCTGCGGCCCTCTTTTGCCAGCTGCAATCTGCCTCTCCGATCTGTGCTTTGATTTACTCGATCGCGATATATTTGCTCTCCTCTACCGCCGGCTTCTGCTCCTTCTTCGGAACAAACAGTTTCAGGATGCCGTGCTGGAACTCCGCCTTGATCTCATCCTGGCGAATGTCCTCGCCAATATAGAAGCTTCTGCTGCACGATCCGGTGTAACGCTCTCTGCGGATATAACGCCCGGTCTCCTTCTCCTGCTCGTCCTTGCTAAGTCCCTTCGCAGCGCTGATCGTCAGGTAGCCATTTTCCAGCTTCGCCTGTACCTCTTCCTTCTTGAAGCCCGGCAGATCAATCTCCAGCTGATAGCCATTCTCCAGCTCCTTGACATCCGTCTTCATGATCTGGCTCGCTCTTCCGCCGTACAGCTTCTTCTCCGCCTTCTTCACATCTCTGTCATCGTAGAACGGAAATCCATCAAAAAACTCATCAAACAAATTCTCTCCAAAAATACTCGGCATCAACATAAATCATCTCTCCTTTTTACATTCTGGCTGCCGCGTGCTTATCACAGTTCTGATCCTCTGACCGCGGCAGATTGTTTATGGTTCTCCCGAATCAGGATGTTTCAGAAGCATATGGCTGATACTGTACTGTCTTTGTCTTATCTTTGTACTATCTGTATCTGCCTCTTTGCTCCCTTCCTTTGTTCTATCTGTGTTATAGCACGCATTGTTAGCCATGTCAAGAGGTGAGTGCTAATTTTTTGTGAAAATTTTGTGAGCATAACCTTGGGATTGACGTTATGCTCACCCAGCCTGGCCAGGTGTCCACCTTTCTCCGATATTTTCAGAAGGAACCTTTTTTGTTTTATATACAAAACTGACGCTATACTTTGCTCTGGTAACTGCCACATAAAACAGACCAGTCCGACCGTTTTACGTCCCATATTGTAAAACAGATTGGCAACTGTCGTCTGTCCACCGGAAATCAGAATGCTGTTCGGAGAAATCTCTTTGCTCCGGCAGAGGTGCAGCAAATCGGCGGTTCAAGTCTTGTATTACTTTGTCTGTATCCATGCTGCATTATCTCCCTTCCGTATTTTTTACATAAATTGTGCTTCGTGCCGCACCTTCTTTTCTTAAGTAAGCCCCCTCAACCATATCCATCAAAACGGCTCTTGCTCTACGGTGTTTTACTCCTAAAAGCTCTACCACCTTAGCTGTTGTAATGGAGCCATTTTCCAATACATATTTATAAATCTGTTGTTCCTGCTCATTATCCGGCATTTTATTGGCACTATCCGGCACTTTCTCAATAGTATCCGGCACTTCTTTGGCATTATCCGGCACTTTCTCAATAGTATCCGGCACTTTATAGGCATTATTGAGAGCATTAAGGTCATTGGGGGCAATCTGACCTCGATAAATATTGATACGCAAATCGACTTCGCCGCCAATGAACTCCGGTTCCCGCAGTCCGGCAACCTTTACTTTATCAATAATTCTCGGAATGCCGCTTCCCCAATGCTCGATCAGATTCATATAAGCAAACGCATGAGCAAGAGCTTCATTTCTGATTTTCGAATAGCCTTCTTTCATACGCTCTATAGTTTGTCCCATTGGCAGCTTTCCTGGGGAAGTGATTTCCAATCTGTTGTCATATACTGCAACCTGTATCGTACCATGATCCAGATAACTACGATGTACCATAGCATTGATAATCAGCTCACGAATGGCATCTGGTGGAATCTCATAAACATCCTGGCGATAAATCCCCACAATGGTAGCACCCAAGTGAATATTTCGCAAAACAAACAGAAATGCTTCGTCTATCTGCTCCCAAAGCGGACCGGTATACTCCCGTCGATCAACAAATACCGCTTTCGTTGTACCTTTGAACACGCCACATTGCGTTGCAACATGAAGTCCCCCATTACCTGTTAAAATAGCAAAGGCATTGGACGGATAATCTTTCCCATCGCGCTCAATCAAAACACCCCAGGAACGGAGCTGCTGTCTTCCAACATCTTTGATAGATGCTTTCTGTACCTCCGTATGAGCGTTTTTGATTGCCTGCTCCTTCATGGCTCTGCAAAGAGCATCAATATCTTCATCCGTGATATTCAACCCGATACACAAAGCCTGATCGTAGTAGCGGTTGCTGCCCTCAAACAGCAGCTCTTTTATCATATACTCATTAGCAAGACGGGTAGTTCCGGCAACACGGACATATACACCGCCTTCTCTGCCAAGAGCCTTAATATAATATGGACGTTGTCTGCCTTCAAAAATTTCTACTACAATAATCGTTTTTCCGTCAACTGTCTGCAAGGTAATATCTGGAATGATTGCCGGTTCGCAGCTATCTGATACGGCATTGGCAATTGCATCCATTTTTTTGAACACATCTTCCTTATCAAAGCCGACAACTTCTCTGGTTTTATCAGCAACTCCGAAAATAATTTTTCCTCCGGATCCATTTGCAAAGGCAACCACAGACTTCATATATTTGATGCTTTTCTCCGGCAGACTCTCTTTAAACTCCACATTCTTAGATTCTCCAGCAAGAATTTCTTCTATGGTCATCATAACACCTCGCTCTCTTTGGCAGTCCTAACTACCACATTTTTCACTTAATTGATGAGGATATTGCGCTCAGCGCTTTGTTTAAAGCCGCTTCATCAGCTTGCTTTTTTCTTAGGCTTTCCCACATACCAAGTATCTGATAAATACTCAGTTTCTTTTTCTCGATAAACAAGCCTTTCAAGAATTCGTCCCAAATAAACATATGAGCCAGCACCAACACCACTTGCAAAAAGTCCTATTGCTGTTCCAAGTTCCTTACGATCATCCTTAGAAATCGCATGTTTATAAGCGTCTAATTCTGGAAATGTTATATCTGCAACCGATGGATACTGCCTAATTTTCATCATTGAATTATTTGTTGTTAGAACAATATAATCAAGATGATGTTCCTCATTCATGCTACAAACAAATTGGAATACCAAAATCCTTGACACTTCTTCAACTTGCCAGTTCTTCCACTCCCATGGCGTATTTTCTTTACCAGCAGGACTACCCACCGAAGGAATATTTTTAGAAACATACTCGTTCTGAACACTCAAAACTTCTTCTGAAAGTTTTAATGAATAACAATTATTAGGTCCATCTACAAAGTGAATATACGGATTCATTGTAAAAACACGCTCTGCCTTACATTCCTTGCAATAATCACCTATTCGAACTTTTCCAGCAAGTAAAAGAATTAAAAGTTTCCCAATATACCGTACTATAGAAAATGCTTTAAAACAAACACTTCCGGGATACACAAGACAGGATAAAAATCGTCTTCCATTATCAAGAGGTGAGTGCTAATTTTTTGTGAAAATTTTGTGAAGCCGTGCCATTCCTGTACACAGCTTCACAAAAATACTTACTGAATCTCTATCGTCCAATTATTGCAATATGTCTTCTTGCTGTCCAGAGAAATCAGATCTGACTGCTGCGTGAGGTCCTCAATAATCCCTGCGCGCGAGGGGAGCGAGCTCCACGGCTCGATGCAGACATACGGAGCCTCCATTTTAGGCATGTGCCAGAATCCAACTACCGGGTAGTCCGGGAAGGTCACTCGCACCGCTCGGCTGCCGCGGTCAGAACGGAGCGTCACACAGCGGCATGCATGCTTCAACACCACCGCATCATGATCAAACAGGTCATGATGCAGCCACATGCGCTTCCCGCCCTCCAGCGGATACGGCAGATCCTGGCCGTTTACATGGCAGTCATCCGTAAACCCGACGCGGTACGGATGTGTCTCCTGCGCAAATTCCAGGCAGTAATCTTCAAAGGAAAGCCCTTCCTCCAGCGGCACGCGGAAGCCCGGATGTCCGCCGATACCAAAGAACATCCGCTCCTCACCTGTATTCTCCACCTGGCTCGTCACCGACAGCACATTTCCTGACAGCGCATACGTAATGCGGTAAATAAACGGGAACGGATACTGCGCCATTGTTTCTTCATTGCTGTCATACCGGAACGTGATCTGATCCTCCGATACCTGCTCCGCCTCCAGGTCTACCGCATTGATAAAGCCGTGAATCTTCATCGAATACTGTTTCTCTTTATAAGTAAATTTTCCATCCGTCAGACGCGCCACATACGGAAACAGATTCGGCGCCTGCCCCTTCCAGACAGCCGGATCTCCCTGCCACAAATACTCGGTCCCATCCGTTGAACGAATCGAATGCAGCTCCGCGCCGTGCGCATTGACAGTTACCTCAAGTTTTTCATTTTTAATTGTATAAAACATCTTCCTCCGCCTTTCTTTTCTTATTCCTCTGACTGTTTCTCTTTACCGTCAGGTCTTTCTTTTCTCATTGATCCGGCTGCTTCTCACTGCTGCAGAGCCTGTCTGTTTTCTCTTTAGCCGGCAGCTTTCCCATGCGCATCCTGCCATCTCTCCTACAGCCTGCCATAGCCGCTGCACCACTCACTTACACTTCCTCACATGCTCTCACAGGCTCACACGCGATTTAGCTTTGCTGCCTTCCAGAACAGCGCGAACCCGATGATAAACATCACCGCAATCACTGCCACGCCTATATTGGCCACATTCGTCAGCTGCGCGATCAGACCGACCAGCGTCGTCCCGATAAAGGAGGCACCCTTGCCGCAGATATCATAAATGCCAAAATATTCTCCGGACTTATCCGCCGGAATGATCTTGGCAAAGTACGACCGCGACAGCGCCTGAATTGCTCCCTGGAACATGCCGACAAGCACCGCCAGCAGCCAGAATTCCCACTGTTTATCCAGCTGGATGGCAAATAATGCGATGCCAGTATACGCAGCGATGCATACCTTGATTAAAAGCGCTGTCTCATATTGCTTCGAAAGCTTCCCGAATATTAACGCGCACGGGAACGCGACCAGCTGTGTTACCAGCAGCGCCAGCAGCAGCCCTGAAGAATCCAGGCCAAGCGCACTGCCATATGCCGTCGCCATTTCGATAATCGTATAGACTCCGTCGATGAAGAAAAAGAACGCCAGCAGATACATGAAAATGTGCTTCTGTCCTTTGATATCCATCAGCGTCCGGCCCAGCCGGGCAAAGCTGTTCTTCACCGGATGCTTCGGGAGCTCCACGTAATTCTTCTGCTCATAGTTCTTCAACAGTGGAACCGTCACCAGCAGCCACCATGCCGCGTTCAGGAAAAATGCAATCATCATCGCCGTTCCCATGGAGATGCCGATTGTCTCACACTGCAGCACCAGCACCAGCGAAATGACGAACGGGATACAGCTTCCGATATACCCCCAGGCATAGCCCTGCGACGATACCACGTCCATCCGCTCGGGTGTTGTCACATCGACCAGCATCGAATCATAGAAAATCAAACTTGCATTGTAACCGACCTTGGCCACTACAAATACCGCCAAAAAGATAATCCACGAGGTCGGAAATGCCAGAGCCGCGCAACCAACCACACCTACCATCATGCAAACCGTAAAGAGCGGTTTCTTGAATCCGCGCGTATCCGCAATAGACCCAAGCACCGGGCCGATCAATGCCACAATCACCGTCGACACAGAAACAGCGTAACCCCAATAGGCCAGATAATCCACCTCTGAAATCCCTGCATTCTGGGCAAGGGCATTGAAATAAATCGGAATAATGGTCGAAACCAGCATAATAAATGCCGAGTTCCCCACATCATACAAAATCCAGTATTTTTCCAGTTTCGTCATTTTCATAGCTCTATCTCCCTCCCGGCCTGTCAGGAAAATACCTGAGCCAGCCTCTCTTCCCTGTGCACGATCTGTCAGGAAAATGTACGGTCCAGTCTCTTATTCAGCTCACAGCCTGTCCGCACCGCCAGATCATACTCGCAGACCATCTGTACTGCCAGCTCTACCGCCTCATTGAACCGCAGCTTCAGTCCCTGATTTGTCTTTTCACATTTTGGGTTGTCTGTACGCTGGTTCATGACTCCGCACATTGCCGCATATGTCCCAGTCACCCGGAACACCCCGTTGATAAAGTCCTGTTTCCAGGGCTGCGGCGCGGTGAGGAATTTCTTGATCGCTTTCATAGACCGCAGCGAGCTGCGGATAACCGACAACGGGATATAGTCCTGCCCACAGCCTTTGGCGGCACTACGGCTGCTGTGACACCGGCAGCTATCGGCACAACCACTGCTGCTGTGACATCGGCAACTATCAGCACAACCACTGCTGCTATGACATCTGCAGCTGTCAGCACGGCCATCGCCGCTGTGACACCGGCAGCTATCGGCACGATCATCGCCGCTCTCACCTCCACAGCTATCGGTATGGCCGCGATTGCTGTCACGTCCACAGTTCCTGGCATCACCATAATTTTCGCCGCACACGCCGCTCTCTGCAGAAATACGGCTGTGACTCTCACGCGCAGCCCGTTTTATGCCTCCGTGAAGTGTATCCTGTACCCGCTCCCGCAGGGATTCCTCTTTCCGGATCGCGTAAAACGGCTGGATTGCCTGCACCGTCTCCTCGTCTGCCGGCACCAGCGTGGCGACAGGCCACGCCACTGGATCCCGCCCGTCCTCACGCAGCAGCAGCTTCTCAAATTCCTCCTCGATCTCAAGATGCTGCACTCCTGTCTCCTTTATCATTTCCTCCACATACGGATGGCATTCACTGTCCAGGATAAAATGACACAAAAAGCCAAGCAGGTAGGCGTACTCACGGCTGTCGCGCCCCGTCTCCCGCACCACAGTCCTTGCGTGCCGGAAAAACGGAAACGCTGATACCTTGTGCAGATGCTGCCCGAACCGCACCACACGATTATTTGTGTGCGCCCCATAAAAGAAGAAAATATCCGGTCCCTGCAGCCCGATCTGAAACTGTCTGTAATGCTGCTCTATTACCTGTTTTACATCCCCGTCCAGCAAAGCGCATACCTCCCTGCCAAACCGGTCATGTGCATAAATTGCAGGCATAGCCTCCCTCCCTTTCTTCCTAACCCGGATAAACCGGAATCCAAAATTATGCCATTCCGCGCAAGATTCCGTTTGTAAATGCCTACTCCAGTGAAACCAGCACCCAATATTTCGTTATTCTGTGCATGGTTCGTTTATAGATACCTACTCCAGTGAAACCAGCACCCAGTATTTCGTTATTCTGTGCATGGTTCGTTTATAGATGCCTACTCCAGTGAAACCAGCACCCAATATTTTGCCATTCCGCGCAAGATTCCGTTTATAAGCTCTGAAGGCTGCTGAGTTCAAAAGCTACCGCTCCTTTCATGACACAGGAAAACAAAATTCTCATGGTGCAAGGCAAGCGCTACCAGAACTACACCCCCTGCAGCAGTGCCGCATAGACCTCACGCCGGGAAACTCCGCGGTCCTTCGCAGCCTGCTTCATCGCCTCTTTCCGGTCCATCCCCTGATTCAGATACTGCTCCACATGCTCCTGCACGGTTAGCTCCTCCCAACAGGCACGCTCCTCCGCAATCAGCTGCGCACGGCTGCGCCCCTCCATCACAATCACACATTCGCCCTTCGGCTCATTTGCTTCATAATAGGATATCGCTTCCGACAGAGTAGTCTGAAAAATTGTTTCATGCTTCTTCGTCAGCTCCCTGCAGATCGACACCCTGCGGTCTCCGAGTACCCCCAGCAGCTCCGAAAGCGTCCGCACCAGACGGTGAGGTGCCTCATAAACGATGGTTGTGCGCGTCTCTGTTTTCAGCTCCTCCAAAATCTGCTGCCGTTCCTTTTTCTCCGGCGGCAAAAATGCCTCAAAGCAGAACCGCCTCGTCGGCAGTCCGGACAGCGTCAGCGCCGTCACGCACGCGCACGCACCGGGCAATGCAGTCACTTCAATGCCAGCCTCATAGCAGAGACGTACCAGGTCCTCTCCAGGATCAGAAATTCCCGGGGTCCCTGCATCCGTGATCAGCGCCACATTAGCCCCCTCCTGCATCTTTGCAATCAGCGTGTGTGCCTTCTCGATCCGATTATACTGATGATAACTCGTCATCGGTGTGTGAATATCAAAATGATTCAGCAGACGGATACTGTTCCTCGTATCCTCCGCAGCAATCAGATCCACCTCCTGCAGCACACGCACTGCCCGCATCGTGATATCCTCCAGATTGCCGATCGGTGTTGCACACAGATACAGCTTTCCTTTCTCTCCGCTCATAATCCCTCTCTTTTCAGTATCTGTACAGCTCCATGATCTCCAGCGCACATACGCCAAAACACTTATACTCTATCCTCAATACCCATACAGCTCTGTGATCTCCGGCGTGTAGACACCGGGATGCTCATACACAATCAGCGGCTTCTCCACCGTCATCCGGGGTCTGCCGCCGCGCACCGCTTCAAGCAGCACCATATTGGGCTCACGGTCTGCATACGGATAAACCAGCCGCATCCGTTTCGGTTCCAAATGGTAGTTCGACAATGTACGAATAATCTCTGCCAGACGAAATGGCCGGTGCACCAGATAAAACCGGCCGCCACTTACCACCAGCTTCGCCGCAGCGCTCACAACGTCCTCCAGCGTACACAGAATCTCATGGCGCGCTGCCGCCTTCTCCACGTCCGGATTCACCAGGCCATGCTGCCCGATCATATAAGGAGGATTCGATGTCACCACCTCAAAGGAAGCAGGCGCAAACAGCTCTGCTGCCTTCCGGATATCCCCCTGTACGATAGACACCCGCTCCTCAATACCATTGAGCGCTACACTTCTGCGCGCCATATCGGTACTCCGTTCTGATATCTCCAGTCCGGTAAACTGCTTCCCTTGCGTCTTCGCCGCCAGCAGAAGGGGAATAATGCCCGTTCCGGTCCCCAGATCAAGCACACGTTCCCCCGCCTTCACCTTTGCAAATCCGGAAAGCAACACCGCATCCATCCCAAAGCAGAACAACCGTTCATTCTGAATGATACGATACCCGTTGCGCTGCAGATCATCCATCCGTTCGCCGTCTTTCAATTCTATCCGCATACCGTTCTTCATACCTGCCTGTCCATCCGGCTGCACACCGTTCTTCAGGCCCGTCTGCCCGTTCAGCAGCCCGCCGTTTCCTAATTCATTTGTCTGTCCACTCATACCTCATCCGGCTTATCCTGCTTTGATTTTTTCTCACCGCGCTCGTAACGGCCCCCACGATCACCACGGCGTCCCTTTTCAGGCCGGTCCTCTCGATCCGAACGGCCATTCTTCTCACTGCGATCGCTTCTGTCCGCACGATCATTCTTCTCGCCACGGTCTCCCTTATCCG
>DKWE01000054.1 GCA_002491565.1 Lachnospiraceae bacterium UBA7160 | reverse complement strand
GATCGTCGTCTCAAGCAGCGGACTTGCAACTGCCTGCTTGACTGCTTCGAGCGCCTTGTCGTCGCCCTTCGCACTGCCGATACCGATATGCGCGATCCCCTTGTCCTTCATGACCGTCTGGACATCCGCAAAGTCAAGATTGATCAGGGCCGGCAGATTAATCAGATCCGTAATGCCCTGCACTGCCTGCTGCAGCACTTCGTCTGCCTTCTTGAGTGCCTCCGGCATCGTGGTCCGGCGGTCAACAATCTCCAGAAGCTTGTCATTCGGAATGACGATCAGCGTATCTACATTCTCTTTGAGGCGCTCAATTCCCATCAACGCATTGTTCATGCGGGTCTTCGCCTCAAACCGGAACGGCTTTGTCACGACACCGACTGTCAGAATCCCCATCTCCTTGGCGATTCCTGCGACAACCGGAGCTGCACCCGTACCAGTGCCGCCGCCCATACCACAGGTAACGAATACCATATCCGCTCCCTGCATCGCCTGACGAATCTCCTCTGTGCTCTCCTCAGCAGCCTGCTGGCCAACCTCTGGCTTGGCGCCGGCACCCAGTCCCTTCGTCACCTTTTCGCCGATCTGGATCGTATTCGGCGCCTTACACATCAGGAGTGCCTGCTTATCCGTATTGATCCCAATAAACTCCACTCCGGCAATTGTATCTTCAACCATGCGGTTGACTGCATTATTTCCTGCTCCGCCTACTCCGATCACGATAATCTTTGCAGCAGATTCCGATTCATTTGGCATAAGTTCTAACACCGTGTTTCCTCCTTTTTGTATCCGAGTACTCACTAATCATGCTACGGTATAATCTCTGACTTTTCCACCTCTACCGTACTACCCATTATAATATAGTGAATTTCAAAATTAATCAAGACCTTTTTGAATTTTTTAAACAATCACTGATTTACCAGCTCTCCAGTCACCGGATTGATGACATTCATATAGGCGTCCACCACATTGCCGTCTTCATTCACATAGCAGCCCGAAACCGGATTACCGTTTGCGTCGACGACTGTCCCATTTTCCACATGGACATTGTAAACAAGATTACCGCCGGTAGCAAAAACGACGTAAATCACACCTGATGGGTCCTGCTGCGCGTCATCACCGCCATCGTCCGGGGCATCCTCCTGTCCGTTCCCATCTGCCCCATCCTGGCCATTTCCATCCGCTCCTGCTCCGTCCTGGCCGCTTCCGTCCATTCCGGCTCCGTCTTCACCGCTTCCGTCCATTCCGGCTCCGTCTTCACCGCTTCCATCCGTTCCGGCTCCGCTTGTATCTCTGCTCTCCGGCTCAGATTCCGTTTCCGTCTCATCTGCCGGCGTAAGCGTTACTACATCGCCGTTACCAGAATAACTTTCTAAATGCAGTGTTCCGCTTGTTCCTTCCGGTGTCTGCAAAATCGCTCTTAGCCCTCGAATCTTTTCATCCATATATTCATCCTGCCCAAGCAGCGCCTCCACGCCATCGACAAAGACCCGGATATCGCCGTTTTCCCCGAATCGAATCTCATCCGCATCAAGCTCCTGGCCATTCAAAAGCTTCGTCACACTCAAAATCGTGCGGAGCTGGGCGCTGCTCTCCGTCGGCAGCCTCTGGTACAGAGCCGGATCTCCGATATCCGCCCCTGTGATAATCGGAAGATCCGTATATTCCTCCTGCGCAATCTCTACTACAATTCCTTCCTGGTCAAAGCCCGCATACCCGCCTTTATCCACGTAGCCAACCAGTTTCTTTTCCACGACATCCACCCGGATCGTAAACGGAGACTCCAGCTTCACGCTCAGTGAGCTGAGGAACGGCAGCGCCTCCGGCGCCACGCCGCTCCGGTATCTCCATTGCAGGTACAAGGTATTCTGGTTTAGCAGATCATACATCAGCGCTTCCGAAATCTCCTCTGCCGTATAGCGGCTGTTTCCATACACATGCACGGTCTTCACCCGGAACAAAAAACATACTGCCAGGACAGCCACAGCCAATGCCGCCAGGATCCCCAGCCGGGCCATTCGTTTCTTCCTTCGGATTCTTCTATTCATCACATCTCCCGTTCCTTCATCATTTACGATTCACATCATTCATGAACCTCAACGCTCTTTTCGTACAGATCTCCGCCCAGCAGACAGAAATCACGGCAAATATCCTCATATCCCCGTCCGATATACTCCAGATTCCCAATGCTGCTTCTGCCCTTCGCCTGCAGCGCTGCAATTACCAGGGCCGCACCCCCGCGCAGATCCGGCGCCAGAAGCGGCGCCCCCCGCAGACATCCGACCCCCTGGATGACTGCACAGTCTCCGTCTACCTCAATCTCTGCTCCCATCCGCCGCAGTTCCGATACCGTTCGGAACCGGTTTTCAAACATTGTCTCCCGGATCCGGCTCGTTCCGTCCGCCATCGCGCAGACCGCCATCAGCGGGGACTGCAGATCCGTCGGAAACCCCGGAAATGGCGCTGTCTCCACATACGGCACCGCACGCGGCCGCCCGGGCATATCGAGCGTCAGCATCTCTTTGCTCACACGGATTTTCCCGCCCATCTCCTGCAGCACCGACAACAGCGCATTCAGCTCTCCGTGCGGAAAATTCCGAATACGGATGCAACCGCGCGTGCCTGCCGCTGCGAGCAGATACGTCCCCGCCACGATCCGGTCCGCGTGCATCCGGTACTGCACCGGCTGCAGCGTGGACACCCCGGTAATGACAAGGTTCCCATTTTCCTTCCGGACAATATCCGCGCCCCGCAGCCGCAGGAAGCGGCAGAGCTCCTCCACCTCCGGCTCACGCGCGGCATTCTCAATCACTGTCACGCCTTCTGTCAGCACACTGGCAAGCACCAGATTTTCCGTAGCGCCTACACTTGGAATGCGAAGGCGAAAACGCCCGCCGTGCATTGCTGTTCCACACGCAGCAAGAAGCTCTTCTGATTCGTCCAGACGGTCCGCAAAAATGACGCCGAGACTCTGAAGTGCCTCCAGATGTAAATCAATAGGACGTGCTCCGATTGCACACCCTCCAGGCTTAGGCAAAACTGCTTTTTTCATTTTACCAAGAAGTGCGCCTAAAAACAAGATCGAAGAGCGGATTCTTGCCGCCGCATGCGCATTTATTTCACACTGCACCGTCTTTGGTGTACAGACAGACACTGCCGTGCCGTCCCGCCGGACCTGACAGCCGATCTGCTCTAAAATTTCCAGGGTATCTTCCACATCACGGATTGCGGGGCAATTCTCTATGACGCATGTTCCTTCTCCTGGCAGACAGGCCGCAAGAACCGGCAGCACCGCGTTCTTGGAGCCTTGTATATTGATTTCACCAAAAAGCGGTATTCCTCCTGCGATTTCCAGATTTTTCATTGCTCACACCGCCTGCGACTACACCTATAAAATACTATATGCACACTGGCAGCCTCCGGTGCAGATAATATTCGATTTGCAGGTTTGTACAGGCCGTCACAGGGGTGTCCGGACACAGCAGCCGTCCAGCCTACCACCGGCTTACCGACAGCGCCAGCCCCATCTCTGCAAGCAAAAACAGTACTGAAGTCCCGCCGTAGCTGATAAACGGCAGCGTAATCCCCGTATTTGGAATCGTATTCGTGACGACAGCGATATTCAGAATAACCTGAATCGCGATGTGTCCCATAATACCCGTCGCAATCAACGCCCCGAACAGATCCGGCGCATGCGTCGCCGCAACCATAAATCTCCAGAGCAGCAGCAAAAACAGCAGCATCAGTAAAAGTGCCCCGGCCAGCCCCAGCTCTTCGCAGATGACCGAAAAAATCATATCATTCTGCGCTTCCGGCACAAAACCGAGCTTCTGCAGGCTATTGCCGAGCCCGCGCCCGAACACACCTCCAGAGCCAATCGCATACAGCCCCTGCATCGTCTGATAGCCCTTTTCATACTGCTCCGGGTTGCGCCAGATCGCAATCCGCTCCAGGCGGTAGCTTTCCAGGCTCAAAAATACCCCCAGAAAGCCTCCCCCGCCAAGCAAAATCCATAAAAACGGCAGATAGCGCGGATTGGAAATAAAGATCATGATGACCGCAATGCCGAGGATAATCACAGCAGTGCTCAGATTGTTCGTCCCGACCAGCCCGACGATTGGCAGAATCAGCGCAAACACCGACACGCTCATCACCATGCTTTTCTTCTTCTGCATGCGGCTGACCATCGCAGCGAGCAGCAGAATCACGGCCGGCTTTGCATACTCTGACGGCTGGAAAGACAGCGGGCCAATCGACAGCCACCGTCTCGAGCCATTGTACGCGTCGCCAAACAGCAGCACCGCTCCTGAGAGCGCCAGAGAAATCAAATAGGCTGGGACAGCAAACCGCTCCAGCATATGGTAGTCCATCCGGGCCACGCCGTACATTACCGCGAGCCCCAGTGTCATCGCAAAAAACTGTTTTTTAAAATAATAGGCAGCGTCTCCAAACCGGACCTGCCCATTATATGCGCTCATACTGTAAAGAACCACGAGACCAAATCCCGTAAGGAACAGAACCAGCAAAAGCATGATCCCGTCCACTCTTCCAGCTTTCCGCAGCAAACACTCACCCCTGTCTTTTTTGCTTTGCTTCCACAATACTCTATAGCGACCGCACCAGTTCCTTGAACATTCTGCCGCGCACCTCATAGTTCGGGAACATGCCCCAGCTCGCGCAGGCAGGAGACAGCAGTACCGCATCACCCGGATCCGCATGTGCCGCGCAGAACGACACCGCCTCCTCCAGACCGTCGGCAAACACGGTATTAGAAAAGCCCAGCCTGTGCGCAGTTTCCGCTATTTTTTCCCGCGTCTGCCCGATCAGCACCAGGTATTTCACCTTTCCGTCAAATGCCTGGATCCACTCGTCATATTCGGAATTCTTATCGTATCCTCCGCCGATCAGAAGCGTCGGGCGCGTCATCGCCTGGATGCCCTTGATCGCCGCATCCGGGTTCGTCCCCTTGGAATCGTTGTAATAGACAACCCCCTGCTTCTCCGCTACATACTCAATCCGGTGTTCCACAGCCTGGAACCGAAGCACCGCCTGCCGGATCACCTCCAGCGGAACGCCGTACGCATACGCCATCGCGGCAGCTGCCATCACATTTTCGTAATTATGCCGTCCGAGAATCTGCAGCTCTCCCGTACGGCACAGCTCGCTGACCTTTCCTCCGTCTGCACAGCAGATCACATCGCCATCCAGATAAAAGCCTTGATTCAGTCTATGCAGACTGCTGAAATAAATGACCTTTGTCCCTGCCGTATCCCCGAATTTTCTCAGCACCTCATCCTCATAATTCAGGACGCACGTATCTCCTGGCCGCTGATTCGAAGCAACAAGCTCCTTCACACGGATATATTCCTCCATCGTGTGATGACGATTCAGATGATCCGGCGTGATATTTAAAATCGCACTGACCTTTGGCGCAAAGCGCTCGATCGTCTCCAGCTGGAAACTGCTGATCTCCGCAACCGTCACCGCCTGGTCTGTCATCCGCTGAACCGCCTCAGTATAGGGATTTCCAATATTCCCGACTATGTAAACCTCCTCGCGCCACGCCTGCATGATGGCTCCTAAGAGGCTCGTGGTGGTCGTCTTGCCGTTCGTACCCGTAACTGCCAGGACATCGCCCCTGCCGCACTCGTACGCCAGCTCAATTTCGCCCCAGATGCGGACCCCGCCCGCTTTCAAACGCTGTACCTCCTCGCAGTCGCAGGGAACACCGGGACTTAAAATCGCAAGTGAAAGCTCCGGCGGCAAAGGGTCCGGCAGCGCCCCGAGGACGATCTCAAGACGGTCCTCGCCCGGGAACTGCGCCAGCAGTTCCTCCCTGTCCTTCTCTTTATTTGCATCATAAAGGAGAACTCTGGCTCCCCGCGCAAGGAGCAGCTTTGCCGCTCCAATTCCGCTGATTCCCGCTCCGAAAACCAGCACATAGGTTCCTGCTAATTCCATGTTCGTATCCTCTTTTCCTGGTATCTATTCAGCATCCTTACCGATACCGGTAAACGCCCACGAAAATCCCCTTCGATGAAGGGATTTTATTTACAGCCCTCGGGGATTCTCATGCATAAATGTATGAAACCGCTTCACTGAATCGTGGATGCCGAACCGTTTCTTTTTATCCCGTCGATTTACACAAGCCCAACGATTCCAATCAGGCAGAGAAGCGCTGTGACTACAGTAAATACCGTCACAACACGGGTCTCCGACCAGCCGCTCAGCTCAAAGTGGTGGTGGATCGGCGCCATCTTAAAGAACCGCTTTCCTCCGGTCTTTTTAAAATAAGTCACCTGGATCATAACGGAAAAAATCTCCACCCAGTAAATCAGACCGACGATCAGGATAAAGACCGGCATTCTCATCGCATAGGCAGCTCCCGCTACAAAGCCGCCAAGTGCCAGCGAACCGGTGTCGCCCATGAAGACCTTCGCTGGATAGACATTGAACAGCAAAAAGCCGATCAGCGCTCCGGTGACGGCCGCTGTCAAAGGCTCGATTCCGCCCTTCAGTGTCAGCGACGCAACGGTAAAGAACACTGCAACCATCGTCGTAACCCCTGTCGCAAGACCGTCCAGACCATCCGTGAAGTTCACCCCGTTTACAGTGCCAATGATCGCCGGGAACGCAATCACCGCAGACACCGCTTTCACAGCATCTCCCTTCAGCACAACTCCGCCCGAAAATGGGATCAGGATCTCAAGGCAGGAGGAATCCATCCTCCAGAGATAAAAAATGAAAACTGCCGTAACGAGAATCTGTCCGAACATTTTCTGCTTTGGGTACAGGCCGTCCGACCGGTGCAGTACTACTTTCAGGTAATCATCCAGAAAGCCGATGATACCGAAACCAAGAATCAAAAACAGCACCGGAACCATGCGCGGGAACCGCCACAGATAAAACAGCGACGTCACCACGATACTGAGCAGAATAATCAGGCCGCCCATCGTCGGCGTACCGGCCTTCTTCAGATGCGACTGCACCCCCTCCTTCCGCTCTGTCTGCCCGACCTTCAGCCTGGTCAGAAACGGGATCACAACCGGGCTTAGCGCCACGCTCACCGCAAAGGACAGAAACAACGGAATCAATACATCCTTACTAATCATCATTCACACCTCTTTTTCTCTTGCATATCGTATGGACATTCCTTGCGGTTCACGCAAACAACATCCTCTCCCATTTTATAACGTTTTACTACAGAAATCTACTTCTAATTTTAAAAATTTGCCTCAGTTTCAGTCTCTGTTATGGCACGCTCTACGCCCAGATACGGCAAAATATTGCCAAATATATTCCGGACAACCGGAGCTGCGATGGTTCCTCCATAATATACGCCCTGCGGATTGTTGATCACGCAGAGGACTAGCACCTGCGGATCGTCTGCCGGAGAAAAACCGATAAAGGAGGAAATATATTTGTTCGCGCTGCGCGGCAGCGTCTCAGAGGTCGCGGTCTTGCCGCCGATGCGATACCCTTCCATGTAAGCATTTTTCCCGGAACCGCCGTCCACGACCTGTTCCAGCAGATACCGCATCGTCGCCGAGGTCTCCTCCGACAAAATCCGGTTGTCCTTCTCATACTGGAACACCTGAACCAGCGTCCCATCCCGCTCCCGCACCTGCATCCCAAAGTGCGGTGTCACACGGATTCCTCCATTGATGATAGAGCTGACCGTCGTGGCGAGCTGAACCGGGGTGATCTGAAAGGACTGGCCAAACGAAATCGTCGCCAGCTCGACCTGCCCGACATTTTCCTTTTTGTGCATGATGGTCGCCGCCTCACCGGGAAGATCGATACCGGTTTTCTGCTTCAGTCCAAACTGCTCAAAATAAGAAAAGTAACGGTCTACGCCGAGCCGCAGCCCTACCTCGATAAAGACCGGGTTGCAGGAATTCTGTGTCGCCTGCAGAAAGGTTTCTCCTCCGTGCCCTGCTGTTTTGTGGCAGCGGATGCGCCGGTCCTCGACAATCTTATACCCCGGGCAGGAAAAGGAGTCCTGCAGTGTAACGACTCCCGCATCCAGCCCCGCCGCGGCCGTGATAATTTTAAAGGTAGAGCCAGGCTCATATGTGTCGTTCAGGCAGCCATTCCTCCACATCTGGTTGAGCGCATCCTGCTGCGTGGTCCCTGCATCTGCCGGATTCTCTTCCTCCGCCCCGGCCTGCCATTCCAGCTTTGGCAGCAGCTCATATGGATCATTCAAATCAAATTCCGGCACATTCGTCATCGCATAAATCTCTCCGTTCTGCGGATTCATCACCAGAATCGATACACTGTCCGCCTGCTTCTGTTCCAGCACCTGGTATGCAGCCTGCTCGGCGTACTGCTGAATATTGTAATCCATCGTAATTACCAGGTCGCTGCCGGCAACCGGCTCCAGCCGGCTCTCGCCCGTATCCGCGAGCTCGACGCCGCGCGCATCCGTCAGCGTCAGGATACGGCCCGGAATTCCTTCCAATACCTCCTCATACTCGACCTCAAGACCGATGATCCCCTGGTTGTCACCTCCTGTAAAACCAAGCACCTTCGAAGCCATGCTGCCATACGGATAGTATCTCCGGTAATCCTCATCTACTTTCACACCCGCGAGCCCATAATTTCTTATTTTATCGCCAATCTCCTTATCCACGTTTTTCCGGATCCGTTCAATCGAGCTGACCTTCTCCACACGCTTGCGCACTGACGCCTCATCCATTTCCAGCTCCTTGCTCAACACCTCGATCACACGCTCCGGATCGGTGATCTGGCTGTGAATCACAGATACGGTACAGACCGTGCGGTTATCCGCGAGAACCACGCCGTTCCGGTCCAGGATCCGTCCTCTGGCCGCCTTGATCTCCCGCTCCCGCTCATGCAGATCCTGAGCAAGCTTCGCATAATATTCCGAATCCGCAATCATCAGGTGCGCCAGTCTTCCTCCAAGAAACAAAATCGCTCCCGCCGTGCCCAGAAAGGTCAGCACAATTTTTCTTCTGTGAAAGGATTTTGCTCGTTCCATCGTCTTGTCCATACGAAATTTTTACTAATGTATGACGGATCCGCGCAATTCAGAACTGCAGCAGGGCAGGCCAGGTAGCCTTCTGCTCCCTGCCTGCCCCGTCAATTTCTCCAAAACAGATTTTCTATAGTGCACCAGGCCGCTGCTCAGAGAAGTATGTCCGGATTTTGTGCATGTGCCAGCTGTGTCTCACTCACCGTCTGCATCCCCTGGATCTTCGAGCGCTGTTCCATCCCAGACGGCTCCTTCTCCCTGTGTGCTACCCTGCGGCGGCGCTGCAATATTGGGATTTTCCACCTTCGGGTCCGGATCGTCAGGCTCTTCTTCCTCCGGAAGCTTGTAGACCGGATTCGCCTTCGCGTCGTAGACGGTCCCATCGGAATCGATCCAGGTCCCGTCAATATACTGACCGTTGTCATCCACCACGACCCCATCGGAAATATGAGCCCTATTATACAGTGTTCCATCTGATCCGAATGCCTGGAAGTACTCGACCACATCCTCCGGAACATCGTCGTGCGTCAGCCCAAGCGCCGCCAACTGTGCATCCGTCACTTCCTCGGTCGGATAAATTCCCATATAAGGAAGCACCTCAGTCGCAATCTTTCGGAAGATCTCCTGCGCATACGTGCTGTGCGCCTGGTCCTCGACATTCGGCTCATCAATGACCACATAGATCACGACCTGCGGATCATTGATCGGCACCGCGCCGATAAAGGATACGAGATACTTTCCATCCGCGCGCTCATGTGTCACCTCATCGATCTTCTCCGCCGTACCCGTTTTTCCGCCAACCCGGTAGCCCGGCACCTGCGCCTTCGAGCCGGTACCTTCCTGTACTGCCGTCTCCAGATAGCCGCGCACCACCTCGGACACACGTGTGGAAATCGGCTGCTTTAACAGGATGCCTGTATCACTTTTGACCACCTTGCCATTCTCATCGAGTACCTTATCCACAACATGCGGCTGGTAATAATACCCTCCGTTCACCACCGCAGAAAATGCCGCGATTTCCTGCACCATCGTACACGTAAAGCCCTGGCCAAAGGTACAAGTCGCCAGCTCCACCTCATTCATCGTATCCCGCGTATAGACACTGCCTACGGATTCATAAGGGATATCAATCCCTGTCTTCTGCCCGAAATTGAACAGCCGCTGCGCATTGATAAAGCTCGGAACACCCATCTGCCTTCCGATCGCCATCAGGCCATCGTTACAGGAATTCTTCAGCACATCGCCCAGTGTCTCCGCGCCATGTGCACCCGGATACGCGTCACAGCGGATGTACGTATCCGTCACCTGCTCTCCGCCGTCACAGTAGAAGCTGTCCGCTTCGCTGACCGCCCCGCTCTCCAGCGCCGCTGCGATCGTAATCGGCTTGAAAGTAGAACCTGGCTCAAAGCTTGCCTGTACACAGAAATTTCCCCACTGCTCATGGCGGGCTTCGGCCTTTTCCTCATCTGTCATGGCGTTCATCTGTGACTCCGTGTACCAGGCGGACAGATTCATATGATCCTCCAGGTCATAGGCATGATTCGTCGCCATGGCGAAAATTCCGCCATCGTTCGGATTCGACACAATCACTCCGATGTTTTTCGCACCGTGCATCGCCGTGCCGTTATCCTCATCTGTTCCATACGTCTCATCAAATTCCAGGATATATTTTTCGACAATCTCCTGAATATTCAGATCCATCTCCAGCTGCAGTGTATAGCCATTTTTCGGGGCAATCGTCTGCTTTTCATACTCTTCATATTCATTCAGATAACCGAACACCCGTCCGTCGGTACCGCTTAACAGGCTGTCATAATATTTCTCCAGCCCATACGTATCCTTTCCTCCTACCTCCTCGTCGGCAAACCCGATCACAGAGCTGGCGACGGTATGCAGCGGATACCTCCGCACATATACCTCCTCAAAATAGATGCCAACCACATTGGACAGCTCCCTTTTGAGCGCCGATACCTCTTCCTCCGTCATATGAGACGTGTCATGGTTCTTGACACTCTTATACTCCGAATAGGCATCCTTCTCCTCCTCCGTGATCTTATTCTTGAGCACCTGGTACTGGCTCTCCTTTGTCTTCTCGCTCGTGAGCCTGTCCACGATATCCCCGCGCTCCAGATCATACAGCGCAACCAGCGCGTTCACCGTCGGCTCGAAATACTCTTTCTTCTCATTGACCGCAAGGCAGTCCAATACTACATTATAATGCTTTTCACTGTAGGCGAGCAGTCTGCCATTTTTATCCTGGATCGTTCCCCGCCTGCTTTTTAGTGTCTGGCTGTCGTAATTTTCCTGTGACAACACCTTCCTTGCATACGCGCTCCCGCTTGTGAAATTAATATAGACAACGATTCCAAGCAAGATCGCCAGAAAAATTAAAATTAATGCAAATATCGCCATCAGCTTTATTTGCATTAGATTTGTGAATTTCTTCAGTTTTTTACGCGCCTTCTCCGCCACTTTCTCACCTACTCTTCCGGTAATTCCACATACTGCCGGACATAATCGCTGTCATCCATGTGGTATTCCACAATCTGCGACTTCTTCGGATAACCCATTCCAAGCCGCTCGATGGCATCCTCCCGCAGCTGACTCATATCCAGACCGGTCATAATCCGATAATATTCTGCATCATTTTCAAGCTTTGCTGCCTCAACCTGCGCCGACAGTGAGGTCACTCGCTTCTGCAGAGTCTTCCCGTCCGCAAGCAGCGAAACGTACTGTGCACACAGACACGCAAATACTGCCACTGCTACAAAGAGGAACGCAACATAGCGTGAGGTGAGCTGAAGCCCTCTCGCCCTTCTTGTGCTCTTTGGGCGGTTGGTCAGCTGCATCTTCTGCCTCCCGGAATCTCCGGATACGTCCTCCAGATAACGAACTGCGTTCCCCTCCACATAGGTATCGGACCGGTAAGTCCGGTTATTGCTGTTTCTGCCTGAGACTCTGCTGCTATCTTCCTGCCTTCTGGCCATATTGATCACTCCCGTCTCCCTTGTCGTTCACGCTCAAATACACGAAGCTTCGCGCTTTTCGCTCTGCTGTTTTCTTCCAATTCTTCCGCCGATGGCACGACCGGCTTTCTTGTTATAACTCTGCCCTTTGGCTTTTTCCCGCATACACATACCGGAAATTCTTTTGGGCAGGTGCAGGGATGCTCCAGCTCCCGAAATTTGTTCTTTACGATACGGTCTTCCAGGGAATGGAAGGTAATCACACAGATGCGTCCATGATCATTCAGCAGGTCTGCCATGTCGCCAAGAGACTGCTCCAGCACCTCCAGCTCCCTGTTGACTTCGATCCGGATCGCCTGAAAGGTCCTTTTGGCCGGGTGTCCTCCTGTCGCTCTTGCTTTTGCAGGTATTGCCGCTTTTATAACATGAATTAACTCCCCAGTCGTTTCAAGTGTTTTACTTTCTCTGGCACTTACAAGGTGTCTGGCAATGCTTTTCGCGAACTTTTCTTCCCCGTAATCGCGGAGAATGCGGTACAGCTCCGTCTCACTATACCCGTTCACGACATCCTTTGCCGAAAACGTCTGCCTCTGGTCCATGCGCATGTCCAGCGGCACGTCTTCTCTGTAAGTAAACCCGCGGTTTGCCTCGTCAAGCTGATAGGAGGAGACCCCCAGATCCAAAATGACTCCATCTACGGATGTAATACCAAGCTTTTCAAGCTGAACGCGCATCTCGCTGTAATTGCAGCGGATGATCGTTACTCTGTCCTGGTATTCCGCTAAGCGCCGTACAGCTGCTTCTATCGCCGCAGCGTCCTGGTCGATCCCAATCAGCCTGCCATCTGCTGACAGCCTCCTGCAGATTTCCAGGGAATGCCCGCCACCGCCGAGCGTTCCGTCTACGTAAATACCATCTGGCCTGATCTGCAGCGCGTCTATGCTTTCCTCTAATAGTACAGATTTGTGCTTAAATTCCATATTAGCCTCCCCCAAGGTTACAGGACTAAACCTAAATCCGTCATTTGTTCTGCCAGATCGTCTACATCATCATAAGCATTGTTGATCTCCCAGTTTGCTTTTGACCAGATCTCCACTCGGTTCAGGTTTCCCGACAGTACAACGTCTTTCTCGAGCTGTGCAAATTCACGCAGTGTCTGCGGAAGAAGTATCCTGCCCTGCTTGTCCAATTCGCACATGGACGCTCCTGATACGAAGAAACGCGTGAATTTCCTGGCGCTTTTGTTTGTAAGTGGTAACTTGCGCAGCTTTTCTTCGAAGAGCTCCCATTCATTTTTAGGAAATGCAAACAGGCATCCATCCAATCCCTTCGTGACTACAAATTCATCGCCTAACAGTTCTCTGAATTTTGCAGGGATAATCAGTCTGCCTTTTGTATCTATGGTGTGATTGTATTCCCCCATAAAATTCATGACATTCCCTCTTCTGGCTGTGATTTGGTGTCCCTCTCGCTGTACGTATGCTGTGTAGGAATTCCCTCCAAATATCCTCCACTAATACCCACAGCTCACCACTTTCTACCACTTGCCTTTTTACTATAGACTAATTTTCGAAAAAATACAAGTCCTATTTCTTGAAAATTGACTTAAAAATCTAAATAATTGAAGAAATATGGAAGAAATCGAACGTATGTTTGAATTTTGTCAGACAATCCAGCCACTACCATGCAATAACACTATAATATTACAACAGCCGCACAGATCACATAAATCTGTGCGGCTGAACCATCCTTTGCAAAACATTTGGAATAGCTCTTATGCAAGAGTTTCATCAAGGTACTGCTCGATCAGACGATCGAGCAGAAGACTCTGCGTGTAAGCCTCCTGAAGCGTTCTCCCGTGTTCCAGGAGCGCATCCAGTTTCCTTCGTTCTTCTTCAATCGTTACTCTCAATTGTTCTTTTCGGCTCATTTCCTTTGTCCCTTCTGAAAGCGGCGTCCCTGCGCCTTGCCTCCCTTTTTTCGTGCGGCATGTGTGAGCAGACAGATTCCCGAGAAAAGTGCCAGGAGAATGGAGAATATCTGTGAAACTGGCCAGCTGGTGCCGGGGATCAGAAGCTGATCCGTCCGAAGTCCCTCAATCCAGGCTCTTCCAATTCCATACAAAAGCAGATACAGCAGGAATACCATCCCGTCATACCGCTTTTTCAGGCGAAAGGTAACGGTAAGCAGGATGAGAAATACTCCGAGATTCCAAAGCGATTCGTAGAGGAAGGTCGGATGTACCTGGATAAATGATGTGCCCCCAATCTCGCTGAGATGATCCCACATCTCCTGTGTAACCTCATGAGCACGAACATCTGTGACGGGCAGCTGCATGGCAAACAGACCATCTGTGTACCCGCCAAATGCCTCCCGGTTGAAAAAGTTCCCCCATCTTCCGAGCGCCTGGCCCCAGATGAGGCCAAGCACCGCTGTATCCAACACTTTTCGATATTTTATCTTTCGTATTTTGCAGAATGCCAGCACAGTGATGAAACCGCCGATAACACCACCGTAGATAGCTAGTCCGCCTTCTCGTAAATTCAGGATTTCCAGGAGATGATCCTGGTAGTAATCCCACGTAAAAAGTACATAGTAGAGACGGGCGCAGGCGACTGATACGAGAATTGCAATCATTCCGAGATCAAAATAATCATCTTCACTCTGGCCGGTACGGCGCGCTGCCTGCATCACAAGAAGCAGGCCAGTTACCATGGCCGCCGCCAGTACCATGCCGTAACATTTGATTTCAAATCCGCCGATGGATACCGACTGGATCACATGCGGCAGCACGATTCCGAGATGCGGAAACCGAATCGAGCCTTCCATGCGCCGAAGCCTCCTTTGAAGTACCGTTTTTTTGCATGGCAGAATTGTAGGTTACACATTAAAACGGAACAGGATGACATCTCCATCCTTGACTACATAGTCTTTTCCTTCCAGGCCAACCAGCCCTTTTTCTTTTGCTGCTGCGTAGGAGCCGCAATCCAGGAGATCCTGGTAATTCACGACCTCGGCGCGGATGAACCCGCGCTCGAAGTCGGAATGTATCTTGCCGGCAGCCTGCGGTGCTTTTGTACCTTTCTTAATCGTCCACGCGCGCGTCTCTGTCTCGCCCGCAGTCAGGTAGCTTAAGAGTCCGAGCAGATTGTAGCTCGCCTTTATCAGTTTCTCCAGTCCGGACTCCTTTAATCCAAGATCCTCAAGGAACATTTGTTTTTCATCGTCATCGAGCTCCGCGATTTCCTCCTCGATCTGAGCGCAAATCACGAACACCTCGCTGCCTGTCTCTTTTGCATACTCCTGCACGCTGGCGACAAACGGATTCGACGCGCCGTCATCAGCCAGGTCCTCCTCCGCCACATTCGCAGCGAAAATCACCGGCTTGGCAGTCAGAAGATTGTACTCTGCAAGCCACGCCTGCTCATCCTCGTCCTCCGTCTCATAGGTAATCGCCAGTTTGCCGTCCTCCAGGTGTGCTTTCAGGCTCTTGAGCAGTTCGAGCTCCTTCGCCTGCGTCTTATCGTTTCTCGCTGCGCGCCCCGTCTTTGCGATGCGGCGCTCCAGAATCTCCAGATCGGAGAAGATCAGCTCCAGATTGATCGTCTCGATGTCCCGGGCCGGATCCACAGTGCCATCCACATGAATTACATTGGTATCCTCGAAGCAGCGCACGACGTGGATGATCGCATCCACCTCACGGATATTCGCCAGAAACTGGTTGCCAAGGCCCTCGCCCTTCGACGCACCCTTCACCAGACCTGCAATGTCCACAAATTCGATCACTGCCGGAGTAATCTTCGCCGAGTGGTACATGTCGCCCAGCAGCTTCAGCCTCTCATCCGGCACAGCCACGACGCCCACATTCGGATCGATCGTGCAGAACGGATAGTTGGCCGACTCTGCGCCCGCTTTTGTAAGAGAATTAAACAACGTACTTTTTCCGACATTCGGCAATCCTACAATACCAAGTTTCATGTTACTTCCTCTCCGTTTCTATGTACTTGATGCACCCAGCTGCGGATGCTTTCTCTTTTTGTATTTCTCTGTCACAGTTCACAGCGGTACCGTGAATCATAACATTTTTTTACATTCTTTTGTATTTCATCCGGTCTTTCAACCTTTTTTCTCAGCAAGACCAAGTTTACCACAATATTCTCCTAAGCACAATACCTTCTTCGTCAAAACCGCTCGACACTTTTTTCGGTTTTCGCCCGATTCCGCCAAAAAATGCAGGGACACAGTCCCCGCATTTTCGCATAATTCCTTGATTTTCCACGATTTTCGCACATCCCGATTGCTCGAACCCTGTCGAACGATTTTCTTCGCACTTCCTGGCCTGGTTGTAATCCTACTCGTAAACCGGATACTTCTCCATGATCTCCAGGTATTTGTGCACATTCGCCGCACGGTCGCCGCCGAACACCGCGCTTCCTGCCACACAGACATTCGCACCTGCCCCCAGCACCGTATGGATCGTCTTATCATTGACCCCGCCGTCCACCTCGATGTCCAGATCAAGTCCAAGCGCCTCTGCGCGCGCCCGGAGGGTGCGGACCTTCTCTGTCATCTGCGGAATATATTTCTGCCCGCCAAAGCCTGGATTGACCGTCATAATCAGCACCATGTCCAGGTCCTCCAGCACATAGTCCAGCACAGAGAGCGGCGTCGACGGATTCAGCGCTACCCCTGCCTTCAGGCCATGCCCCCGGATCTCCTGGATCGTCCGGTGCAGATGGCGCGTCGCCTCCTGGTGCACCGTAATGCCGTCCGCACCGCAGGACGCAAATGTCTCAATGTAGCGCTCCGGCTGCTCCACCATCAGATGCACATCGAAAAAGCAGCCGCGTCCGCGCCGGATGGAGCTGATCACCGGCATGCCGAAGGAAATGCTCGGCACAAACATGCCGTCCATCACGTCAATATGCAGATACTCTGCGCCTGCCTGCGTCACCGCATCAATTTCATCTCCCAGATGATTAAAATCTGCCGCCAGAATCGACGGCGCAAGAATATTTTTCCGCCCCATAACCGCTTCCTCCCTCTAATACCGTTTCCGACTCTTTAATTCTTCTGATAGCAGCACATAATTCTCATACCGGGTGCTGCTGATCTGCCCCCTGGCCAGCGCCTGCTTTACCGCGCAGTCCGGCTCGCTGATATGCAGGCAACCCTGAAACCGACAGTATGGCTCGTACGGCGCAAACTCCGGTATATACTGCCCCAGCTCTTCCCGCCTGATATCCGGCAGATACAGAGAACTAAACCCCGGTGTATCCAGAAAGAAGGTATCCTTCCGCAAGCAGATCAGCTCCGTGTGGCGCGTGGTGTGACGTCCGCGCTCAATCTTCCGGCTCACCGCGCCGACCTCCATTCGGATCTCACTTTGCAGCCGATTCGTCAGTGAGGACTTGCCGACACCGGAAGGCCCGGCCACCACCGTTGTCTTCCCATCGAGCAGCTTCCAGATCTCCTCCATTCCTGCTTCCTGTTCCACGCTGATCAGGCAGACCTGGCACCCGCAGCCCGCATACGTCTGCTGTAATTCCTGCGCTGCCTCCTCGTCCACCAGATCCAGCTTATTGAAGCAGATCACAACCGGAATGGCCTGCTTCCTCATCATGATCAGAAACCGGTCCAGCAGATTCAGGTTCGGCTTCGGGCTCGCCGCCGCGAAAACCACGAGCGCCTGGTCTACATTCGCCACCGCAGGGCGGATCAGCACATTTTTCCTGGGAAGGATCTCATCGACATTCCCGGCTGGCTTTTCCTCATCCTGCACCAGCGAAATTTCCACATTGTCACCTGGCAGCGGCTTGCGGTTCTCCTTCCGGAAAATCCCTTTTGCCCGGCACTCATACGTACAGCCGTCCTCTGCGCGGACATAATAGAATCCGCCCACACCTCTTATGATTTTTCCCTGCATCGATCCCTCTTCCACCTGTTATTCTTCTCTCCTGCACTGCCAGCTATTCCTCTTTTTTGGTAAACTGGACCCCTGCATATTCAATTTTGCTGATCACATTTCCTGCATTATCCAGCACGTAGACATACGCAGTTCCGGTCGAAACCTCCGGCTCACCAGCCGTCTGCAGACGGTATGGGAACGTTGTCGTCCCCTCAAAGATGGTCCGCTCTTCCCCGCTCTGCACCAGCGTAATACGCACACTTTCCCCGTTGTAGCCGTTCGGCTCCGCCAGAGAAGCGTCGCAGGTCCACGTACCAGCCTCCGCAGAGCCCTGTGCCTGCTGGTCCTCCTGCGCGTCCCCGGACGGTCCGGTACTGATCACCAGTGTCACTGTCGAGCCGCGCGGCACCGGAACACCTGCCTCCGCGCTCTGGCTGATCACGCAGTCCTTCGGTACCTCATTGCTTGCCTCATATTTGTATTCCGGCACCAGCTCTATCAGCGTGACTGCCTCCGTCGCACGATCCTTCGTATAGCCGTGCAAATCCCAAAGCTCCACCAGATTCTCCGGATCCATCGTTGCAGGGTCTGGTCCCTGGCTAATGAACAATGTCACCGTATCCCCCGGCTTTACAGTCGCATTCGCTGCGGGAGTAGTCGAAATCACATAACCCGCCTGTACCGTATCACTGTACTTTGTCGTATCAATCTCACACTGGAGTCCCTTCGTCAGCAAGAACGCCTGTGCCGTACTCTGATCCGCATTCGTCAGATCATCCAGCAGAAACTCCACGCCTGTCTCAATCACCTTGTATTCGACAACCGTCCCGCGGTCTGCCATCGTCCCGCTCTTTGGAAACTGCTCGCAGACCTGCCCCGCTGTATACTGCGACGCATAATCTGAAGCCGGCGCCTCGCCAATCTTCTTTCCTGACAGCCCATAGCGCTCGAGAAGCTCCTGCACATCCTCTCCCTGCCTGCCGAGGAGCTCCGGCACAGAAACCTGCTGCTTCCGCTCCGTCTCGGACTCCTTCGTCTCCTGCGCATCCACCTCGGTCTCGGTCTTCGTGCTATTCTGCTTCCGGTCATTTCCCGCACGCTTGCCAAACTTAAGCAGCCCAAAGGCATTTGCGAGCAGCGCAAGGAAAATGCATCCGATAATCACCGCCACCAGGATGCCGCCGATTGTGACTGCCTTTTCCAGCTTCGGATTCAGCCCAACTTCCCTGTCCTGATCGTCGTTCCTATCCCGCAGATGCCGGCGCCCGGACTCCTTTTGATTCAGCCGGAAGGAATCATCCTCAATCTTATAATCATCCGGATTGTCGTATGCGTCATAATAGGGATCATAGCCATCCCGTATATTCTCGTCCTCCGGCGGATAATCCTCCCCCCACTCCTCCTCCGGATAAGCTTCCCCGCGTCCTGGATCCATCTCCTGATAGCCGCTCATATGGTAGTAGCTTCCAGGCTGATACGTGCGCTTCGGCGATCCCTCCTGCAGATCCTCCTGCAGCGTTGCTGCGGCTCCGACATCCAGATTTTCGTCGTAGGACGGGCGGACGCGCTCCGCATTGATCTGACTGAGCTCCTCCTTCGAGACGATAATCGTCCGCGAGGTCGTATCCATCGATGCCTGCGTCACAAAATTTCCGTCCGGATTCACCAGAGACTCCCGCAGATCCCGAATCACCTCTGTCATATTCGGATAACGGCGGTCCGGACTTTTCTGTGTACATTTCAGCACAATCTCATTTGTGGAAAACGGTGTCTCCGGCACTTCCTCCTTCGGCCCATGCATCTCTTCCTGGAGGTGCTTGATGGCAACCGCCACCGCTGAATCCCCGTCAAACGGGACATGCCCGGTCAGCATCTCATACATTGTGATGCCAAGCGAATAGATATCGCTCTTCTCATCACTGTAGCCGCCGCGCGACTGTTCCGGCGAGCTGTAATGGACCGACCCCATCACACTGGAATTGATCGTATTCGATGAAGAGGCGCGCGCGATACCAAAATCTGCCACCTTTACGCGCCCGTCTGTCGCAATAATGATATTCTGTGGCTTGATATCCCGGTGGATAATCCCGTTATTGTGCGCCGCCTCCAGCCCTGCGGAAATCTGCAGCGCAATGCTCGTCGCCTCGCGCGCAGACAGCCTTCCCTTATTTTTGATATACTGCTTGAGCGTGATCCCTTCTACCAGCTCCATCACAATATAATAAATCCCGGACTCTTCTCCGACATCGTAGATATTTACAATATTGGCGTGCGTCAGCCCTGCCGCAGACTGCGCCTCCACACGAAACTTCGAGATAAACTCCCTGTCATCCCGAAATTCCTTCTTCAGCACCTTCACCGCCACGCAGCGGTTCAGCTTGTGGTCCTTCGCCTTATAGACATCCGCCATGCCTCCGGAGCCGATCTTGGATAAAATCTCATACCGATTCTGTATAAACATTCCGACTTTCAGCATACTTTTTCCCCACTTATTTGATCATCATTTCCTTCATGCCGCTCACTCATACGCGCCAAGCACCACGGAAATGTTATCCTTTCCCCCGTTTTTATTCGCCTCCAGAACCAGGCGCTCTGCCGCCTCCTTCAACGAGCTGCTCTTTCTGACAATCCGCAGGATCTCCTCATCCTCCACCATCGTGGTCAGACCATCCGAGCAAAGCAGCACTTTATCCCCTTTTTCCAGCTTTACATCAAAGAAATCCACACGCACCGGATCGTGGACTCCGACTGCGCGCGTAATAACATTCCGGTCCGGGTGGTTGCGCGCATCCTTCCGCTGCAGCTCCCCGACGCGGATCATCTCCTCCACCAGAGAGTGGTCCCTCGTAATCTGCTCAATATCCTGATCGATCAGATACAGCCGGCTGTCTCCTACATTCGCCACATAGAGATACTCTTCCAGGACCGTAGCCGCCACCAGCGTTGTCCCCATCCCCTCATATTCCTTTGCCGATTTGGATTTTTGAAGCACCAGCTCATTCGCATGGTGAATCGCCGCTGAGATCAGAGGCACCGGCCGCTTCTCCTCCGCCTTTTCTATGTATTCCAGCATCAGTTCAACCGTATAGCGCGATGCAAGGTCGCCTGCATTGTGTCCACCCATCCCATCCGCCACGATCAGCAGGTTGGCAAGATTTCCTACCGGCTGCTCAGACGCGTACACGTAATCCTGGTTTACGGACCGTCTTTTTCCGATATCTGTGATGCTGTACACCTTCATCATACTTGTTTTACCCTTTCTTTTCTTTTTCATCCATATAACTCTTTCTGAGCTGGCCGCAAGCTCCATTAATATCGCGGCCCATCTCCCTTCTAATAGTAACATTTATCCTGTATTTTTCAAGCAAATTTTTAAAAGCCTCAATCACCGCGCGGTCAGACTGGACATAGCTGCGCTCCCGGATCGGATTGACCGGTATCAGATTCACGTGACAGTTCAGATCTCCGATCAGATTCGCCAGAGCATGTGCATCCTCCCTGGTATCATTTACCCCGCCGACCAGGCTGTACTCAAACGTAATCCGCCTGCCTGTCTGCGCAAAGTAATAGCGGCAGGCATCCAGCACCTCGCCGAGCGCATAGCGGTATGCGATCGGCATCAGCTCTTTCCGCTTCTCCTGACTGGATGCATGCAGGGAAAGCGCAAGTGTGATCTGCAGGTGTTCGTCCGCGAGACGCCGCATAGCTTCCACAATTCCACAGGTGGAGACGGTCACATTCCGCTGGCTGATATGCAGCCCGTGCTCATCGGTCAGAAGCCTGAGAAATTGCAGCAGATTCTCGTAATTGTCGAGGGGCTCTCCAGTTCCCATCACGACGACATTCGAGACCCGCTCCCCGGAAATCTTCTGAATCTGATAAATCTGATCCAGCATCTCCGAGGCAGAAAGCCCGCGCGTCAGTCCGCCCAGGGTCGAAGCGCAGAAGCGGCAGCCCATACGACAGCCAACCTGCGAGGAAATGCAGACGGAATTTCCGTGATGGTAGCGCATCAAAACGCTCTCTATCACGTTGCCGTCCTGAAGTCCGAACAGATATTTCTCCGTCCCGTCGATGCCGGATATGAGCCGCTCCACCAGCGTATGAGACGTGTAATGGCACGTCTGTTTCAGTGTTTCCCGAAGCCTGACGGGAAGATCGGTCATCTCATCAAAGCTGCCTGCAAGCTTCCCATGCATCCACTGATACAACTGGCGCGCACGAAACGGCTTCTCCCCCAGCGACTCAATCAGCGCCTGTACCTGTGTGTAATCCAGCGATTTGATATCGGTTTTTTCACTCATCCTGCCATACGCCTCCTTCATCGCCATCCTCCAGCCTGCGCAGCCGCGCGATAAAGAAACCATCCGCATCATGGATCCCCGGAAGGAGCTGGATATAGCCTCCTGCCGTCGTCTTACTCTTTAGCGCGTCACAAAGATACGGATCAATGCTCTCCAGACGGAACGGGAAATTCTCCAGAAACCACTTTAAATTGTACTGGTTCTCATCTGCACCAATCGTACAGGTCGAGAAAATCAGCACGCCGCCCGGCTTTACGTATTCCTGCACGACAGACAGGATTTTTCTCTGCAGACGGATGATGTCCTGCTGGCGCTTTTCCGACATCTTGTACTTGATATCCTGCTTTTTTCCGATGACACCCAGCCCGGAACAGGGCACATCTGCCAGTACGATATCCGCCTTCTGCCGCGACTTTGGATCCAGTATGGTCGCATCCTGGACCGAGGCGCTGATATTGATGGCGTCCGTCCGCTCGATCATCTCCTGCATCCGGGCCACCTTGTGCTCAGAGACATCGCGCGCCTCTACAAACCCGCTTCCCATCAACTTCTCGGAGATATGCATGCTCTTGCCCCCAGGAGCGGCGCATACATCAATACAGTAATCGCCCCAGTTCGGAGCCGCGACCTCCGCCACCAGCATGGAGCTGATATCCTGTACCTGTATCCAGCCCTTTTTGAACGCAGAAACCGCGCGGATATAATTGTAGTCGGACAGCACCAGCGCATAGTCCAGATAGGGATGCTCCCGCACCGTAATACCCTCCTGCCGGAGCTCTGCAATGATCTCTTCTTTCGAGGCTTTCTGAAAATTGCAGCGCACCACGGTTCCTCTTTCCATATGGGAATCCCTGCATATGTTCGCAGTTGCCTCATAGCCAAACTGGGCAACCCATTTCGTAAGCATCCAGACCGGGAAGGAGTACTTCACAGACAGGTAATACAACGGCTCCCTTTCCGGGTCCGGATAGCGCACCTGGCTCAGACGGCGCGCGGTATTGCGCAAAACGCCGTTCACAAACCCCTTCAGATTGTAGAAGCCCCTTCGCTGCGCGAGCCGGACTGCCTCATTGCAAACAGCAGAATCCGGGACGCTGTCCATATACTTGAGCTGATAGACGGACATCCGGAGCAGATTGCGGATCAGCGGCTTCATATTATAGACCGGAACATTGGAAAACTGCTCGATGATATAGTCCAGCTGAATCATATGCTCCAGAGTCCCCTCTACAACGCGTGAGATAAACGCACGGTCACGTTTATCGAGATACTGGTATTTCTCCAGTACCTCGCGCAGTACAATATGGCTGTAGGCTTCTTCTTCCGTAATTTCCTGCAGAATACCAAGTGCAATTTCTCTGATGTTTACTGTACTTGCCACAACTAGTTCCTCCCAGAGGCAAAATATTGTTACTGTTCAAAGTCCAATGTCATTCATTAATGACCTTGTTTCAATATCAATCCCGGTTCCTGCGGTTGCCTGCCAGTATGATCAGGCGAAGCAGCTGAAGAATCGAGGCCGCAAGGCTTGCGACGTACGTCAATGCGGCAGCGCGAAGCACCTTCCGCCCGCCATCCAGTTCCTCTGCTCCGAGCATATGGGTGCTCTCAAGCACCTTAAGCGCCCGGCTGGACGCGTTAAACTCGACCGGAAGTGTCACCAGCTGGAAGATCACCGCAAGAGAAAACAGGACAATTCCTACCGTCAAAAGCGGACGAAGTGAGAAAATCAGCCCTGCAAGAAAAATCGGCCAGGACAGGGAAGACCCGAAATTTGCCGCCGGGACCAGTGTACTCCGCAGCACCAGTGGGCCATAATGCACCTGGTGCTGAATTGCATGTCCGCACTCATGTGCTGCGACACACACAGCCGCGACAGAATTGGAGCCATACGTGGAATCAGACAGGCGCAGCGTCTTCGTGCGCGGGTCATAGTGATCTGTCAGGCTCCCTGAAACCCGTTCAATCGCTACATCGTAGATGCCAGCTCCGTGCAGTACCCGCTCCGCCGCCATCGCCCCGGTCAGCCCCGCACGGCAGCGCACCTGCTGATACCGCTGGAAGGTGCTTTTCACATTCGCCGAAGCGACCATCGAAAGTACCAGCCCAGCCAGCACCAGAAGATACGTCCAGTCAAACATATAGCGATAGCCGCCAAAGCCATAACCGCCATAAAAGGAATTTACATTTGATGCCAGTAAAAACATAGAATCATCCTTTCTTAGTTTTTTCGTCTCTCCCGCCGCCCGTTCGCTATAGAATGTGTGACAACAGCACTTTGCCGCAGCATCATACAGTGTCAGCCGGAGCATATCTGCCGCAGTGTATACCAATTCTTTCCGGGGTTATCCCAGCAGTTCTCCCGTCTCGACCGGATAACCGCGCAAAAAGGCATCAATGGTCATGCGCTTTTTCCCTTCCGGCTGTACCTCCCGGAGGGAGAGAAGACCGCTGCCTGTCCTGATCCAGAGTGCCTGCTTTGAGACAAATGCCACGGTGCCGCACAGCTCTTCCCGCAGCCTGCCTTCTGCGGTATTCGTTTTCTCCTGCAAAGAAAGATCACTGTTTCTCTTAAGATCCGCTGCCTGGTCCTCCACAACGGCTGCCGCCCATAGTTTCAGTGTCTTGCCGCGGTAAATCGTATAGGCGCTCGGCCATGGATCCAGACCACGGATCAGACATTCGATCTCCCTCGCACACTTCGTCCAGTCAATTCTGCCCATCTCTTTTTTCAGCATTGCCGCATACGGCGTCGGGCTCTCCTCCGGCTGCTTCTCATAGACAACCGTCCCGTCCCCGACACATTTCAGCGTGCGAACCAAAAGCTGCGCACCGACTGCACTCAGCTTGTCAAACAGGCTGCCACCCGTCTCCTTCTCATCCAGACGGACCGTTTCTTTTAGAATCATATCACCTGTGTCAAGCCCAGCATCCATCCGCATCGTTGTGACACCGGATTCTTCTTCTCCATTTATGACAGCCCACTGGATCGGAGCCGCCCCACGGTACTTCGGAAGCAGGGAAGCGTGCACATTGATACAGCCGTACTTGGGCAGCTCCAGGATCGCCCCCGGAATCAGCTGGCCAAACGCTACGACAACAATGACATCCGGATTCAGATCCTGCAGCACTGTAAGCCACTTGGGGTCGCGGATCCGCTCCGGCTGATATACCGGAAGTCCGAACCGTTCCGCCGCCGCCTTCACAGGAGTCGGCGCAAGCTCCTTTTTGCGTCCCTTCGGCTTATCCGGCTGGGAAAAGACCGCCAGAACCTCATAACCCTCCCGTACCAAAGCTTCCAGGGTTCCCACCGCAAAATCCGGCGTCCCCATAAATACGACCTTTTGAATCATGCTCCTCACTCCTCGTCTGTCTCTTCCTCATTGACATCGAACAAGCCGCCCTCCACATAGCGCACATACATGATACCATCCAGATGATCGCACTCATGACAGATTGCGCGGGCGAGCAGTTCCGTTCCTTCCACTTCATATTCTTCCCCGTTTTCATTCAAAGCACGCACCTTAACATAATTTGGACGCGTCACGATGCCTGCCTGCCCCGGAAGACTCAGGCAGCCCTCCTGCCCGGTCTGCTCGCCGGAGGTTTCCAGAATCTCCGGATTGATCAGAACCACCGGCCCGTCACCAATATCAATGACCACAATCCTTTTTAGCACGCCTACCTGCGGCGCCGCGAGCCCTACGCCGTTCGCATCATACATCGTATCCAGCATATCCTGGATCAATTCCTTTTCGCGGCCCGTCACCGTCTTTACTGGTCTGCACACCTTCTCCAGCTTGTCATCTCCCATGATTCGGATCTTTCTTAATGCCATGATATTGTTTCCTCCATTCTGTTTTGTCTTTCTTATTTAAGTCTTTCCCTTCGAAAATAGCTATGCCGCTACCTGCACTGGCATGCTGCAGCAGTTCAGAACAGGTTAATTCATTTCATATTGTATAGTTATCGGTTTGTAGCCCGGATTTTGCTCAATGTACAGCTCTGTGATATTCTTGATCGCGATCAGGACGCGTGTATCGCTGTGTTTGACATAGACTGCTTTGCGGTACACATCCTGTATCCGCGCGACCGGCTCATCAGCGGGCCCGATGACCGCCGCCTTGCGCCTCTGTGCGATCCCCCGCAGGAACCTAGACAGATAATCAATGGCAACCGTGAGTGTCTGCTCCTCCTTCGAAGCACAGTGTACCGCGAGAATCCCCCCTGCCGGCGGATATCCCGCCAGACGCCGATACGCGATCTCCTGGCGGTAAAACGGTTCATACTCCTGACGCGCCGCGCAGACGATGGCATAGTGCTCCGGATCGTATGTCTGGATCACGACCTCTCCCGGTTCCTTTCCTCTGCCGGCCCGGCCTGCTGCCTGCGTCAGAAGCTGAAACGTCCGCTCCGAAGCCCGGTAATCTGCAACGTGCAGAGACAAATCCGCTGCAAGAATCCCCACCAGCGTAACATTCGGGAAATCATGCCCTTTCACAATCATCTGCGTGCCGATCAGAATATCTGCCTCTCCGTTTCCAAATGCACGCAGAATTTCCGCATGCCCGTCCTTTCCTCTGGTCGTATCCGCATCCATCCGCAAAAGCCGCGCCTGCGGAAACCTTTGCTGCACCACTTCCTCAATCTGCTGCGTTCCTGCCCGGAACCCACCGATAAATCCCGAACCACATTCCGGGCAATCATGGATCATCGGCTCAGAATACCCGCAATAGTGGCAGATCAGCTTCCCGTTTTTGTGGAGGGAAAGTGATACGTCACAGTGCGGACATTTTGCTACATAGCCGCACGCGCGGCATGAGACAAACCCGGAATACCCGCGCCGGTTCAAAAACAGCATTGCCTGCTGCCCTCTGGCCAATGTATCCTCCAGCTTTTCCACAAGCATCCTGCTGAGGATTGAGCGATTTCCTTCCTTGAGTTCGCTTCGCAGGTCCACCGTATGCACGACCGGAAGCTCGCCTCCCGCCACCCGGTTCGGCAGACACAGCAGCTCATAACGCCCATGCTCCGCCCCATAATATGCCTCAAGAGACGGAGTCGCTGAGCCGAGCACCAGATGAGCTCCCTCCAGTTCCGCGCGTTTTAATGCGACTTCCCTCGCGTGATACCGCGGTACCGATTCACTATGGTAGGAAGCCTCATGCTCCTCATCGATAATCAGGATGCCGAGCCGCTGAAACGGGGTAAAGAGCGCCGACCTCGGTCCAATCATCACATCAATGTCCCCATCTCTCGCACGCTCAAACTGATCATACCGCTCCGCCTGCGACAATCTGGAATGCAAAATAGAAATCCGATCGCCAAACCGATGATAGAACCGGATTACATTCTGATAAGTCAGTGAAATCTCCGGAATCAGCAAAATTGCCTGCTGCCCTCTTTCCAGAGCATGCGCGATCAGTTCCATATAGACCGCCGTCTTGCCGCTTCCTGTCACCCCGTGAATCAGATACCGCCCTGTTCCATCCTCCCAGCGCGCACAGATTTGGTCAACGACCTGCTGCTGCTCCGTGCTCAGCCGAATCGTCCCGGAATCTCCGGACAGACCCGAAAGCTCTGCCGCGCCGCCCACTCCCCGGGAGTTCTCCTGGTCTTTCCTTATGTCTGCGCGCAGTCTCTGTAATACTGCAGGGGTACGGTAAACCAGCTCCCGCTCACAGGTGAGTACCCCTTGCTCCGCCAACGGCTTCCACACAGAGGGCGTAATTTTCAGGCTGCCAGTTACAACCTCCATCGGCAGCACCGGTTCCTGCAGCATCGCCTCCAGCAGACGCGCTCTTGCGGTCTGATGCTTTCGCCTGCACGTCTCCATCTGCTGCTGCAGCTGCTCCTTCGGAACCAGACTCACCAGCCGCTTCCTCTCTCTCGGCGCAGATTTTTCCCGGAATGGAAGGACCGTCCGCAGCGCCTGTACTGCGGTCGAGCCATAATAATCACGCATCCAGAGCGCCAGCGCAGTCAGCTTCGACTCTGCCCCGGCCAGATTCGTCTCTACCCGCAGGATCGTCTTCAGCTTTTCCGGTGCGCAGGACGTATGATCCGAAATCCGCAGCACATATCCTTTTTGTGGACGGTCGCTCTTTCCAAACGGTACCTCGACCACATTTCCAGGCTCCAGAATCTGCCTTAATTCCTCCGGTACACGAAAGGTAAACGTCCGGTCCAGACGGCTGTGTGAGATATCAACGATGATATCCGCATACAATTCCATAAGCGAACGCAATCCCTCTTTTCTTTCTCATACCTATCTGCCGGCACAAGCTCTGTCCCGTCAGATAACTCAATCATTGTTTTGTGCCTCCGCAAGCCTGCCTGCGGTCTGCAATTCGATGCATGCTCCCACAATTCGGCCTGCGCTTTACAAATTTTCTTTATGCCCCACAGGCCTTCCTGCAATCCGCAATTGCTTTCTCAGCATAGCGTTCTTCACAAGAGACCTTACCGCATTATCTGGCGCCCCGATCTTCGTCCAGGATTTCCTGAATCAACACGCGCTCATCCATCGGATATTTCTTTCCCTCTATTTCCTGATAGTCCTCATGCCCCTTCCCCGCCAGAATAATGACATCTCCCGGCTGCCCATTATGGATGGCATAGGCAATTGCTTCCTTCCGGTTCGGAATCGTCACATAAGCGCCGTCTGTTTTCTGAATCCCAACCACGATATCCGCAATGATATCCTCCGGCTTCTCATAGCGGGGGTTATCCGATGTGATAATCGTAAAGTCTGCAAGCCTTCCGGAAACCTCCCCCATCTCGTAGCGGCGCAGCTTCGACCGGTTGCCTCCGCAGCCGAACATGCACACCAGCCGCCTCGGATGGTATTCCTTCAGGGTCGTCAGCAGACTCTCCAGCGCCATCGCATTGTGCGCATAATCAATCATCAGTGTAAAATTATCGGACACCTTCACCTTTTCCACACGTCCCTTTACCCTGGCACCCTTCAATGCACGCTTGATCTGCTCCACATCCACCTGGAAATGGCGGCAGATGGCAATCGCGGTCAGGGAATTGTAGACACTGAATTTTCCTGGAATATCCACATCGACGTCAAACTCCAGCTTCCCGGTCACTGAATAGTGAATCCCAAGATATCCCGGCCGGTTCACCAGTTCCAGATTCTGCGCACGCAAATCCGCACGCTCAGAAAGTCCGAATGTCTCCACTTCACAGGTATGTCCCTTCAGGATCTGCTCCAGATGCCGGTCATCCGCATTCAAAATGCCGATACGGCACTGTCGGAACAACCTGCTCTTGCACTCAATGTAATCTTCAAAGCTCGCATGCTCCGCCGGCCCGATGTGATCCGGTTCGATATTTGTAAAAATGCCAAATTCGAACGGGATGCCTGCCGTGCGGTGCAGCATCAGCCCCTGGGATGACACCTCCATCACGACTACCTGGCAGCCAGCATCCGCCATACACCGGAAATATTCCTGGATCGTCAGCGACTCCGGCGTCGTATTATTTGCCGGAATCACCTCTTCTCCGATGATCGCTTCGATGGTGCCAATCAAACCTACCTTATAACCAGCCGCCTCCAGGATAGACTTAACCATATAGGTTGTCGTCGTCTTCCCTTTCGTGCCAGTCACACCGATAATCTTCATCTGCTCTGCCGGATACCCATAATAAGCTGCAGAGATCAATGCCATCGCAATCCGTGTGTCCTCTACCTGAATCACCGTCACCGTTTCCGGCACTTCGACGGGTTCCTCCACGATCAGCACAGACGCTCCCTTTCCTGTCACTTCCTGCGCATACTTATGGCCATCTGTCACCGCTCCCCGGATACAGAAAAACAGTGCGCCGTCCCGAACCTGCCTGGAGTCATTTGCCAGACCGCTTACTTCCACATCCGTCGAACCCTGCAGGCACTGGTATGTCAAACGTTCCAACAGCTTCTCTAACTTCATTCGGATCCCTCCGTTCTGCTTATTTCTGTCTGCTGCCCGCTTGACATAGCATTCTGCGTGTCTGGTCCAGATACTCGTCAAACATTGTACCAGCCCAAAATGGCGGGCAGCTCATCTGTGTATTGAGACCGGGCAGGCCGTCATCTGGTCTACCCGGAACAGGCTTACAGATTATATTACCATGGATAAGAGAACACCACAAGCAAAAAAAAATAAAAGATGCCGTTCCGCTGCACTTTTGGCTCTCCAGTCGAGAAGAGGGTGTTGCTAAATACTCCAAAACTACAAACTCTGGCAGGCTAACCGAGTGGTTATATACCATAGAATGTAG
>DKWE01000114.1 GCA_002491565.1 Lachnospiraceae bacterium UBA7160 | reverse complement strand
CTCTGATATATTACCACGGTTTTCCTTGTCTGTCAACAACTTTTTTAACTTTTTTATTTCTTTTTCGCCGCCGAAGTCTTTTCCTCAGCAGCGAGATATATACTACCACGGGTTTCGTCATCTGTCAACTACTTTTTTCATTTTTTGACACAATTCACTCAATTTCGTTATAGGCTACTTTTTCGGCCAACTGGCCATCTGTAAGCAGTATGCCGGACCGTCATGCTTGCATGTATGAGACAGCATAGCTGCCACAGATTGGCTGTGAAACCATAAAATGTGAAGGCAGGCACTGCATTACCGTGGATAACTTCGCATCTGGATGCCTGGTCTGCAGCTTTCACCTAATTATATTTGCGAGTGTCTCCTCCTGAACCTCCCTTACCGTATCCGGAAGCCCGATTCCATAAGCTGCCAGCGTATAGACAGAGCCGTCGCGAATCAGAAACTGTCCGCCCCCTGGGCCGCGCTTCTGCAAAAGCTCTCCCTTCCACTCTCTTACTATCGCTGTACACTGCTCCTGCTTTTCCCCGACACCTATCCTCTGGTTCTCCACTTGTTCCGATGTTTTATCAGCCTGTACTCTGCACATCCATTCTTTCAGACAGGCTGCAAGCTCCACCTGTTCGAGACCATACCGCAACCCACGCCCATCGCACTTGACAAAGCTCTCCTTCATCGACCACAGCGTCTGGAGAAAATACTCCTTTTCTCCGACACTTAAATCCTCAAAAAGCTCTTTTTCTCCTGGAGTGGTGACTCTGGCTGCAAGAGCAGGGCGGAATGCAAATTTTTTCTCCACATCGATCCCGCAGGCGTTTTCGGACAGCATACAGGCACATGCGCTGCAACAATGGCTGATATTAAAATGCAGCCTGGGATGCGACTGGCTGAAGGGCTTCCCCCCCTCCGCCACTGCGATCCCAAGCTCCTCCAGTGAATTTATACCATATTCTCTTCGAACCGCATACTGTAATAGAAGCCTTGCAAGAATCTGCTCGCGCAAATGCTCCCATCTCCGTCCGTTACAAGCGTTCAAACTTCCCACACTCCCCGCTGCACCTGACAGTCCAAGCTTATCTGCACTGCGCAACAGAAGCTGGGGTTCCAAAGAAAAATCGTATCTGCACACGTAAATCATACTGTTTTTCCCTTGCCTCCATCTCTGGCCTGGAGTATCCCGTTCTCTTTTCTATTTCCGATTTGATTTCCATACTATAAATGAGCAAATTCCGAAAAATACACAAGAGAAAACATCTATTGTCTTCGCGGAAAAAGCGTTCTTTCGTTGTGACTCTTTACATGCTTTTACATGCTCTAAAGTGCCAGACGTACTTCCCGGCCGGGTTGCCTATACAATTATTACCCGCACTGCTCCGCACGCTCAAACTCAGCCTTGAGCTTTTCGACCGCCCGCTTCTCCAGACGCGAGACGTAGGATCGGCTGATGCCGAGACTCTTGGCAATTTCACGCTGCGTGCGTTCCTCACATCCGCAAAGACCATATCGCTCGCAAATCACCTGTAATTCCCGATCACTCAGTACGCGCGGCAGACAGTGGTTCAGCCGCTCGATATTCTTTTCCAGTTCCAGATCCTCCAGAATATCAACCGGCTCGCTCTCCAGCACATCCATCAAACGCAGCTCACGTCCTTCCTGGTCGATTCCGATTTTCTCATACATCGACACTTCCCGCGTCAGCTTTTTGCGCGCCCGCAGCATCATCAGCAGCTCATTTTCAATGCATCGCGCCGCATACGTCCCGAGGCGGCTGTTCTTTTCACAGTCAAAGGTTGTCACTGCTTTGATCAGGCCGATAATTCCTATGGAAATCAGATCATCCGAGTCGTACTCCGGCGACTGGTATTTTTTCGCGATATGAGCCACCAGCCTCAGATTGCGCTCAATCAGAGTATTTCTGGCTTCCATATCCCCCTCGCGGAACCGCATCAGGCAGGCCCTCTCCTCGTCCTGGGACAGTGGCATTTCAAATGTTTTCAAAAAGCACCTCTTAGCGGTTTTCTGTTAGTTTATGCTGCCAGCCGCCCAGAAGTGCTTTTCCATCTCAAATATTGACACGCCCCTATGAGGCATCATGTTACTGTTCACGCCAAATTCATACTATCAGGTCAAAAAGTCTCCGCCCCGCTGCGCTTGCACATAAATGACTGAGTAACCTTCCGCCCACCCAAAGATGAGAAGACGCAGCACAGGGTAACTGTATAACCCCCATTTCCTCCTCATCAGGAGAATATGGTTAAAGTGCGGCCGCTGCGCGCAGGATATCATATTCCTCCGCCTGCTCAGTCAGCCTAAGCCACAATACCTGCTTGGGATGCGGCGCACTTGGCATCGCCGCTCCCTCTGCATCTTGGATTTCCAGAACCTGCGTACAGACATTCCGCCCGTCTGGCTTCATGATCTCAATCTGGTCTCCGACACAGAACTTATTGCGCTGTTCGATGCGGCAGCAGCCGTCTGCGCGAAGCGCTCCGACGATCCCAAGATAGGTATATTCTTTCACATACGTGTTGCTGTCGTAAATCTGTGCCTCGTGATCCGGTTTCCCATAGAAAAATCCCGTCGTGAACTGCCGGTAAGTACAATTGGAAATCTGCTCCCGATACCAGTCCAGATGTGCCTCATATAAGGCTGGATCTTGTGCGTAATCATCCAGCGCCTTCCGGTAGGTCCGCGCCACCGTCGCCACATACAGCGCCGTTTTCATACGCCCTTCCACCTTCAGGCTGTCGATCCCCGCATCAATCAGATCCGGAATATGCTCAATCATACACAGATCCTTGGAATTAAAGATATAAGTGCCGCGCTCATTTTCCTCAACTGGCAAATATTCCCCCGGCCGTGTCTCCTCCACCACCGCGTACTTCCAGCGGCATGGATGCGTACACGCACCATGATTCGCATCCCGCCCCGTAAAATAATTGCTGAGCAGGCAGCGCCCCGAATAGGAAATGCACATCGCACCGTGTACAAAGGTCTCAATCTCCAGATCTTCCGGAATCCTTTTGCGGATCGTCTTCAGCTCCGCCATCGACAGCTCCCGCGCCGAGACGACACGCTTCGCCCCCAGGTCATACCAGAACCGAAAGGTCTCATAATTTGTATTATTTGCCTGGGTACTGATATGGCGCTCAATTTCCGGGCAGATACGCTTCGCGATCATAAAGACTCCGGGATCCGCGATAATCAGCGCATCCGGATGGATTTCCTTAAGCTCCCGGAAATACTGTTCCACACCCTCCAGGTCATAATTGTGCGCGAGAATATTTGCGGTCACATAGACCTTCACGCCATGCGCATGTGCAAACTCGATTCCCTGCGCCATCTCTTCCATAGAGAAGTTCTTCGCCTTCGCGCGCAGGCCAAAGGCTTCTCCGCCGATATAGACGGCATCCGCGCCAAAGATCACAGCAGTCTTCAGCACCTCCAGACAGCTTGCCGGTATCAGCAATTCTGGATGTCTCATATTGCTACTCCTTCCCGCTGCTTCACCGTCAGCGCAGCCCCATCCCCGGCCGGAACAATCGAGGTCAGAAGGCCATCCGTATGCTTCAGTACATATAGATACTCCCGCATCCGCTTATAGATCGTCCGGTTGCGTCGCTCGACCGCATAGTGGGATTCGATCAAATCACCGTCCTGCAGCACATTGTCGGACACCAGCAGTCCGCCGACACGCAGCAGGCGCACCGCATCTGGCAGAAAATGAAGATACTGTCCTTTCGCGGCATCCATAAAAATCAAATCAAAAGATTCCTGAAGTGTCGGCAGAATCTGCGCTGCATCGCCCTCCAGAAGCGTGATACGTTCCTCCATCCCTGCCCTCCGGAAATTCTCCCTTGCCAATGGAATCCGTTTCTCATAATTTTCAATCGTTGTGATACGGCAATCTTCGTCTGTATGCAGCGCCATCAGAAGCGCAGAAAACCCCACTGCCGTCCCGACCTCGAGAATTTTCTTCGGCCGGTGGATCGCCAGCAGTACCTTCATCATACTCTGCATTGCCGGCCGTATGATCGGAACCTCTTCTTCCAGCGCCCTCTGCTCCAGCGCATCGAGGAATGCGCCATTTCCCGTATCTAAGGAATTGAGATAAACGGACATCCGCTCCGGGATAATCATAGCATCAACATTCCCGCCGCGACATCCTGCGTGTCGAGATCCACGGCTCCTGCAATTTTCAGAGTCACCTGCTGCAAAATCCGGCAGATACGCAGCTCACTTTTCAAAAATTCATCAACCAGCGGATCGCGCCGGAATTCCTCGTAATCCCGACGGATCCGCTCCATCTCTCCATACGTATCCATCAGTTCCCTGGAATTCTGCACCTCAAATACATGCCGGCGAAATTCATTGATCTTGCGCCGCAGTTCCGGGTTTTCTCCAACTTTCTCGCGTATGACGCAGAATTGACGGTACTCCTCACATTCCTGAATCGCCTGCACCAGCGCTCTGGTGCAGCTTGTAATTTCATCCATATATTTACTCTACTTCCATTATAATCGGTAAAATCATCGGACGACGTTTCGTGCGCTTCCACAAAAACTCGCTCAGGGAATCGCGGATGGTATTTTTCATCTTGCTCCAGTCGGTCACACGGTGGGAAAGGCAGCCCTGCATCGCGTCCTCCACAACACTGCGCGCCTCCTCCATCAAATCCTCCGCTTCCCGGACATAGACAAACCCGCGTGATACGATGTCTGGTCCGGCCAGGATCTGATTCGAATACTTTTCCAGTGTCAGTACTGCAATGACGATACCGTCTTCCGCCAGATGCTGCCGGTCGCGCAGAACAATATTCCCGACATCGCCGACTCCAAGGCCGTCAACCAGGACTTCTCCGGTCTGCACGTGCCCAGTCACCTTTGCACTCTCGTCATCCATCTCCAGCACATCGCCCGGCTTCAGGATGAAAATATGATCCTTCTGGATCCCAAGATTCTCAGCCAACACTGCCTGCGCTTTCAGGTGGCGATACTCTCCATGCACCGGCAGCGCATATTTCGGGTGCACCAGCGTATAGATCAGTTTGATCTCCTCCTGGCAGGCATGTCCGGAGACGTGCACATCCTGGAAAATTACATTGGCGCCCTTCATCGACAGCTCATTGATGACCTTCGAAACTGCCTTCTCGTTGCCTGGAATCGGGTTTGAGCTGAAGATAACCGTATCGCCGGGCTTTATAACTACCTTCTTGTGCACATTGGCCGCCATACGGGAAAGCGCCGCCATGGACTCTCCCTGGCTGCCCGTCGTGATCAGTACCATCTGATCATCCGGATAATTTTTCATCTGTTCCAGGTCAATCAGCGTATTTTCCGGAATATTCAGATACCCAAGTTCTGCCGCAGTCGTGATCACGTTGACCATGCTGCGCCCCTCCACTACAACCTTCCGTCCGAACTTGTATGCGGTATTAATGATCTGCTGTACACGGTCGACATTGGATGCAAACGTCGCAATGATAATCCGGTGCTCGCTGTTCTCCGCAAATAAATTGTTGATCGTTCTGCCGACTGTCCGCTCAGAAGCGGTAAAGCCAGGGCGCTCCGCATTCGTACTGTCGCACATCAGCGCCAATACGCCCTTTTTCCCGATCTCCGCAAAACGCTGCAGGTCAATTGCATCGCCAAATACCGGCGTATAATCCACCTTAAAGTCTCCGGTGTGCACAACGGTGCCTGCCGGAGAATAAATCGCAAGCGCCACTGCGTCCTGAATACTGTGGTTCGTCTTGATAAATTCAATCCGGAAATCTCCAAGATTGATCGTCTGTCCCGGCTTGATCACCTTGCGCTTCGTCCCGCGCATCAGGTTCGCCTCAGTGAGTTTCCGCTCGATCAGGCCCATGGTCAGCTTAGTCGCGTAAAGCGGCACGTTCAGTTCCTTGAGGATATACGGCAGCGCGCCGATGTGATCCTCGTGGCCATGAGTAAACACCATCCCCTTTACCTTATCCACATTTTCCTTCAGGTAAGTCACATCCGGAATTACCATGTCAATACCGAGCATATCGTTCTCCGGGAATGCCAGCCCGCAGTCTACAACGACAATGCTCTCTCCATACTCGAACGCCGTCATATTCATACCAATCAGGCCCAGTCCGCCGATTGGAATTACCTTTAATCTCATATTCTGTCCTTTTTTCAATCTGCACCTCCATAAATCGTTATCATTCACAGCCACACCAAACGTGCCGGCAAGACACTACTCTATAGCGCCCCTGCAACCTGTTCCATGCTGTGCACCTTTTTAATTCCGTCCCGATGCATACATCTGTTTCTTTCCATTGGCCGTTGAACAATGATACTTTGATTTTAAATAATTCACCACCAAAGGTGATTCTCACGTGTTTTGTTCGTATCTGCAATCGTTTTAACAAATATCTGTTCGGTACACAGGCGTCCCCTGTCAAATCAGATCCACGTCTTCCAGCAGCTCTGCAAACACCTTGGATACCGCTTCCAGTTCCTCATCATCCTCGACAAATACGTAGCGCGCCTCTGTCTCTCCGTCTGCTGAGAGGTCTTTTAAAATATAGGCGTCTGCCTCTTCCTCCTCCGTTTCGGTCACAAGAAGGTACGAAACTCCCGCAATTCTTGTTTCTTCCACCACAAAGAACCCGACCGTCTCTTTCTCGCCGTCCGGGCAAAACTCAATTTTCTGACTCATATTCTGTCCTTTCTAAGTTACCGTTCACGGCCGTCTGTGCGGGTATGCGAAATCTAACCCTTTCACGGCTGCCGCCGCGAATGCAGTATTTCTCTGCAGTTATGCGAAAACGATTCCTTCTCAGCTCTCATTTTCCGGCATTTTTTTACAGCTGTCCAGATATCCCTGCAGAATATACTCGGCAGCCAGCATGTCCACGTATTCCTTCCGGTTCTCGCGGCGTATGCCGCCTTCCATCAGAGTCCGGTTGGCCGCCACCGTGGTCAGGCGTTCATCCCACAAAGTGACTGGCAGACCGGTTCTGCGCTCCAGCATCTCCTTAAATGCGATTGACTTCTCAGCACGTTCTCCTACTGTATTGTTCATATTCTTCGGAAAGCCAAGCACGATCCCTGTCACCTGGTACTCCTTTACCAGCTGCTCAATGCGCGCAAGTGTCCTCCGAAGCTTGTTTTCCTGTTCCCGGCGGATGATCTCAAGGCCCTGTGCCGTGATGCCAAGCGGATCACTGATGGCCACCCCGACAGTTTTGGAGCCGAAATCCAGCCCGAGAATCCGTATCATTCCTGATCCAGCTGCCAGGATTTGTGCTTAATATACTCCCGAAGCAGCTCCTCTACCAGCTCATCACGCTCTACCTTCATAATCATGCTGCGCGCATTCTTGTAGCTCGTAATATAGGTCGGATCTCCCGACATGATGTAGCCGACGATCTGATTCACCGGATTGTAGCCTTTCTCAGCCATTGCATTGTATACATGGTCAAAAACCAGCTTTACACGTGTCTCCGGATCCGTATTGAAGTTAAAATATTGCGTATTGTTTATCTCTGCCATCTCTCCACGCCCTTATCTCATACCAATTTGTACACTGACTCACTGCCCAGCCCCAGACAGGAGGAAGCTGAGCCGTTACTATCTTTCTAACTATAGCATTCCTTTTCCAATCTTTCAATACATTTTTGCTCAATCCAGCAATAAAAGATGTGCAGCAGGCCCCATACGGAGGATGCCGGACTGTTCCGTATTCGCAGCGCCTTGTCCGGCGGGAATCGCGACACGGATGTATTCTTTGGTATAACCAGTCAGATATCGTTTGCCGTCAACCTCAATTTCTTCTTCCGGCAGCACTGTTACCCGGTGCCCCAGCCAGGACTGTTCAAAACGAACCCGGTTCTCCTCTCCGAGCGCGATCAGGCGGTCGCTACGCTCCCCCTTGACCCGCTCTGTGATCTGGTCCGGCATGACTGCGGCACGCGTGCCCTGCCGTCTCGAATATTTGAAAATATGTGTCTCATACAGCTGTAGGATCCGCAGAAATTCTTCTGTGACCGCGAATTCTTCTTCTGTCTCTCCCGGAAACCCGACAATGACATCGGTCGTAATTGCCGGTCTTTGAAAGGTACGGCGCAGAAGCTCACATTTTGCATGGAATTCTTCCGCCGTATAGCGCCGGTTCATCCGCTTTAACACCGTATCACACCCACTCTGCAGAGAGAGATGAAAATGCGGACAGAACTTCGGAAGTGACGCAAGCGTCTGAGCAAACTCCTCCGTTACAATTCCCGGCTCCAGCGAACCAAGGCGTATCCTGGAAATTCCCTCTTCTTCGTGTACTGCGCAGATCAGCTCCAAAAGACTGGTTCCAAGATCTGTCCCATAGGAACTTAAATGGATTCCGGTCAGGACAATCTCACGACAACCGCTTTTGGCGAGTGCATGCACCTCCTGCAGCACGTCCTCCACCATTCTGCTGCGCACACGTCCGCGGGCAAATGGTATCACACAATAGGTACAAAACTGATTACATCCGTCCTGCACCTTGATATCTGCACGCGTCCGCACCTCCGACCGATCGATGGAAAGCTGTTCATATTCTTTCGTATGATTGATATCTGTCTCCCTCTCAAGCGTCCAGGCTGCTCCCTCCATTTTTCCGTCCCGCTGCTTTTCTTCAAAAACCTGGAGCGCTTCTATGATATCTTTCTTCTGATTATTTCCAAGCACGATGTCGATCGCGGAATCCTGCTGCGCCTGCCCGTTTGCAGTCTCAACGTAGCACCCCGCCGCAACCACGATCGCGTCCGGGTTCAGCTTGCGCGCCTTGTGCAGCATCTGGCGCGATTTCCGGTCCGCAATATTAGTCACCGTACATGTATTAATCACATACACATCCGCCCCTGGCTCAAACGGGACAATCTCATACCCCGCCTTCTCCAGCAGCTGCCGCATGGCTTCCGTTTCATACGCATTGACCTTGCACCCAAGGTTGTGAAGCGCCGCTTTTTTCCTCATTGTTTCAAACCTCCGATTCTGTACGGTTTTGTTGTTGTTTCACAATTCCTCCCGGCAGCAGCCAGACCATTCTTACATAGATACCTGCTGATTCAGCATACTGCCTACAATAGAACCATGAATTGCAGCTGGTTCTCCATTTTGACGCTTGACTTTTCCCCATCCAACAGGTAATATGATTTTATGGTACATGGTTATGTTCCAGATTGCATCAGCGCACTGCGAGTCATAAAGATGCCATCTGGTCTTGCAAAATAAGAATATAGGAGGATAAACTATCATGAAAACCGTAAAGATTTCCTTAAACTCAATCGATAAAGTAAAGTCCTTTGTGAACGACATCACCAAGTTCGACAACGATTTTGATCTTGTCTCCGGCAGATACGTGATCGACGCAAAGTCCATCATGGGCATTTTCAGCCTTGATCTGTCCAAGCCGATTGATCTGAACATCCATGCAGAAGACAATATGGAAGAGATCATGAAGGTACTTTCTGCCTACATCATCTAAACATACCTGCAAAGCGTCTGAATAAAGAGCTTTCATCCTAATGCCTTAAGAAAGGGAGTTGCCGCATTTCACCAGCTTATGAGTTGGCACGAATGCGGCAGCTCTTTTTTCTTACTCTACCCAGATCGTCTCAGTTGTCTCGATTGCGGTCCGCACCAGCTCGTCAATTTTCTCCGAGAGCTTTTTCTCGGATGCTTCGATGATGTGCAGATTGGGCTTTGTCACCGGATGCTTCGCGACAAAGATCGTACAGCAGTCCTCATACGGCAGAATTGATGTCTCGTACGTGTCAATTTTCTCGGACACATCGATGATTTCCTGCTTGTCAAAGCCAATCAATGGACGGTAGACCGGCATTGTGCAGACCGCATTGGTAGCGGCAAGGCTCTGCATTGTCTGGCTTGCCACCTGCCCGATGCTCTCACCAGTCACAAGTGCCAGAGATTTTGTCTCCTTTGCAAAATGCTCCGCGATCCGCATCATATAACGGCGCATAATAATCGTCAGCTCATCATGCGGACACTTCTCATAAATATACAGCTGGATGTCGGTAAAATTCACAACGTGAAGATTGATCGGTCCCGCATACGGTGTCAGCTTCTTCGCCAGATCGATCACCTTCTGCTTCGCACGCTCGCTCGTGTAAGGCGGCGCATGGAAATAGGTCGCGTCCAGCTTCACACCGCGTTTGCAGATCATATAGCCCGCCACCGGGCTGTCGATTCCTCCGGAAAGCAGCAGCATCGCCTTTCCGTTCGTCCCGACCGGCATGCCGCCCGGCCCCGGAATCACCTTTGAATACAAAAAGATTTTTCCGCTCTCACGCAGCTCCACATGCAGCAGGATCTCCGGATCATGCACATCGACGGAAAGCTGTGGATACGCCTCCAGAATCTTTTCACCGAGATACGCGCTGATCTCCATGGACTCCATCGGATACCGTTTATTCGCGCGGCGCGTGACAACCTTGAAGGTCTGATGCTCCAGCTGATAGGACACCCCCAGAAACCGGACTGCATCTGCCGCGAGCACATCAATTCCCTGATCCTCCGCCTGCATCACCGGGCAGATTCCTACGATTCCAAACACATGCTGCAGGGCAGCCACTGCTTCTTCGTAGTCATATCCGTCCCCGCAATCGATAAAAATACGCCCCTGCTCTTTGTAAACAGTAAATTCACCATCGCACGATTTGAGTGCATGACGGATCTGCCGCACCAGAGCATCCTCAAAGAGATGGCGGTTCTTTCCTTTGATGGCTATCTCTCCGTACTTAATTAATAATGTCTTATACATGGCCATTCTCCCTTGTCCGGTCTTCCCTGGATCTGTCGTTTCTCCCTTAATCCATTTCTCCGGGTATTGTTCACGCCGCAATGTCCTGCAACGCATTTTCATGCGTACTGCATAAAATCCCGAAAACAAAGCGCAAAATGCATGGAAAGCGCAGCAAACTACTTGATTTCTGTTTCTCCGTCTTCAGAGCTTCAAAAAAAGCGATTCATCAAGCGCACTGTATCCGGTATTTTCTGCAGTTCCTTACCTGCGGGAATACCGCCGTAAAACGGGCAGAAGCTCTGCCAGCGTCTCCAGACAGTAATCGATCTCCTCCGCGGTCGTAAAACGGCTGAAGCTGAAGCGGATCGTGGACTCCAGCAGCGGCTGATCCAGATGAATTTCCTTCAGCACTGTGCTCACGGGCAGCTTCTTATTGGAGGAACAGGCCGAACCAGAGGATACGTAGATATTCCGCTCCTCCAGCGCATGCAGCAGCACTTCGCTGCGCACCCCCGGAAATGCGGCGCTCACAATATGCGGCGCGCCTGCCGTCCCTCTCTCTGAGTGAACTACGACCTGATCCAGCTGCTCCAGGCCGGCGATCATCCGTTCCTTCAGCATCAGAAGATGCGCTTCACTCTCCGCAAAGCACGCAAATGCCTGCCGCACCGCCTCGCCGAGCCCTGCTGCTCCCGGCACATTGTCCGTCCCGGAACGCATGCCTCGCTGCTGTCCGCCTCCATAGAGCAAGGGCTTCAGCTTCACCTTATCATTGACATATAAAAAGCCTGTCCCCTTCGGCCCGTGCAGCTTATGGCCGCTGACCGAGAGCAAATCGATCTGCATCCGTTTCGGATAAATCCTCAGCTTGCTGTATGCCTGAATTGCGTCTACATGAAAGAGAATCTTCGGATTCTTCTGCTTGATCAGCCTGCCCGCTTCTTCTACTGGCTCAATCGCACCGATCTCGTTATTTACCATCATCATGGACACGAGAATCGTATCCTCACAGATCGCATTCTCCAGATCCCTCAGGCTGATATGCCCCTTCGAATCCACCGGAAGATACGTGATGCGGAAGCCCTGTTCCTCCAAAAACTGCATCGGCATCAGCACCGCCGCATGCTCGACAGCCGTCGTGATCAGATGCTTTCCTGCACGCCGGTTCGCATAGGCGCCGCCCAGCAGCGCCCAGTTGTTGGACTCCGTGCCGCCGGAGGTAAAGTAAATCTCCTTTTCATTTACCTTCAGCGATCTGGCGATCACCTCCCGCGCCTCCCGCAGGTAACGCTCTGCCTCGACTCCCTTGGTATGTTTTGAGGATGGATTCCCATAGTCCTCCAGCATTGTTTTGACTACGACATCCTTCACCGACTCCAAACAGCGCGTCGTCGCAGAATTATCCAGATAAGCTTCCATTCTCCTGTTCCTTCCTGCACTGCTCCTCGCTCATCCACGGATCGCAGTACGTTCTCCTTCCTCTATCGCTCCAGATGCAGCATCAGCGCGGCAAGCACCGCCATCCCTGCCGTCTCCGTGCGCAAAATCCGCCTGCCAAGCGTCACCGGCACAATCCCTTGGGCAGCAGCAAGTCTGATTTCCTGCTCATCGAATCCGCCCTCCGGTCCGATAAAGACTGCTATAGACTCCCCCGGACGCAGAGCCGCAAACTGTCTGCGTGTTTCCTCCATCCCATCTGCCAGCTCATACGGGATAAACCGTTTCTCATAGGAGGCGGCGTATTCCACCGCCTCCGCAAAATTCATGACCTTCTGTACCGGAGGCACCAGCATCCGCTTCGACTGTTTTGCCGCGCTCTCGGAAATCGCGTTCCACCGCTTGCGTTTCGCCTCTTCCTTTTTCGCATCCAGCTTCACAACGGCGCGCTTCGTCGCAACCGGGACAATTTCCGCCACACCGAGCTCCACCGCTTTCTGGATTACAAATTCCATTTTATCACTCTTTGGGAGTCCCTGAAACAGGCAAATTCTGGACGGAAGCTCCGTATCCGCCTCCTCCGCCCACATAATAGAAGCAACTACACAGTCCTTTTCCACCTCCGTGATCTCACAGCGGTATTCCGTGCCATCTGCACGACTGCTGACCGTGATCTGTTCCCCGGGCTGCATCCGCAGCACCGTCCGGATATGGCTGACATCGTCGCCCTCGATCCGGATCGTCTTCTCCCCAATCTGCTCCGGATCCACAAAGAAATGAAACATACCGCGCTCCTGTTCTGCTTTTCAGCGCTTTCTCGCTGTCACGGATACCCACTCATTCTGATGCGTGACCTCTACGACCTCCAGCCCTGCCTCCTGCACCGCCTGCACTACAATATCCTCCTTTTCATCCAGGATACCGGATGTGATGTAGAGCGCTCCATGCTTCATCTGATGTACGATCACCGGAGTCAGTGGCACCAGAACGTCCGCCAGGATATTCGCAGTCACAATGTCGTACTTCTCATAGCCGACCTGCTGCTGTACCGCTGCATCGTCAATAATATTGCCGATCAGGACCTCCATCGCGCCATCTGCAATCGCATTTGCAGTCAGGTTCTCTTTTGTCGCAGAAATGGCACACGGGTCGAGATCCGTTCCCACCGCATGCTTCGCGCCGAGCTTCAGCGCAACGATGGACAGGATCCCACTCCCGGTCCCGACATCCAAAAGCTCGGTCTCTGGCGTTACATATTTTTTCAGCTGGCGCATACACAGCTGTGTCGTCTCATGCATTCCAGTGCCGAACGCAGTCCCTGGATCAATATGGATGATCATCTTGTCCGCATCCTCCGGCTGCACCTCTTCCCACGACGGAATGATCAGGATATCGTCTACGTAAAACTGGTGGAAATACTGCTTCCAATTATTAATCCAGTCCTTGTCCTCTGTCTGACTCGCCTCGATGGAGCATTCACCGATGTCCAGAAACCCGCGCAGATCCTCTAATGCCTCCCGCACATTTGCCAGCACCGCCTCCGTGTCCGCATCCTCTTCCAAATAAAAGCTCAGATACGCGATTCCGTCATCTGCCGGTCCCTCTGGCAGAATATCGACAAACATCTGCTGCTTGTCTGACTCCGTCAGCGGCACCTTATCTTCGATTTCTACGCCCTCGACCCCGGCTTCCGCCAGGGTCGCAATCACGATATCTTCTGCCTCTGTCAATGTCTTCAACGTAAATTTATTCCAACGCATAGGTCCTTTCTCCTGCCGGTATTCCGGTCTTTTGCTGTCCCCGCATTTTCAACAGCATGAGACAGCCAATAACTGCAAGTGATCCGTTATATCGCAATTAGCTTCGCAGCATTTCCTGCTGTAAAATCACTGTCCATGAACATTTTTCTGCAGAAAAACCGCCATCTATGCGCATCTTCCTGTGAAAACACGGTCTTTACTTGCCTGCAAAGTAAAGAGCAGTCCTCTTTCCAGGAATATGTTACACAGCCGGGATCCATCAGTCCTCAAATGACTCCTTGAACTTATCAAAAATGTTCTTCTTTTTCCCCTTTTCCTGTTTCTCTGCTTTCTTCTCCGGGCTCTCGCCAAGGCTGTTGCCGGTCTCTGCATCGAAGGTGCGGAGCGCCTGCTTCGCTGCGTCATTCAGCTTAGTCGGCACCTGAACCACCAGAGTCACATAATGATCTCCCCGTACATTTTTATTCCGGAGAGACGGCACACCTTTTCCCTTAAAACGCACACGGGTATCCGTCTGTGTCCCCGGCTTCACCGTATACAGAATGTCGCCGTCCACCGTATTGATCTTGATCTCGCCGCCAAGCGCCGCCTGTGCGTAAGACATCGGAACCGTCGAATAGATGTCCATATCCTGTCTCTGGAAAATCGGATGCCGTCCGACCGATACCTCGACCAGCAGATCGCCGCGCGGTCCGCCGTTCGTCCCCGGCTCGCCCTTCTCGCGGATACGAATGCTCTGTCCATTGTCGATACCTGCAGGAACCGTCACTTTGATCTTCTTCTTATTAGAAACGTAACCAGTACCGTAACAGTTCGTACACTTGTCACGGATGATCTTGCCGGTACCCTGGCAATCCGGACACGTCTGAACGTTCTGCACCGTGCCGAACAGAGACTGCTGTGTAAACACTACCTGTCCCTTGCCGCCGCACTTCGGACAGGTCTCCGGATTCGTCCCCGGCTTCGCGCCAGTACCATGGCAGGTCGGGCACTCGTCCTTCAGATTCAGCTCGATCTCCTTCTCGCAGCCGAACACCGCCTCCTCAAACGTAATGCGGACGCTGGTGCGCAGATTCGCCCCCGGCATCGGCCCGCGGGATGCACCACGCCGTCTGCTGCCGCCGCCAAACAGGTCGCCAAATATGTCGCCAAAAATATCACCCATATCTCCGCTGAAATTGAAACCGTCAAAGCCGCTGAAACCGCCTGCTCCGCCATTTTCAAACGCAGCGTGTCCAAACTGGTCGTACTGTCTGCGCTTCTCCGGATCGCTTAAGACTGCATACGCCTCGGATGCCTCCTTAAACTTCTGCTCCGCCTCTTTATTGCCCGGATTCGCGTCAGGATGATACTTTTTCGCAAGCACGCGATACGCTTTTTTCAGTGCCGCCTCATCTGCATTTTTGTCTACTCCAAGGACCTCATAATAATCCCTCTTACTCTCTGCCATAATCTGCCTCCAAATATCAATAATCTTTTGGCTCTGTACCTGACAATGCCCCTGTCGGGCTGCTTCCGGCAGGGGTACTGCGTCTCTTCTATCATTCCTGCTCACAGCGGACTGTGAACAGGAATTCTCTATCACATTTCATTCAATGGCTTACTGCCGGATTATACTTCTCTGTAATCTCCGTCTACCACATCATCATCTGCCGGTGCACTTCCTGCGCCTGCATTTGCACCGCCCATGTCCGGGCCTGCGCCTGCCGCACCTGCCGCGCCCTGTGCCTGCTCATACACCTTCGCAAAAAGCTTCTGTGCACTGTTCATCAGCTTCTCCTTGCCAGCCTTCAGCTCATCGATCTGCGCATCCGTCATATCCTCCGGATTTGTCCTCTCCACAGCCTCCTTCAGTGCCTTCAGGTCTGCCTCAACTGCTGCCTTATCCGCGGAATCGATCTTGTCGCCGACCTCCTCCATCGCCTTCTCAGTCTGGAATACCATCGCATCCGCATCGTTCCGGACATCAATTGCTTCCTTCTTCTTCTTATCCTGCGCCTCGTACTCTGCAGCTTCCTTTACTGCCTTGTCGATCTCATCGTCGGACATATTGGAGCCGGATGTGATCGTGATATGCTGCTCCTTGCCGGTGCCGAGATCCTTCGCGGATACATTTACGATACCGTTTGCATCGATGTCGAATGTAACCTCGATCTGCGGAACGCCTCTTCTTGCTGGCGGAATTCCATCCAGACGGAACTGGCCGAGAGATTTATTATCCTTCGCGAACTGACGCTCGCCCTGTACCACATGAATGTCAACAGCAGTCTGATTGTCCTGAGCGGTGGAGAATACCTGGCTCTTCTTGGTCGGGATCGTCGTATTCCGCTCAATCAGCTTCGTCGCTACGCCGCCAAGTGTCTCAATCGACAGGGACAGCGGAGTCACATCCAGCAGAAGGATATCACCTGCGCCTGCATCGCCTGCCAGCTTGCCGCCCTGGATAGAAGCACCCAGCGCTACGCACTCATCCGGGTTCAGCGTCTTGCTCGGCTCATGTCCGGTCAGCTGACGTACCTTCTCCTGTACGGACGGCATACGTGTGGAACCGCCAACCAGAAGTACCTTCGACAGATCGGAAGCAGAAAGCTTCGCGTCTCTCAATGCATTCTGTACCGGAATCACGGTCCGCTCTACCAGATCATGCGTCAGCTCATCAAACTTCGCTCTGGTCAGATCCATCTCGAAATGCTTCGGACCGGTCTCATTTGCTGTGATGAACGGAAGGTTGATATTCGTTGTCGTGGAAGAAGAAAGCTCCTTCTTTGCCTTCTCTGCTGCCTCTCTCAGTCTCTGCAGCGCCATCTTATCATTGGAAAGATCGATGCCTTCCTTCGTCTTGAAGTCAGCGATCATATAGTCTGTAATCTTCTTATCGAAATCATCGCCGCCGAGGTGATTGTCACCGTTCGTAGCAAGTACCTCGATAACACCCTCACCGATCTCAATAATGGAAACATCGAAGGTACCGCCGCCGAGGTCATAGACCATAACCTTCTGCTCTGTGTCATTGTCCAGGCCATATGCGAGAGCTGCTGCGGTCGGCTCGTTGATGATACGCTTAACATCCAGGCCTGCGATCTTGCCTGCGTCCTTTGTCGCCTGACGCTGCGCATCGCTGAAGTATGCCGGTACTGTGATGACTGCCTCTGACACCTTCTCACCAAGATAATTCTCAGCGTCCGCCTTCATCTTCTGAAGGATCATTGCGGAGATCTCCTGCGGAGAATATTTCTTGCCGTCGATCTCTACGCGGTAATCACTGCCCATATGTCTCTTGATGGAAGAAATGGTGCGGTCTGCGTTCGTCACAGCCTGGCGCTTTGCCGGCTCGCCGACCAGACGCTCGCCATTTTTTGTGAATGCTACTACGGACGGTGTTGTCCGGGAACCTTCTGTATTTGTAATGACGGTTGATTTGCCGCCCTCCATCACTGCTACGCAGCTGTTTGTCGTACCAAGGTCAATACCAATAATCTTGCTCATAAATCATTCCTCCTGAAATTTGCATTTCTTTCCTGTCTTGTATCTGTTTCTTCTATATGATAAACTGCGCCAGGAGCCCATTGACGTACACGCGCGACAAGCTTTTCTCCTGTCCACAGAAAACCGGCGGCCTAGTTCGCAACCTTTACCATGCTGTGACGCACGACACTGTCACGGTAGAGATATCCCTTCTGGAACTCCTCTACAACGATATTCTCTCCAACCTCTTCGTCCTCCACATGCATCACTGCATTGTGGTACTGCGGATCAAACTGCTGGCCCTTTGCCTCAATCGGCTTCACCCCGATGCCTTCCAGCACCGTCATCATCTGCCGGTAAACCTTTTCCATGCCCTGTACGAACGGATCTTCCTTCTGTTCCTCGGATACCGTCATCAGACCGCGCTCAAAGCTGTCCACCGTCGTCAGCATCTTCTCTATGACGCTCTTTGCGCCAACCTCAAACATCGCTGCCTTTTCCTTGTCCGTGCGCTTGCGGTAGTTGTCAAATTCTGCCATCTGCCGCTGTACCCGGTCGGTCAGCTCTTCGATCTGCACATCCTTCTTGTCTTTTTTCTTTTTCCCGAAGAATCCCTTCTTCTTTGGCTCTTCTCCAGAGTCACGCTCATCCTCCGCTGTCTCTGTCTGCGCTTCCTCCTGCCCGCCTGGCTCCTGCTGTCCTCCGGTCTCCTGGCCAGGCTCCTGCACGGACTCCTGTGCCTCTGCTTCCGTGGTCTCTGTCTCTTGCGCTTCCTGCGAAAGCTCTTCGTTTCTGTTTTCTTCCACTGGACTGTTCCACCTTTCTTATCGGTATCTGTCCTGCCCCCGACCGGGGCTGAACTGATACTTCCTTGTTACTTTTTGAAAATACTATCTAACTGCGCCATCAGCGTCTTCAGCGTACTGACCACCTTTTCATAATCCATACGCTTAGGGCCTATGACGCCGATCTTCCCATACATGCCTTCTCCGAGTTCGTACGTTGCTGTCACCACACTGCAGTCCTGCATAGTGGCCACCGAAGACTCTCCGCCGATATAGACCTGTATGCCAGTCTCCTCCTGGGAATCCTGACTGATGATGTCCGCCAGCTCCTTTTTGTCCTCAAACGCACTGATCAGCTCACTCGCCTTCTCGCTGGTGCTGAGCTCCGGATATTTGAAAATATTCGTCGCACCGCTCGTATAAATCTCCAGCTCATCCTCGGAAGCCTGTATCGACTCTGCAACAGTATCCAGTACCCTGTTTACCAGGTCACTGTGAATACCGGCCTGCTCCTTCAGCTTTGCAATCGTGCCAAGGTTGATCTCCTCGATCGTCAGGCCATTCAATGCACTGTTCAGCAGGATATTCATCTCCAGGACCGTTTTCTGGTCGAGTCCGTGCTCGATCTCCAACAGCTTGTTCTTGACGACGTTCCCCTCGGCAACGATGGTAGCCAGTATCTGTGCCTCACTGACCACAGAGAGCTGAATGAACTTTAGCTTTGTCCGATGGTACTGCGGCCCGGATATCATTGCCGCATAGTTGGTATTCGCGGCGAGCACCCGTACCATCTGCTTCAGAAGCAGCTCCATTTTGTCCTGCCTCTGAAGGACCAGCTCTTTCATCTCTGTCACCTCGCGGTCCTTTTCCTCCATCATGCGGTCTACGTAGAAGCGATAACCCGCGTCGGATGGAATCCGGCCTGCGGAGGTGTGGGGCTGAAGTATGTAGCCCATCTCCTCCAGATCTGACATCTCATTTCGTATCGTGGCGGAACTCAGATTCAAATCAGCGTATTTGGAAATCGTCCGCGATCCGACTGGCTCGCCCGTCTCCAGATAGGTCTTGACGATAGCTTTCAAGATTGCCCATTTTCTATCATCGAGCTGCATCTGAACTCCTCCTTCTCTGTAAGGTCTTTGTTAGCACTCTATGCATCTGAGTGCTAACACCTTATGCAGTTACTATAGTACCGCTTTGTTGGTTTGTCAATAGGTTTTTTTAAATTATTGATTTTTTTCTCTCCGTGCATTATAGTAGGGGATACAGCTTAGCTCCTCTGTCAGAAGGCAGGTCCGGGTGTTATTCCTGTATTCATTCGGGACGATGAGCTGTTTGATTTCAATTCATCTGGTATACTGGCACAATCCGGAAAACAGCAGTTACTGCTCACAGCTATCCTGGCCGCGAATAATACCCCTCGCGGGGCAGTGAACGCATGAACAGCAACGAAAAGCATACTTAATGATTCTGGATAACCGAGGTAAGTTTTTAAAAGAAAGGATTGGCATTCGCTATGAAGAGAGGGACAATACTGGGGCTGACGGCAGCCGGCCTGACACTTGTACTGCTTATGGGGCTTGCGGCCTATCTGTGGGTCTGTTTCGCTCCGTCAAAGATAGAGACTGAGACTGCTCAGATCGAATCGGAAGCAGACCTGGCGCTGTCCTGGCTGAAAATTCCGGCTGTGGAAGCGCAGACCGCAGAAGCCGAAGCAGAACGCCAAACAGAAAAGACAGACACCGTTCCATGGATCTGGGTGGGAGACTCACGCACGGTCGGCATGCAGAAAGCCATGCAAAATGAGGACTGCTATATTGCAGCAGCCGGCGAGGGCTACGAGTGGTTCCAGGCAGACGGCCTTCCTCTTTTAAAAGAAGCACTGCTTCAGCACCCGGCTGCATCCGTGATCTTTAACCTCGGTGTCAATGACTACGAGAATCTCGACAATTACCTGGCACTCTACCGCCAGATTCTCGCCGAATACCCGGATGTGCGCTTTTACTTTCTCTCTGTCAACCCTGTTGACTCCGAGCAATGCCTTTATATCACCAATGAGGAAATTTCCGGCTTCAATAACTGTCTCAAACAGGTATTCCCGGATACATATATCGACAGCTATACCTGGATGCTGTCAGAAGACATCCGGCCATTCGATGGGATCCACTATGAGAAAGACGCCTACCGGTCGCTATACGCCTATACTACCGGTCAAATTCAGTGTCTCAATAACTAAGAAGGATAACCATCCGCAGCAACTATACTTCCGCCGATGTTATTTCTGTTCACGCCTCTTCACACAAGCAAGTCACAGATGGCCGCAGTAACCGTATTGTTCACAAATTTAACACAATTTTTCTCTTGACTGAATTTTTTAATTGTTCTAACATAAGTACAGAGCTGGTCTGCGGCGCGTGCGCAGGGCAACCGTCTGCCGTTCCTTTTTTTTGCGAACGGCTCTATTTTTTGACAAAAGGGAGGTATACTATGATTCGGACACTGTTAAAAGAAGTCAAGGAATACAAGTTTGCCTCCATCATCACCCCCGTTTTCATGATCCTCGAGGTGCTGATGGAGACTCTGATTCCTTACCTCATGGCCTCGATCATCGATGACGGAGTCAATGCCGGAGATATCGAGCACATTTACCGCATCGGCAGCCTGATGATTGTCGTCGCCGCCATCGGTCTGTTCGCCGGTATGGGCGGAGGCCGTTTCGGAGCAAAGGCATCGACCGGCTTCGCCAAAAATCTACGCGAGAGTATGTTTAACCACATTCAGACCTTCTCCTTCGCGAACATCGACAAGTTCAGCACAGCCGGACTAGTCACCCGGCTGACCACGGATGTCACCAACATCCAGAACGCTTATCAGATGGTACTCCGCATGATGATGCGTGCTCCGGCCACCATGATCTGCGCGCTCTTCATGGCCTTCACGATCAACCGGCGGCTTGCGAGCATCTACCTCGCCGCGGTAATATTCCTCGGCGTGATCCTGTTCTTCATCATCCGCCACGCGACCCAGTACTTCCGCATGGCTTTCCCGAAATACGATGAGCTGAATGCTTCCATTCAGGAGAATGTCTCCGCCATCCGCGTCGTCAAAGCTTACGTCCGCGAGGACCATGAGACTTCTAAATTCCAAAAAGCAAGCCAGAATATCTACGACATTTTCGTCAAGGCAGAGTGCAACGTCATCTACAACGCGCCGCTGATGCAGTTCACCGTTTATACCTGTATCCTGTTGATCAGCTGGATCGGTGCAAAGATGATCACAAGCAGCACCCTGACAACCGGCGAGCTGATGAGCCTGCTCGCCTACTGCATGAACATTCTCTCCAGTCTGATGATGCTTTCCATGGTCTTTGTCATGCTGTCCATGAGTACGGCAAGTGCGGAACGAATCGGCGAGGTTCTGAATGAAAAGAGTGACCTTGCAAATCCAGCCAACCCCCTGGAGGAAATTGCAGACGGCAGCATCTCCTTCCGCCATGTGAACTTTTCCTATAAAAAGGACAGCATGGAGCCAGTACTCAAGGATATCTGCCTCGATATCCGTTCCGGTGAAACCATCGGCATCATCGGTGCAACCGGAAGCGCGAAGACAAGTCTGGTCTCCCTGGTCAGCCGCCTGTATGATGCGACCTCCGGTGAGGTCCTCGTAGGCGGACAGAATGTGAAGGCTTACGACCTTGATGCTCTTCGAAACCAGGTCTCCGTCGTACTCCAGAATAATGTCCTGTTTTCCGGCAGTATTTACGACAATCTGCGCTGGGGCGACCAGAACGCCACAGACGAGGAATGCCAGCAGGCTTGCAGACTTGCCTGTGCGGATGACTTCATCCGTTCCTTCCCGGACGGCTACAACACGCACATCGAGCAGGGCGGAAACAATGTCTCCGGCGGCCAGAAGCAGCGTCTCTGCATCGCGCGTGCTCTGCTGAAAAAGCCGAAGATTCTGATTCTCGACGACAGCACCAGTGCAGTCGATACCGCTACCGACGCGAACATCCGCCGGGCATTCCGTGAGGAGATTCCGAATACCACGAAGCTGATTATCGCGCAGCGTATTTCCAGTGTGCAGGATGCGGACCGGATCCTTGTCATGGAAGAGGGCCGTGTCAACGGCTTCGGCACGCATGAGGAGCTGCTCGCATCCAATGAAATCTACCGCGAGGTCTACGAGTCTCAGACCAAGGGCGGCGGTGATTTTGATGAAAAGAGAGGTGAATGACTATGCCAGGACCAGGCGGACCTATGAGACGGGTACCAAGAGGGCAGAAACCACAGGTTGAGAATCCCATGAAGCTGCTTTCCCGGCTGATGCGCTATGTATTCCGCGACTACCGGATTCATTGCCTGTGCGTATTTGTACTTATTTTTGCAGGTGTCATCGCAAATGTGCAGGGTACCTTATTTACCAAGAACCTGATTGACGACTACATAACGCCATTCCTGCTGACGGACAATCCGGATTTCGGACCGCTCGCCCGCGCGATTGCGCGCGTTGCGTGCTTTTACGCGATCGGTGTGCTTTCCACTTGGGGCTACAACCGAATCATGGTGACAGTCACACAGGGAACGATGCGCAGCCTGCGCAATGACCTGTTCTCTCATATGGAACAGCTCCCAATCAAATATTTTGATACGCACTCACACGGTGATATCATGTCAGTCTACACAAACGACATCGACACTCTGCGCCAGATGATCAGTCAGAGTATTCCACAGATCATCAACAGCAGCTTTACGATTGTCAGCGTTTTCATCAGCATGATTATCCTGAGTGTTCCGCTGACGCTCGTGACGCTTGTCATGGTCAGCCTCATGCTCGTCTGCACAAAGGCAGCGACGGGACAGAGCGGCAAATATTTCGTGGAGCAGCAGCGCAACATCGGGCGCGTGAACGGCTATATTGAGGAAATGATGAAAGGCCAGAAGGTCGTGAAGGTCTTCTGCCACGAGGAAGAAAGTAAGCGTGAATTTAAGGAGCTGAATGACGCCCTCTTTGTCAGTGCAGACCGCGCAAATACGTTTGCCAACATTCTCGGACCGATCAACGCGCAGCTCGGAAATATCAGCTACGTCGTCTGCGCGATCGTCGGCGGCATTCTCGCGCTGAACCAGTTTGGCGGCTTTACCTTGGGCGGGCTTGCCAGCTTTCTGACCTTCAACAAGAGCTTCAACATGCCGATCAACCAGGTCAGCCAGCAGTTTAATTCTATTATCATGGCGCTCGCCGGCGCGGATCGTATCTTCCGGATGATGGATGAACCGACGGAAATTGACAACGGCTATGTGCTTCTCGTCAACGCGAAGGAGGAGAACGGCCGTCTGACCGAAAGCGCGGAGCGAACCGGACGTTGGGCATGGAAGCATACGCACCAGGCGGATGGCTCCGTCGATTATAAGGAATTAAAAGGCGATGTCGTATTTGCCGGTGTAGACTTCGGATATACCGATGAGAAAATTGTTCTGCACGACATCGAGCTGTATGCAACGCCTGGACAGAAGATCGCCTTTGTTGGCTCGACCGGCGCCGGCAAGACGACAATTACCAACCTGATCAACCGCTTCTATGATATCCAGGACGGAAAAATCCGGTATGACGGCATCAACATCAACAAGATTAAAAAAGCAGATCTTCGCCGTTCGCTCGGTATCGTGCTGCAGGATACCCACCTCTTCACCGGAACGGTGCGCGACAACATCCGCTTTGGCAAGCTGGACGCGACGAATGACGAAGTCATCGCGGCAGCAAAGCTTGCGAACGCAGATGGCTTTATCCGCAGACTTCCGCAGGGATATGACACAATGCTGACTGGCGATGGCGCCAACCTGAGCCAGGGACAGCGCCAGCTGCTCGCGATTGCGCGCGCTGCGATTGCGGATCCGCCGGCATTGATTCTGGACGAAGCAACGAGCTCGATCGATACGCGGACCGAGCGCATCGTACAGGAGGGTATGGACCGCTTGATGAAGGGACGAACGACCTTCGTCATCGCGCACCGGCTTTCTACCGTCCGCAACTCGGACTGTATCATGGTGTTGGAACAGGGCAGGATCATTGAGCGCGGCACGCACGACCAGCTCATCGAGAAAAAGGGAAGGTATTACCAGCTGTATACCGGAAACGCAATCGGAGCTTGATGAACCTGGCCGCAGCGGCTGTGCCGTCGTGCAATCGGGAACATTCTATTCCGTTAACGTCATCCAAACGCATCATCCACTCATAGATATCTTGGGGCAGTCCCCCTGTAGCTCCTTCCCAAAGGCACTATGAAGCTGGATGATGATGGTGACGGCAGTAAACAACCGCCGCAGGAGTGCCGATATCATTCGGTCGGGCTCCTGCGGCGGTTGTTTTGTTTATGGTTTTGTTTATGGTTTTGTTTATGGTCTTTCTTACGCCAGTTTCTCCCCGGTCAAAAGCTCATATGCCTGGAGATACTTCTCGATCGTCTTGTCTACGATCTCCTGCGGAAGCGTCCAGTTGTGTCCTTCATTTGCCTTGAGCCAGTCGCGGGCAAACTGCTTGTCGAAGGACGGCTGGGAGTGACCTGCCTCGTAGCCATCTGCCGGCCAGAAACGTGAGCTGTCCGGCGTCAGCATCTCATCGGCAAGTGTCACATTTCCATTCTCGTCCAGGCCAAACTCAAACTTCGTATCTGCGATGATGATTCCGCGTTCGAGCGCATACGCAGCACATTTCTTGTAGAGTGCGATCGTGTAATCACGTATCTTCTCTGCGTACTCCTGCCCGTGCCCCGGATAATACTTCTCCAGATGTGCAACGCTCTGCTCAAAGGAGATATTCTCATCGTGATCTCCGATCTCCGCTTTAGTGGAAGGCGTATAGATCGGCTCCGGAAGCTTTTCAGACTCCTTCAGCCCCTCCGGCAGACGGATGCCGCAGACCGTTCCATCCTTCTGATAACTTGCCCAACCGCTTCCAGTGATGTAACCGCGCACGATACACTCAACCGGGATCATCTCCAGCTTGCGACAAAGCATGCTGTTGCCGCGGAACTTCTCCTGACGGAAATACTCCGGCATCTCCTCTACATCTGTCGTGATCATGTGATTCGGAAGAATGTCCTTTGTCATATTGAACCAGAATTTGGACATCTGTGTCAGCACTGTGCCCTTCTTTGATACCACATTATTCAAAATGACATCAAAGCAGCTGATCCGGTCGGTCGCCACCATAACCAGGCTGTCGCCGTTGTCGTAAATCTCACGTACTTTTCCCTCTTTGATTGGCTTTAATTCGTTCATTTGTTTTCCTCGATTCTGCAATATCACAACGATATGCTATTTATAAAATAATATCAAATAGTTATAGCTGAATACTTTTCCCTCCAAGCAGCGCCTCCGTGCCTCTGCGGATCTCCGCTATCGCTTCTTCCAGGGCCACAGTCACCTGCTTTGCCGCATCGTCTTCGGATGCGAGCAGCTTCTTCAAAGTCACCTTGTTCTCGCGCAGCTCGTCCTCGCCCAAAAACAGAGCATATGGGATTGACAGCTTGTCCGCATAGCCAATCTTGTGCTTAAACTTTTTCTTTTCAAAATAGATCTGTGCACGGATCCCGCTTGCACGGAGCTGCGCGGAAATCTCCACTGCCGACGTCATATCCTCTGTCATCGGGATTACGAGCACATCTGCCGGAAACGCAACGCTGCGGTTCAAATAATTGAACTCATTTAATATATAAAACAAACGCGTCAGGCCAATGGACATGCCGACACCAGGCAGCTTTTTCTTCGTGTAGAACTCTGCAAGATTGTCATAGCGCCCACCGCTGCAGATGCTGCCAATTTCCGGATGACGGTTAAACGTCGTCTCGTACACAGTCCCGGTGTAGTAATCGAGTCCCCGCGCAATTGTCAGATCGACGCGGAAATTCTTCTCCGGCACTCCGAACTTTTCCATATAATATAGCACATCAGACAGCTCTGATACACCGAGATCCAGCTTCTCGCTGCGCCCGCCAAACGTCTTCAGTTTTTCCAGAATCTCTTTGCTGTTCCCCTGGAAATTCAGAAGTCCAAGCAGCTCGTCTGCAGCCTCCGCTGTGACTTCCAGCTTTGCAAGCTCTTCCTTTACCTGATCTGCACCGATCTTCTCCAGCTTGTCAAGGACACGCATCACATCCGCTGCACGCTCCTGGATACCGTACAGCTCAAACAGCCCATTCAGTACCTTGCGGTTATTCAGCCGGATCGTAAAGTCGCTGAGACCAAGGCGCGTAAATACCTGATACATGATGGACGGAACTTCCGCGTCATTCAGTACGCTCAGTTCTCCATCGCCGATGATGTCGATGTCCGCCTGATAGAATTCACGGAACCGGCCCTGCTGTGCGCGCTCGCCCCGGTATACCTTGCCGATCTGAAAACGCTTAAACGGAAACGTCAGGTCGGAATAATTCTTCGCTACATATTTTGCCAGCGGTACTGTCAGGTCAAAACGCATCGCCATATCGGTATCGCCCTTGCTGAACCGGTAAATCTGCTTCTCAGTGTCACCGCCTGTCTTCGCCAGCAGGATCTCGCTGCGCTCCAGTACCGGAGTGTCAATCGGATAGAATCCATAGAGACCATACGTCTCTTCGAGCGTCTGTTTGATCCGCTCAAAGAGAATCTGATCCTTTGGAGACAGCTCCATGAAGCCAGACAAATTCTTTGGAGTAATCATGTTCATGCCTCTTCCTTCTCTTTCTAAGTAATTTCAAATCCCTCTGCAAACATCGATCCTACTTGTTCTGCGAATAAGAGACAGCACAACTACGATACGTGTCTGCTTTGCGGGACTACTATAGAGATAACCCACAATTTTGTATCAGGAATGTCCAGGCAGAGCTGCTTTCCGGCAGTTCCTCCGTCTGTCCTGGAAATCAGGTTCTTATCATAGCACGACAAGACAAATTTTTCAACCAGGCAAAAGAAATTCTGCCATGACCTGATTGCTCAGATCCAGACCACGCGGGGTCAGGCGGATAGCGCCATTCTCGCTCTGTAAAAGCTGGAGGTGTATCAGCTTCTGCAGTACCGGATGATAGACTTCCTCAACAGTCCGGCCAAAACGGCGCTCAAACTCTGCTTCCGACACACCTGCAGTCAGACGCAGGCCCAGAAACATAAATTCCTCTATCTCATCCTTCTGGGTCAGGGGCTCGCAGGTCCGAACAGGCAAACGCGGGTCAAAACTATTCGTTGGCGACAAATTGTATTCTATGTCCGATATTCCTGAAAACGGAGCGCCTCGTGTAGCACTGCCGCTCACCAAAGAACCACTCCGACTCTCGGAAGCACTGCCCTGTATAGAAGCACAACCCTGACTTTTCGCGCCCACTCCATATCTGCGCAAGTACAGCACCATCTCCTCTGTATTGCGGTATCGGATATGATGCAGCAGAGACGACGCGCCAATGCCAAAACCAACATAATCAACACCGGTCCAATAGCCGATGTTATGGCGGCACTCGCAGCCCGGAAGCGCATAATTGGATATCTCATAGCGGTACAGCCCTGCCTCCCGCAGCAGTTCCTGTGTCCGGAAGTACATGAGCCGTTCTTCCTCCTCAGACGGCAGAAGCTCGGGCACATCCCCGCGCGCACGGCGCACATCATCCGCATGGTAACGCTCATAAAACGGCGTGCCCTCCTCTATGATCAGACTGTAGGCGGAGATATGTTCCGGGCGCAGAGCCAGCACGCTGCGAAGTGTGCGTTCCCAGGAGTCGGCTGTCTGCCCCGGAAGCGCAGACATCAGATCAACATTGATATTGGAGAAGCCGGCCTTGCGCGCCTGCTCATAGGTCTGCAAGAAGTCTTCCCACGTATGAATCCGCCCAAGAAGCGCAAGCTCCCCGGCATCCGCCGACTGCAGGCCAAGGCTGAGCCGGTTGATTCCCGCATCGCGCCAGATCGCAAGCTTTTCTGGATTCGCCGTACCCGGATTGCACTCCAGCGTAATTTCCGGCACGCAGATGCGGTCATAATTACATGCCAGCGTAGCTTCCTGCGCGCGCATGCGATCCGGATTGCTCGCCAGCGTAATTTTCTGCACGCGCATGCGATCCGGATTACACGCCAGCGTAGCTTCCCGCGCGCGCATGCGATCCGGATTGCTCGCCAGCGTAGCTTTCTGCGCACGCATGCGATCTGGATTGCTGCTATCTGCGCTGGATCTCCCCGCTTTCACGGCAAAGGAAAACTGCCGTGAAAGCTCCTCCAGGATCCGCGCAATCCACTCTGCAGGAAGCAGGGACGGCGTGCCTCCCCCAAAAAACACCGTCTGCACCTCATAGGAATCTCTGTCCGAAAATTCCCGGATTTCCTGCAGCAGCGCGTGATAATACTGCTCCTGCTCTTCCTTTGGAGCCGGAGCCGAGAGAAAGTCACAGTACGCGCACTTCCTTACGCAAAATGGAATGTGTATGTAAACTTCCAATGCCTTTTTCACGGTTTGTCCTTCCAATCTTTCTTTGCAGCGGAATCTGCATACCTGCTTTGAAGACTCTGCTTGAAAAGTCCTGTACCGCTTCCGCCACGCAATTTCATCCGCTTACCTGCAATTCCCCTGTCTCTTCTATTTTATTATTGTTTTCGTCTGGTCCTTCCACTCTGTCCATTCTCGTATCATTCAGCGCAGATTCTTCCGTCTTATCCGTCTTCTTTTGATTCTGCACCGCTTTTTCGTCCTTGCCAATTTTCTTTTGCTTCACCGGTTCCTCTGCCCTGCCTGCCATCCGGACTGCCGACTTATCCGGTACCTGAATCAGACCGAACCGCCACAATATGCTGTATACGTAGCTGATGCCCCGGATATCTCCCAATGCCTTTGGCCTTTTGACCACTTCCTCCGGATGTTCCTGCGCCCTGCGGAACGCCAAAAGGACTGAAGACCAGGAAAGCGACTTGCTCTCCGCCATCCGGTCTACAAAAAGCTCCTTTGTGTACTGCCCATTCCGCCCACGCTTCAGTGTATAGACAAACGGAAGTCCTGAGCTTGTAAAAAACTGATACCCCTGGAAGAGCTCCAAACACGACCAGAGTGCTGCCTCCGTCTTCGTTTTCCCAAGAGTCTCAACCGCCGCTTTCCGTTCCTTATACCGCCTCACTCGTTCCGCATTCTGGCTCAGCTCCCCTTTGTAGGGAGTCCGGGAATAAGGCAGGTAGGAATTGATGCTCGCACGGCCGAGGCCCATCAGCTCCTCAATCTGTTCCTGCGTTTTTCCCTCCTGCTTTAGCTGCAGAATCCGCTCCGTTTCCGGGTAATGAAGGCAGCCAGCTGTAATTAACAGCTTCTTCACCTTCAGCGGTGCCAGCTCCAGCTCGTCCGCTGTCGCCTTGATCTCCTGCTTCTCCCGGTAGACCTCCCGCACGGTATCCAGCATCTGCTGCAGTACCGCCTCCGAATCAAATTCCTTCAGAGGCGGGCGTCCACGCCTGCCAGGTCCGCCGCCTGCACATTCCATCGCCTGTACATTCGTATCCATATCGTATCCTTGTCCCATATGTTTATCTTTTGTAGTCGCTGAACCGCTGCCATATCTTCCGAATCACAGGCTGATACGGCCGCGATTCCTTCTGAATCGTATCTGTTCAGTACACAATACCTGAATTGCACTTATTATTACATCATTTTCAGGAAAATGCAAGACCGATCTGTGTGCTCAAAACGGCTCCTGTTCATGGCAATTCTGACCGCGAACAATAACACGCTTCGCAATGCACACAAAATGCGTAAACAATAGAGGGGGGTGCCCATTATCTCGCGCCCTGCGCCAGAATTTTCTTAATCTTCAAAGCAAACACGGTACCGCATGTAATCGCCGCCAGTGTATCCGCCATGCACTCTGCAAAATAGATGCTGTTGACATCTCCCGTTATCAGTGGGAACAGAAGCGCAAACGGCACCAGCAAAAACACCTTCCGCAGCATCGCCATAAACAGCGAGATTTTTGCCTGCCCCAGCCCCATAAACGTAGTCTGGCAGCCCATCTGAACACCGAAAATCAGCATCCCGGCAAGGAAAATCGGCGCGACACGCCCGACGAGCGCAATCAGCTCCGGGTCCTGCGTAAACATCCGCGCCAGCACCTTCGGAAACAGCATTTCCACCGCTGTCATCGCAAAAGAGGTGAACACCGTAATCGAAATAATCATCCGGTAAGCCGCACGTACACGGTCCAGCTTGCCTGCACCAAAGTTATAGCTCAGAATTGGCTGCACACCCTGCGTAAATCCGTTGATTGGCGTACTTGCCAGCTGCATGATACTCTGCAGAATCGTCAACGAACCGACATATAAGTCTCCGCCATATCGCTGCAGCCCGCTTGACATTACAATCGAAATCAGACTTTCGGTGCTCTGCATAATAAACGGAGATATTCCAAGTGCCGCAATCGAACCAATCAACGCAAGGTCTGGCTTCAGGCAGCTTCTTTTCAGCCGCAGTGAGGTCTTCGGAGAAGTCATAAAGCGAAGCACCCACAGCGCTCCGGCCAGCTGCGACAGAATCGTTGCAAGTGCTGCGCCCTGCACTCCCATGTGAAATACGAAAATAAAAATCGGATCCAGTATGATATTCAGCGCAGCTCCGATCAACACTGATCCCATCGCGGTCTTCGACTGTCCCTGCGCTGTGATAAACGGATTCAGGCCCAGCACCAGTTGCACCGCAATGGTTCCAACCAGATACACGCGCAGATAAGCACTCGCGTAAGGATACGTGGCGTCGCTCGCGCCAACCATGTACAAAAACGGCTTCTCAATGATGTAAAAAACAGCCATATTTAAAACCGTGAAGCAGCAAAGCATGATAAAAACATTCCCCAGGATCCGCTCTGCCTTCTCTTTATTTCCCTGTCCCAGCGCAATGGCCGCCCGCGGCGCACCGCCCGCACCGGCCAGAGAACTGAATGCCGATACAATCGTGATAACCGGCAGCGCAAGCCCGAGCCCGGTCAGCGCCTCCCTACCTACGCCTTGACCGATATAAATCCGGTCTACAATATTGTAAAGCAGGTTGATGAGCTGCGCAACCAGCGTCGGCAGGCCCATCGACAGCATCAGCCTACCAAGCGGCCAGGTGCCAAGCTTTTCTTCTGAATGATTCATGAAATTTCCATCCCTTCTATGTTACCATTCTGCCATCCTGGACTAGAGCGTGTTTGAAAAATCAT
>DKWE01000082.1 GCA_002491565.1 Lachnospiraceae bacterium UBA7160 | reverse complement strand
CCACTTGGCTTACTTTCACAGTAACTAGAGGCTTTCTGCTGTGTTCAGCCAGCCGCTGCCAAGAGAAGTACGTCTGGTATCTATTGGAGGAGTTCCATGAATGATCTGACAATCAGCCTGGACGTGAAGTCGCAGGAGCCGCTCTATGAGCAGATTTATCATTACATTAAGTCAGAGATATTGAGCGGAGAGCTGCCTTTTAAAAAGAGGCTGCCCTCTACGCGAAAGCTGGCGGAATATCTGCAGGTCAGCCGAACGACGGTGGACCTCGCGTATGAACAGCTCGTGTCGGAAGGGTATCTGGAGGCCGTTCCGTACAGGGGCTATTTTGTATGTGATCTGGAAGGACTGTATCATTTTGAGACGAAGCGCCCGGTGCAGGCGCTCCGACCGGTGCAGGAGAGTGTCTGCTGCACGTATGACTTTTCACCGAGCGGTGTCGACCTGGACAGCTTTCCGGGAAATGCCTGGAAAAAGCTCTCCAAAGAGGTGCTGCAGGAGGAGGACCGCAAGCTGTTTCAGCTTGGAGATCCGCAGGGGGAGTATGAGCTGCGCAGAACCATTGCGGAGTATCTGCACCAGGCGCGGGCGGTTGAGGCAGAGCCGGAGCAGATCATCGTGGGGGCGGGAAATGATTTCCTGCTGCTGCTGCTGTGCAGTATGTTTGGAGCGGGGCAGAAGATTGCGATGGAGAGTCCGACGTACAAGAAAGCGTATGATGTCTTTCGCAATCTGTCGAATGAGGTGCGGATTGTGGAAATGGATGAGTCCGGGATGCGTGTGGATCTGTTGGAACAGACGGATGCGCAGATTGCGTATGTGATGCCGTCCCATCAGTTCCCGATCGGACTTGTGATGCCGTTGAAAAGGCGGATGCAGCTTCTCGCCTGGGCATCGTCCGGCGAAGGGCGATATATCATTGAAGATGACTATGACAGCGAATTCAGGTATAAGGGCAAACCGATCCCGGCGCTGCAGGGCTTCGACCGTGCAGGGCGTGTGATCTATATCGGGACGTTTTCCAAGTCACTCGCTCCCGCCATCCGTATCAGCTACCTTGTGCTTCCGAAGGCGCTGCTTTCCGTGTATCAGCAGCGCGGCCGGATCATATCCTCAACCGTGTCGCGCGTCGATCAGCGGATTATCGCAGGATTCCTGGACCAGGGGTACTTTGAACGCCATCTCAACAAGATGCGGGCGGTCTACCGGAGCCGGCATGATCTGCTGCTGGAGGAATTAAAGGCGTTTCGCTCCTTTTGCAGCGTGAGCGGGGAGCATGCGGGCGTTCATCTGCTGCTTACCTTCCAGAACGGGATGACGGAGCAGGAGGCGGTAGAACTGGCGGCAAGAGAGGGTGTGCGAGTCTGCGGTCTTTCGCGGTACTTTGTCGGAGAGGCGGCAGGACAGCCTTCGCATACAGTTCTCCTCGGCTATGCGACGCTCTCCGAGGAGGAGATCTGTGAAGCTGTCCGGAGGCTGAAACGGGCGTGGATACCATAGAAAAATTTCGCGGGTATGAAGGAGAGGATATGCAGTTTTATCAGGCAATTACGGATTTTGTTTTTGTGGAGGACGTGCCGGAGAAGGCGGATGTGATTTTTGTGCCGGGCGGGAACTATCCGGATGCGGCAATCCATGCGGCGAAGCTGTACCGTCAGGGGTTTGCGCCGTGGGTTCTGCCCTCCGGAAGGTACAGCATTGTGACCGGGCGGTTCCTTTTGCAGGACGAGACGGCGGGAGGCAGTGCACAGTGTGACAGAGTCACGGAGCCAGTGAAATCTGTGGAGCATGGCGCAGAGGCAGAGTTTGAGACGGAGTTCGAGTATCTGCGTGCGGTGCTTCGCTCGGAGGGGGTGCCGGATGCAGCGATTCTGCGGGAGGACCGGGCGACCTATACGTATCAGAATGCCATTTTTTCACGCGAGTGTCTGCAGGAGCGCAACATTCCGGTACACCGTGCGCTGCTGTGCTGCCAGGCATTTCATGCGCGCCGTTGTCTGCTGTACTATCAGGAGCAGTTTCCGGACACGGAGATTCTTGTTTGTCCTGTCGTGACGCGCGGGATCAGCCGGGATACCTGGACGCGGACGGAGCAGGGGATCGATACGGTACTCGGAGAGGTGGAGCGGTGCGGTTCCCAGTTTCATGCAATCATGCGGGAACACATGGATGCAGGATGAAATCAATGTGTGGAGGGTATACTAAGCACAACCAAAGATCACGGTTCATGACCGGACTTTTTTCATTCTGCCTGTCAGCAAGAGATTGCAGGTCGTTTTTATGAGTTTAAGCTTTTCGCATTCCGGTCAGAGTAGTTTGCAGGCAGTTTCGGTACTGGCCAATGATGCAGTTACTCTGACATTTCACAGCGGATGCAGCAGGAGGAGAACGAATTATGATTTACAAAAAGGAATATCTTGAGACATTTTTGAAAAATCAGTCGCAGCTTTTTGATGAGCCGGTCGCTGAGACACTGGAGGAAGCGGATGCGTTTCTCGATGACTGCATGGCAGTTGTCGCAGACGGCTATCCAGAGGTAAAGGAATACTTTGAGGAAAATGGGGTTGATACCGCGGGTCTTTCCAAGGCAGATCTGCTTGCGGAGGCAGAGGTATTTAAACTTCCGGACGGGAAATATCTGATCGTCGAGGGCTGATCTAGTTATCTTCTTTGTAACTGTTCAGCAGTCACTGTCCCGCGAGGCGTTTTCATGTATTTATGCATCTCTTCATTCAGCTGTCTTGTCTGCGGAAAACTATGGTATGGAGTTCGCCGGATAGGAACGGTATTCCACTGGCAGATGATGTGAATAAAATATCCGAAGCAGGAGAAACTATTATACCATAGTACGGTGCGATATCTGGGGAGCCTGCAAGAGCATTCTATGCAGGCCGACAAATGAAATGGGAAGTACATGAATCCAGGAGAGCACACGATCATCGATCCATCACAGCTGTGTGTGCGGGAAAGGAGCCTTCGATGCCGGATATTTTAAAAGAAAGAAAAAACAAAGAGTACAATGATTACGTAAAGAAAGTCACGCCAAAGCACAGCCTGCCTCTCAATATGCTCAAAGCCTTTGTGACAGGCGGCTGTATTTGCGTGATTGGGCAGGGAATCCTGAATGCCTGTAACTGGTTTGGGCTGGATAAAGATACGTCTGGAAGCTGGACATCGCTTCTGCTTGTCTTGCTCAGTGTTCTTTTGACCGGGCTCAATCTTTACCAGAAGCTCGCGAAATTCGGCGGAGCAGGGACGCTCGTCCCGATCACCGGCTTTGCCAACTCGGTAGCAGCTCCGGCGATCGAATACAAAAAAGAGGGGCAGGTCTTCGGAATTGGCTGCAAGATCTTCACCATTGCAGGCCCGGTGATTCTGTATGGGATTCTCGCCAGCTGGGCGTTGGGGCTGATCTACTGGGTGCTGAAAATGATGGGGATTGCCGGCTGAAATGAGCAGAATGTGCTGGCTTATTGATCATACAGTCGGATTGAGAAGCTGGATAACCAGAATAAAATGTTTGGAAGGAGCAGGTGTTGAAAAGATGCCTGCTTTTTTATTCCGGCGGGCAGCCGCGGAGGTCTTCTGGCACCTAGAACTTGCAGACGAACGGTTTGGGCTGGCAGAACCCCATATATCCTTCTCGACCGGGGCGCATGAGCGGTAACGAGTGAAGTATGGAAATAGGATTGTTCCATGAAATAACAATTGCAAAACGATAAAATCAATGTTACAATAAAGATAATTTTTTTACAGTAATGTTAAATAATGATAAAATTTGGATTTGACTGGGTGGGATATGGGATGAAGCTATTGGTGGTAGAAGACGAGCGGGATATGAGCCGGATTCTGATTCGGGAGCTGAAAAAGGAAGGATATCTGACGGATGCCTGCTTTGATGGCGAGAGCGCACTGTATTATTTGGAGTATACGGCGTATGACGGGGTCATCCTGGATGTGATGCTGCCGAAGCTGGATGGGTTTGGCGTGTTGAAGGAAGCGCGCAGAAGGGGGATTCGCACGCCGGTGCTGTTTCTGACAGCCCGGGATGGGCTGAATGATATTGTGCGTGGCCTGGACCTGGGGGCGAGCGATTATCTGATCAAGCCATTTCGGATGCAGGAGCTGCTGGCCCGGGTACGGGTGATGACCAGGATGCGGCCGGAACGCACAGAAAGTATCTATACCTGTGGGGACTTAACAGTGAATGAGACGTCACATGTGGTAACACGCGCAGGAAAGGTGATCGAGCTGTCCCCGAAGGAATATTCGGTGCTGCTTTATCTGATCCGCAATCAGGGGCTTGTATTGACCCGCGAGCAGATTGAGTCGGACAGCTGGGATGTCTCCTATGGAGGGGGCTCTAATGTGGTAGACGTTTACATTCGCTTTCTGCGCAAAAAGATCGATGATGAGTTCGACAAAAAATTAATCCGGACCGTCCGAGGGGTGGGATATCTATTAAAAGACGAAGGGTAAAACAACTGTCCATCACGCGGTATTTCGCTGTTATTCTGCTTGCAGCGGTAGCATTGCTGTCCGCGATGATGATTTTTTTCGTGAGTATCCTGACAAGAGCAGTTGTGCAGTATGAGATTGCATCGCATCTGGAGCGGCGCGTGCGGGCGAACAGCCGCTATATTTCACAGGTGGAAGGAGAGCTGGTTGTTTCTGACCGGTTTGAATACGAGGATGAAGGTTATTATTTTTTGGTGTTGTCGGAGGACGGCTTTGTAAACTCCGGCAGATATCCGGACAAGTTCCCGCAGATGGAGGAGCTGAATGCTCGAAAGCTCCGGAGTATTAAGTCACAGGGAGAACTTTTTTATGTGTATGACCGTGTCGGGATTGAGAGCCCGGAGGGGACCTTTTATGTGCGCGGTGTCGTGATGAATTCCGAGATCTCCAGCCGCTATACCAGAGTGGAGGATGCTGCGTATCTATGTGTGATAATAGTAGCGGTTACAGTGACCGTAGTAGGCGGTTTGCTGGCCAGAAAGATTTCCAATCCACTGAAGCGCATGTGCCAGACCGCGGAGCAGATTGGCACGAATCTGGATATGTCGCAGCGTGTCGTATACGAAGGCGGATTTGAGGAGCTGTCTGTGCTTGCCAGAGCGGACAACCGGATGCTGGAACAGATCGAGCGCATGGTGCGTTCCCAGGAGGAATTTACCGCGAATGTTGCACATGAGCTGCGCACACCGGTATCTGTGATACTGGAGGAAAGCCGTTACCGGGTGGAGAACGCAGGCAGTGAAGAGGAGATCCGGGAATCATTTCAGGTTCTGCAGAGGCAGGCGGAGCGGATGAAGCGGCTGATCACACAGCTGCTGTATTTGTCGCGGCTGGAGCAGGGCAGGCAAAAGCTGGAAAAGGAACCGCTGGATCTGGCGGAGGTCGCGCGTGCAATCTGCGAAGAAATGCAGGAAGAGGAAGGATGTTCTGTCCGGTTTCGCCTGCTGCTTTCAAAGGCGGAGGCGCCAATGGATCTGTCATTGGTCGTGGTTGCATTGCACAATCTGGTTTCAAATGCAGTTAAGTTCAGCCAGGAGGGACAGGAAATTACGCTCCGGACCGGTATGAAAGAAGACCGGGTATACGCAGAAGTAAAGGATGAGGGACCCGGAATCAAGCCCGAGACGCAGCAGCGGCTCTTCGAGCGTTTCTACAAAGAAGACGCTGCGCGAAATTCCGAGGGCTTTGGCCTTGGCCTTGCACTTGCAATGAAAATTGCAAAGCTCCACGGAGGGACGATCGAGGTGAAGAGCGAGGAGGGGAGAGGAAGCGCGTTTACCCTCTGGCTTGCTGTCCAATCCAATGGTAATAAACAGTAATAAAGAGACTGTGAAAACGGGCTTTTCTGCGTTTGTTTATTGCGCATTCTTTGTAACAGAATTTTAATAATGATTTAATCTTCTCACGGTATCATAGGACTCCGTTGGGAAGCATACTGCCCATAAGCTTTGTTTGCTGCAGGGATGCGGCATGGGAGGTAAGGATGAAAATTTTATATGTACATGTTGGAACACCAAAGACCGGTACGACGGCGATCCAGAGATTCTGTGCAGATAACCGGGAAGTGCTTGCCAGAAAGGGCTTTGCTTATCCGGATTTCCCGTTCCGGTATGCGGGAAAGGGAAAGAACCGGAATGGCTTGTTTCTCGCTTCGCGCATTACGCAGAGTGTGGAGGGATATCAGACAAAGGAAGAAGAGCAGGCGCGGTTCGAGGACGGACTGCAGCGTGTAAAGGAATTGTTTCAAAGTTATGATAACGTGATTTTATCCGATGAGGGGATCTGGCTTGCTGTCCGGAAGCGCCGGGCGACGCTCTGGGAGGAATTGAAGCAGGCGGGTGAGCGTGACGGGTATGTGGTAAAGCTGATTGTCTACTTAAGAGATCAGGGAGAGTATGCAATTTCTGCCTGGAATCAGCGGATTAAGCATCCGGTGACGAGTGCGGACCATGCGACGGAGACATGGGAGCATTTTGCAGAGGATTACCCGCGGTATGTGAATCTTGCATATTGGGAGACCCTCTCGCGCGCGGCAGAAGTGCTTGGAAAGGAACATATCATTGTGCGCAGATACAGCCGCAGTGCGCTGAAGGGTGGGATGACACAGGAGGATTTCCTGGATGTATTGGGCCTGACGCTTACGGAGGAGTACACGATTAGCAAGACGGAGCTGAATGAACGCCTTTCCCTGAATGCGTGCGAGATGAAACGGATCATCAACGGACTTCCAGAACTGACACTTTCGGAAAATGAATATTTCCGGAATGTACTGCTGTCAATTTCAGATAGCTCTTCCGAAGAGTACCCCTGCGTCCTCTGGAGCTGCGCGGATGCAGCGCGTTTCATGGAACAGTTTGAGGAAGGGAACCGCAAGGTTGCCGACGCCTGGCTCGATGATGGCGGTCCTCTGTTCACAAAGAAGAAACCAGAGACTGGTGAGACGGAGATTGTGTGGGAAAGGGATAATCCCCATATGATGAGTGATCTGGTCCGCTTTACGGTGGCGTCGAATGCCGCTCTGTTGCGCCGGGTCGAGGAGCTGGAAAAGCAGAACAAAGCGCTGGAGAATCAGAAAAAGGGATGGGAGAAAAAGGAGCTGGAGAACCAGAGAAAAGAGATCCAGAAACTCCAGAAAGATGTCGCAATGCTGAAGGAATTCCGGAAAAAGGTGCGCAATCCGTTCCGGGCGCTGTTTGCCATCATAAAGCGAACGTTTAGTTAAACCGGTAAAAGCCGTAAAACGGATGGAAAAGCAGGGAAGACAGGAGGTACGGTTGGGGGAAGAACGGAAGGAAGGACAGGATGAAAGGATGCAGGATAGGAGAAAGCGCGGACTTGGAAGGTTTGTGCGGTCGATGCTGAAGGTAGGCTGCATTGGATTCGGAGGCGGGAGTGCATTGATTCCTGTCATTTCGCATGAGATTATCGAGGTTCAGGGGATTGAAAATGAGGAGAACTATGACCAGGATGTCGTGGTGGCGAGTATCACGCCAGGAGCGCTGCCGGTAGAAATTTCGGCTTCTGTTGGACGGAGAAATTTTGGGACGCCGGGGATGCTGCTCGGCGCAGCGGCGATGGCGCTTCCGGGTGTGGTGCTTACTGTACTCTGCGTGACGGTGCTGTCTTATCTGCAGTCCGGAGTTATCCGGGTCGTGCAGACCGCGGCAGTCGGGATTTTGGCATTCATTCTTTATCTGCTTGCGGATTATATCCGGGGCATGCTGATGGGATGCAGAAAAGATGGATATGCACGCCTCTGTAAGGTGCTTGTCGTGATGGCCGGTGTCTTCGTACTTTCCTGCGGGAAGAATCTGTATGCGCTGTTTGGAATAGATGTGGTTCCGTTTTTTTCGATATCGACAGTACGGATTTTGCTTGCCGCATTTTTTGTGATCTTTGCGCTGGGAGGAGGACGACAGCGCTGGCGTATGGCGGCGGTGGGTGTGCTGACAGTTCTGTTTCTCGCAGGCTCCGGCAAACGCCAGATTTTAAGCGATGAGGTCTTGCGTGTGGTGGAGGCGCTGATGCTGCTGCTGGCGGTTTCGGGCTTTCTGAAGGAAGTGCGGAGCTTTCGCGGGGCAGTTGCATCGGGAAGAGCACAGCCAGATGGGCGCCTGGAAACGTACAAGGAGCAGCCGGATAGAGTATCAGCGTTACAGAAAGAACAGTCCAATGAAGCATCCGCATCGCAGCAGGAGAAGGCTGATGGAGCATCAGTACCGCAGAATATGCAGTTCGGCGGAGCAGGCATGCAGCTTTGCGTGAGGGATATCTTGCGTGATGTTTCCATCTGGCTTAGTGTGCTGCTCCTGCTCGCTTTACCGGCCATGCTGCTTCAGCTGCTGCCGACGCTCTTATTTGTCGGGAGAGGACTGCTTTCTTCGTTGATGTCGTTCGGCGGCGGAGATGCGTATCTGACTGTGGCGGATGGCATTTTCGTAGAAGGCGGCATGATTACGCAGGAGCAGTACTACGGGCACATTGTCAGTATCGTGAATGTGCTTCCCGGCTCAATTCTGTGCAAGACGCTGGCAGCAGTCGGTTATTACGTAGGGTGGAACGGCACAGGGACGCTGCTTGGGGGGCTGCTGACTGCGCTGGCTGGCTTTGGGTGCAGCATTGCGGCTTCCTGCGGATTTTACTTTGTGATTTATCATTTTTATGACAGTTTAAGTGAAAACGGGAGCTTTCGGCGTCTCAGCCGATGGATTCGCCCGATGGTCGCGGGACTGCTGCTCAACATTATGCTTTCGATGGCGAATCAGTGTGTGCGCGCTGCAGGGATACTTGAGAAACCTGTCTGGGCGGTACTGCTGCTGATGGCTGTGCTGGCAGTGGCGGATTTTCTGCTTGCCTGCAGGAAGAAGGTCAGTCCGGCGCTGCTGCTGGCGGGGAATCTGGCGGTGGCATTTTTGCTGTTATGAATGATAAATGAGCAAAGTATTAAAAATGCACAAAAGGAAGCATTAATTGTGACGATTCAGCAGGTCAATCCATGTACTGCGGGTGTTTTCATGCAGAATGCAGGAAGCTCCCGGGGAAGCTGGTAAAATTCTGTCGCTGCAGGCGATTTTGTATGAATTTTTGTCATAGCTGTGAAGGGATGAACAGTTATATTATGAGGAGGGAATATATGAATCATTTGGAAGAGCTGGAGGCGGAGGCGATCTACATTATGCGGGAGGTTGCCGCAGAGTGTGAGAAACCAGTGATGCTGTACTCGATCGGAAAGGATTCTTCGGTGATGCTGCATCTGGCGATGAAGGCATTTTATCCGGAGAAGCCGCCTTTTCCATTTTTGCATGTGAATACGACCTGGAAATTTCACGAGATGATTGAATTCCGCGACCGCCGTGCGAAGGAGCTCGGCATCGAGATGCTGGAATATATTAATATGGAAGGAATTCGCCAGGGGATCAATCCGTTTGACCACGGCGCATCCTACACGGATATCATGAAGACGCAGGCGCTGAAGCAGGCGCTCGACCAGTATGGATTTACGGCGGCCTTCGGTGGCGGGCGGCGTGATGAGGAGAAGAGCCGTGCGAAGGAGCGAATCTTTTCCTTCCGGGACGAGCATCACGCGTGGGATCCGAAAAATCAGCGCCCCGAGATGTGGAAGCTGTTCAATACAAAGATTCACCCGGGTGAGAGTATCCGTGTGTTCCCGCTTTCAAACTGGACGGAGAAAGATATCTGGCAGTATATCCGTCAGGAAAATATTCCGATTGTGTCACTGTACTATGCCGCTGTACGCCCGGTAGTCTGCAGGAACGGGCAGCTGATCATGGTGGATGATGACCGGATGAAGCTGCGCGAGGGAGAACAAATCGAGTGGAAGAAGGTGCGGTTCCGCACGCTCGGCTGCTATCCGCTGACCGGTGCGATGGAATCGGAGGCAGATACATTAGATCAAATTATTGAGGAGACACTTTCGGCGGTAGAGTCGGAACGGACGAGCCGGATTATTGACAGCGACGGCGGTTCTGCCAGCATGGAGAAACGTAAGCGGGAGGGGTATTTCTGATATGGATAATCTGTTAAAATTCATTACGTGTGGAAGTGTGGATGACGGAAAGTCCACGCTGATCGGGCATATGCTCTACGACGCGAAGCTGCTGTTCGCAGATCAGAAAAGGGCGCTGGAGCTGGACTCGAAGGTGGGCTCCCGGGGTGGCGCGATCGATTATTCCCTGCTGCTGGACGGTCTGATGGCAGAGCGGGAGCAGGGGATCACGATCGATGTCGCTTACCGCTATTTTTCGACGGAGAAACGGAGCTTTATTGTGGCGGACACGCCGGGACATGAGGAGTATACGCGGAATATGGCGGTCGGCGCTTCATTTGCGTCTCTTGCGGTGATTCTTGCGGATGCGAGTCAGGGGGTGCTGACGCAGACGAGGCGGCATGCGCGGATCTGTTCGCTGATGGGAATCCGGCATTTTGTATTTGCGGTTAACAAGATGGATCTGGTCGGCTACAGCCGTTCCAGCTTTAAAAAGACAGAGAAGGACATCCGTGTGCTGATGGCGGAGTTTCCGTGCGACAGCATCAAGATTATCCCGGTTTCCGCGACGGAGGGTGATAATGTAACCAGACGCTCGGAGCGGATGATGTGGTATCAGGGAGAGGCGCTGCTGCCGTATCTGGAGCAGGTCGATGTCCAGGAGCAGGATGAGGCGAGAGGGTTTGCGATGCCGGTGCAGCGCGTCTGCCGTCCGGACCGGACATTCCGTGGATTCCAGGGCGAGATTGCTTCCGGAAGGATCGCGGTGGGCGATACAATTACTGTGCTTCCGGGTGGGGAGCAGGCGGAGATTTCCGAGATCCTGGAAGGCTGTAAGAGTGTGGAAAAAAGCAGCAAGGGCCATGCAGTGACCGTTTGTCTCAACCGCGAGGTCGATGTCTCGCGCGGCAGTGTACTTGTTCGCGGGTGCCGTCTTCAGATGGGGACGATGATCGAGGCATCGCTGCTGTGGATGGACGATAAGCGGCTTGTCGCGGGACAGAATTTTTATCTGAAGCTAGGCACGCAGACGGTGCCTGCGACGGTGATGGGGATTCGGTACCGGGTGGATGTCAACACCGGCGCGGAGGTCTGTGCGGAGGCCATTTATAAAAATGAAATTGCCTGTTGTGAGATTTCGGTCGGGAGCAGGATGGTGTTTGAGCTATTTGAAAATCAGAGGGATCTGGGCAGCTTTATCCTGATCAACCGGCTGACAAACAGCACAGCGGCGTGCGGAACCGTCATGGATTCGATCCAGCGAGGGGACAACCTGACGTGGCAGGAGACGGACATTACAAAGGAGCTGCGGGAGAGCAGCCTGGGGCAGAAGGCATTCACCGTCTGGATGACGGGCTTGTCCGGTTCCGGAAAGTCTGCGCTCGCCAATGAGGTGGAAAAAAGGCTGTTTGCGATGGGAAAGCATACGATGCTGCTGGACGGCGACAATATCCGGCTCGGGCTGAATAAGAACCTCGGGTTTAAGGAGAATGACCGGATTGAGAATATCCGGCGGATCGCGGAAGTGGCGAAGCTGATGAATGACGCGGGGCTGATCGTGCTGACCTCGTTTATTTCTCCATTTGCCAGAGACCGGCGGAATGCGAGAGAGATTATCGGGGATCATTTCGTAGAGGTTTATGTGAGTACTCCGCTGGAGGAATGCGAGCGGCGGGACGTGAAGGGACTCTACCGGAAAGCGCGGGCAGGCGAGATCGAGAACTTCACCGGGATTTCCGGCGTCTATGAAGTACCGGAGCATCCGGACGCAGTGATCGATACGTCGGGACAGACAGTCGAGGCGTGCGCAGCGGAAGTTCTGAAGGTGCTGGAGAAGTATCTTTCATGAGGCGGCAGACATTCTATTTCGCTCATTAGCATGATCCGGTTTCTTATGTCAGGGGGAAGGAATGATAGGTCCGGGCTTCATCAACTGAATTTGGCAGAAATATCACGCAAAGTGGGACGTGCAGATGGAAGGAATGATTTTTCAAACATGCTCTGGGGCGCTTATCGGGGATGATACGTTTGGATGCCGTTAACCTGAGTGACAGGGTTAACCAAATTGCAGCAAGATGCAGGGGAACTGAATAAGAATCAGGAGAGGGTGTCGCAAAATGCCTTTTACGAATTGAAAATAGGGATTACTCGGGAAAACGGATGCCAGGTTGGTTTATTCCCGCGAGCAACGA
>DKWE01000001.1 GCA_002491565.1 Lachnospiraceae bacterium UBA7160 | reverse complement strand
TAGCTCAGTTGGTAGAGCACCTGACTCTTAATCAGGGTGTCCAGGGTTCGAGCCCCTGATCGCGCATGGAAAGTATCGCTTTTGCAAGGGTTAGACCTGTGGGGGCGGTGCTTTTTTTTGCCCTTGAGAAATGTTTTCAATACACTTTTTGAATAGACTTGACCGGGAATTTTGTTCGGCACTTACAAACGAAATCTTGCGCAAAATGGCACAAATTTTTGCTTCCGGTTTATCCGGATTAGAATCATGGAGGAATAGAATGGAAGAGAAAGTGATACGCTGGGGCCTGCTGGGGGCAGGGGCGATTTTGAAGCGCTGGATGAAGGGGGCGCGTCAGGTAGAGGGCATGGAAATTGCAGCGGTTGCCTCGCGGACACGCAGGACCGCCGAACGGGCAGCGGAGGAGTTTCAGATTCCGCAGGCAGTCTCTTATGAGGAACTGCTTGGGATGGACGATATTGATGTGGTCTATATTCCGGTGCCGCATCCCGCGCACAAGGAACTGGCGCTGGCGGCGATGCGGGCGGGGAAGGCAGTCCTTGTAGAGAAGCCAGCCGGCATTAACGCAGCGGAGTTTGAAGAAATGATCGCGTGCGCGAAGGAACAGCAGGTGTTTTTGATGGAGGCTGTTTGGACAAAGTTCTTTCCACTGCTTGGGCGTCTGGAGTCTTATTATGGAGAGAGTGGCATCGGAGAGGTGCGGATGATCTGCTCGAATTTTTCCTATCGGACGGAAGACCCGTCCTCGCGCGTATTGGATCTGCAGAAGGCAGGCGGCGGGCTGCTCGATACAGGGGTGTATAACCTGCATTTTGCACAGAAAATTCTGAAAAAGAATCCGGTGCGTCTGACGGGTCTTGCGTCGATGGATACAGATGAGCTGCATCTGAAGCTGGATGAGCAGGCGGTGTATCTTGCGCAGTATGATGCGGGAGAGCTTGCAATGATGAGCAGTGCAGTTCGGACAACTATGCAGGATACGGCCTATATTTATGGCACGAAAGGGCATATTGTGGTGCCGGTTTTCTGGAAGCCGACGCGCGCGCACGTTGTGATTGGAGATCAGGCAATGGATCTGGAGGAGCCGGTGCCACAGAAGCTCGCAGGCGTTGAGGATGAGGGCTACCAGTATGAAGTTGCTCATGTAAATGACTGTCTGCGCAGGGGGCTGGTGGAGTCACCGGTCGTACCGTGGGAGGACAGTCTCGCCGTTCTGCGGCAGTGTGACCAGCTCCGGAAGGAGTGGGGGCTTGTGTACCCGCAGGAATTGCAGTAGTGACGGTGAATGTTTGCGCGATAGTAGAGGAAGGAAGTGCCGATGGACTCTGCAATAGCGGGGAACCGCACAAAATGTTTTTGTAGCACCAATTTTTCTATGAAATCCTGTAATATTGTCCGCATAATACAGAATTTATTATGCAATATTTGTATTTGCTCATTTTTGGATAAGATGGAAGGAGCAGGAAGATGGCAGTCGTAGCTTTGAAAAAGGGGGAGGGCCGCACGCTGAAGGCAGGCGGGGCCTGGATTTATGATAATGAGATCGCTTCCGTGACCGGAAGCTTTGCGGATGGAGATATCGTGCTGGTGCATGATTTCGACGGATATCCATTAGGGCGCGGGTTTATCAACCGCCATTCGAAAATCCGCGTTCGCATGCTGACGCGGCAGATCGAACAGGAGATTGACCGGGAGTTTCTGAGAATGCGGGTGCAGAACGCGTGGGATTACCGGAAGAAGACCGTGGATACAGAAAGCTGCCGCGTGATCTTTGGCGAGGCTGATTTTCTGCCGGGACTGGTGGTGGATAAGTTTTCAGATGTCCTGGTCGTGCAGTCCCTTGCGCTTGGGATTGACCGGCTGAAGGGGACGATCCTGGAACTGCTCAAGGATGTGCTGGCAGTTGACGGCATTGTAATTCGCGGCGTGTACGAGCGTAGCGACGCGAAGGTGCGGGAGCAGGAGGGAATGCAGCGCACCAAGGGATTTCTTGGGCCGGAGTTTGACACGCTGGTGGAGATCACGGAGAATGGCGTGCGCTATCAGGTGGATGTCAGGGATGGCCAGAAGACAGGGTTCTTCCTGGATCAGAAATACAATCGCCAGTCGATCCGCCGCCTCTGTCCCGGTGCACGGGTGCTGGACTGCTTCACGCATACCGGAAGCTTCGCATTAAATGCAGGCGCAGCCGGAGCGGCGAGCGTGCTCGGTGTCGATGCTTCTCAGCTTGGCGTCGACCAGGCGGAGGTGAATGCGCGGCTGAACGGGCTGGAGGACCGTGTGCATTTTCTCTGTGCAGATGTTTTTGATCTGTTGCCTTCGCTGGAAGCGCAGGGGGAGCGGTATGATCTTGTTATCCTTGATCCGCCTGCTTTTGCCAAGACCCGCAGCTCCGTAAAAAATGCCATCAAAGGATACCGTGAGATCAATCTGCGCGGCATGAAGCTGGTAAAGGATGGAGGTTATCTTGCCACCTGTTCCTGCTCACACTTTATGACGTACGAACTCTTTACCCAGACCATCGCCCAGGCCGCGCACAGCGCGCACAAGCGCCTCAGGCAGGTCGAATTCCGCACCCAGTCCCCGGACCACCCGATTCTGTGGGCGGCGGACGAGTCCTACTATCTGAAGTTCTATATCTTTCAGGTGGTGGACGAGCGGTAGGGGAAGAAAGGTTGTAAATATAGGCTTTCTCGCGCTTCCCTGCGTCGAATTTCTGAATCTGACTTCCGGAGCAGGCGTGCTCCCTGCCCTGTGTGCAACGTCGCACAAAATCAATCTTCAAAGTGACGAAATCCGCCCAGGACGCAGAAAATCCATTGTGGATAATCCGATACCATTTAACCTATACTCAACCATGAAAGGATGTGTTACTATGCCATTGCCACAGGAAAAGCTCTACACTATCGAAGATATTTATGATCTGCCGGAGGGAGCCAGAGCCGAACTGATTGACGGCCAGATGTACTATATGGCTCCGCCGAACAGAAGACACCAGAAGTTTGTGGGCGAACTTTACCACAGCATCCTAAGCCACATAAAAAGCAATAATGGCTCCTGCGAAGTCTACCCCGCCCCGTTTGCTGTCTTCCTCAATGAGGACGATACAAATTATGTTGAGCCTGATATTTCTGTGATCTGTGACCCCAGCAAACTGAATGACAAGGGGTGTTCTGGTGCTCCTGACTGGATCATTGAAATCGTCTCCCCAGGGAGCAGGCGCATGGACTACCTGACCAAATTGTTTAAGTACCGCTCTGCTGGCGTCCGTGAATACTGGATCGTTGACCCGGAGAAAAACAGAATCACAATTTACAACTTTGAACACGAGGAAACGGATGAGTATACTTTTTCTGATACCGTGAAAGTCGGCATCTATGAAGACTTCTCAATTGACTTTAGCCAGCTTGATATATAAGCGCCATCAATGAGACCATGGAGCAGGATGCCCGCCGATTAGAGCAGGAGAGTGGTGGAAACGGAGCCCCGGAAGGGGAATGATATGCGCAGCAGGCTGTAAAAATCTCTTGCGCCATGCTGCCAGATGTGCTATATTGGAGATGCAAAAAGGAACAACCGCCCACAAGGGGTTGACCTCAACAGAAAAGACAAATCATAGAATTGCCACCCTGCCACTCGCCAAAGTTTTAAGGGTGGTTTTTCTATGCCTATAACATCAGTGACAAATCAAGTAAATGAACGCCCCCTTCTCTACCCCAATTTCTACCCCAAATAGCGCAATTCCCCCGCCACACCTCCACAAACAATAGTGGAGCGTGACGGGGTAGTGTTCTGCGTTTTGACACACCTTTTGACACACCTTTACGGAGAGCATGATAAAAAGAGATAAACTCAAGACTCGAAAAAGGCTTGAAAATCCTTCCTTTATAGCACATAATAAACGCAGATAAAATCACCTTGTTAAATTCTATATCTTTCAGGTGGTGGACGAGCGGTAAGGAAAAAATTGCAACAAAAAAACGGGTGCAGTACTGGAATGTCCTGCCCCCATTTTTCTTATGCGAGTTCCATCCGCTGTGCCATATACAGCTGGTAGTAGGCGCCCTTCTTTTTCATCAGCTCTTCGTGAGTACCGCATTCCTTGATCCCGCCGTCCGAAATATACATGATCTTGTCGCAGTTTTTGATCGTGGACAGACGATGCGCGATGATGAATGCGGTTCTCCCCTGCAGCATGGCGTTTAATCCCTGCTGCAGCGCCCGTTCTGTCTGTACATCGATGCTGGAGGTCGCCTCATCCAGCACCAGGATCCTCGGGTCGGATAACAGAGTTCTGGCGAAGGAAATCAACTGTTTTTGTCCCTGCGACAGCAGGCTGCCCCGCTCCTTTACCTCACTCTGGTAGCCCTGCGGCATGCTCTTGATAAAGCTGTCCGCACAGACCACTTTGCTTGCCCGCTCGATTTCCTCCATGGTGGCATCCAGCTTTCCGTAGCGGATATTGTCCTCAATCGTTCCGCTGAAGATAAAGCTGTCCTGCAGCATAATTCCCATCTGCGAACGGAGGGAGTGCAGGGTTACTTTCGAAATATCCTGCCCGTCGATGAGAATCCGCCCGCCATTTACATCGTAGAAGCGGGACAGCAGGTTGACGATTGTGGATTTTCCGGCTCCGGTCGGACCTACCAGCGCGATCGTTTCGCCTGCTTTTACCGTAAAGGAAACATGTTCCAACACCTTTTTGTCTTCCTCATAATGGAAGGTCACATCCTCAAAGGTCACATCCCCGTGGATCGGCGGCAGCTCGACGGCATCCTCCGCGTCATCCACTGTCACAGGCTCATCGAGTGTCTCAAAAATACGCTCCAGATAGGCAATGTTATTGATAAAATTATTGAAGATATTGCCCAGGTTCAGGATTGGCTGCCAGAAGCTTGCCGCATAGGAGGTCATAGCGACAATGACGCCGACGGATACCTTTCCCTGACCGAGAATCAGCAGTCCGATCAGATAGATCGCGGCACGCACGCAGACCGAGACATTGTCGATCCCCGGCCAGACCAGGTTGGAATACTTCACAGCCTCCATCCATGCGGCTTTGCATTTGCCGGAAAGTGTTTCAAAGATTGCTGCGTTCTCGTCCTCTCTGGCGAAAATCTGCGTCACCCTGGCGCCCGTGATGTTCTCCTGCAGATATGCGTTCAGATTGGAGTTTTTATTGGACACCTGCTGCCAGGCCCGCCGCTGGTGCTTTTTGATAAAGCGCATAATAACCGCCAGCACCGGAACACCCGCCAGCACCACAAACGACAGCTGCACGTTTACCAGGAACATGAATATAACGATAAACACCATATTCAGAACTTCCAGGATCACATTGATGATGCCGTTGGAGAGCATGTCCGACACAGAGTTTACATAGTTCACAACACGGATCAGGATTTTGCCGTGCGGCCGGTCATCATAATACTGAAACGAAAGCTTCTGTAAATGCGCAAACAGGTCCCTCCGGATATCGAAGATGATATCCTGCCCCACAATGTTCATAATGCGGGAGCGGATGGTGGAGAACAGGACACTGACGGTATAAGTGAGGACCAGAAGCCCGCCCAGCAGCAAAAGTCCCTTCCGGTCTCCCGCCGGAATCGTTTCGTCCAGCGCCTTCTGAATAATCATGGGGGACAGAAGACCGGTTCCGGCGGCAACCGCGCTGATTGCCAGCGCGAAAATCATCCGCTTTGCATAGGTACGGATATAGACGGACGCACGCAGCAAATGCCGGAAGTCAAAAGGAGTTTCCAGAACCTCATCCTCTCCATAGGTATTTCTAGCCAATGTCCTCACCTCCATTCTGCAGCTTTACAACTTCATAATAGTAGCCTTTTTTCGCAATCAGCTCTTTGTGTGTTCCCATCTCCGTTATCTTTCCGTTTTCCAGAATCAGGATCTGGTCCGCATCCTTTGTAGAGGAAATGCGCTGTGCAATGATGAGCTTCGTGCAGGGGAAATGCAGATTTTTCAGCTTCTCCTGTATGTACTTCTCCGTTTCCATGTCGACGGCAGAGGTCGTATCGTCCAGAATCAGCACGGCCGGTTCGATTGCCATTGCCCGCGCAAGCGAAATACGCTGTTTCTGTCCGCCCGACAGCCCGACGCCCCGCTCCCCGATGATGGTATCGTATCTCTGGGGCAGATGTTCGATGAACTCAGAGGCCGCCGCATAGCGCGCATACCGCTGCACCGTCTCGACCGGCATTGCGGAGTTTCCGTAGGCAATATTTCCGTCAATCGTATCGGAATACAGCAGGATATCCTGGGTTGCCAGACCGATATTTTTGCGGAGCTGGTGCAGCTTCAGATCCCGGACATCCACATCATCCACGAGCACCGTTCCTTTCTCGGGATCGTAAAACCGTGGAATGAGCTGAATCAGAGAGGTCTTCCCGCTTCCGGTTTCTCCCATGATCGCGACCGTCTGTCCCGGCTGAATCGTGAAATTCACGTCAGACAGTACCTTCTTTCCCTCGTAGGAGAAGCTGACGTGGCGGAATTCGACCTTGCCGTGGAAACGCTCCGGGTGGTCGATGGCTGCTTCCTTGTCTACGATAACCGGTTCGCTTGCGGCGAGCTCCATCACCTTCGAGCTTGCGGCCGCGAAGCGCTGGAATTCGTTTAGAATATTTCCGAGCTGGCGCATGGGATTCGCGATAGCCCAGGTCAGGCAGGAGAATGCCACATATTCTCCGCTGGTCAGTGTGCCGTCGATCATCGAGAGACCGCCGACGACCAGCAGGATGACAGGGAGCAGATTCGCGCAGATCTCAATGAACGGAAAGAAGCGCAGCCAGGTAAGCACGGTCTGCTTATTTGCCCTGGAATATGCGGTATTTCGTTCATTGAATTTCTTGATCTCGTAATCCTCTCTTGCAAATGCTTTTACGACCCGGTTGCCGGAAATATTTTCCTGCGCCGCGGTGTTCATCTGCGAGAGGCGCTCCCGGAGGGTGGTATGCATCGGGCCAACCTGTTTTTTAAAGGTCAGTGTGACCAGGAAAATTACAGGAGCCATCGCAAGCAGACAGGCAGCAACCTTGACATCCAGATAGAAGAAATAGACTGCGGCTGCGGTGATCAGAGTAAAGCACTCCACGAGCATGCGCACAACCCAGGCGATCATATGACGCACTGCGTCCAAATCTCCGGTCAGACGCGTCATCAGATCACCGGTCCGGTACTGGTCGTAGAAATGCATATCCTGCCGTTGGATCTTCGCGAACAGCTCATTCCGGATTCGGTAAAGCGTCATCTGCGAAACATGCTCGAAGGTCATGCAGGCAATATACACGAGCACGGTCCGCAAAAAGGTAATGCCTACCATTCCCAGAACCAGCAGAATAAACGTTTTTTGTTCCGTCGCCAGATGCTGGGCTGCATTTTCTCCGGTGAGAAAGGTATCCACAATATGTTGTGTAAAGAACGGAACGGTCAGCTGCAGTATGTTGAAGACGACTACCATCATGATCCCTGCAATATAAAGCAGATGGTAGCCCTTCATCTTTCCCCACAGCCACCGCAGACGGGCTGTATCCTTCATCCTCGCACCTCCATAGCTTTCTGATATTCTTCAGAGTCGAACCACACTATAGCAACTTTCTTTCACATCTTCTATAAAAAAATTGCCAAAAAATTGTATAAAACGCTCTTGATTTTGCGCGTCCTTCTGATTGACAAATGGCAAAATGCTCTGCTATGATGCATCTGAAAACGATGGCAAACGAGAGGGTAAAATTTGCACGGAGGTTAGACATGAACACCCTGTTTGAGAAATCCGACTGCCTGAATTCTCCATTAGAAGCGTTCTTTTTTGACTCTGATAATGAGCGTTATCCAGTGAAAGCACACTGGCATTATTTTTGTGAAATGCTGTACATATTAAGTGGAAACGGCTATATTCTCTGCAATGAAAAGGAATACACAATCAAGCCGGGAGATTTCGTATTCTTTCATCCGCAGGCAGTCCATGCGATTTACAGTGATGGTCCGATCAGCTACCATGTGATAAAATTCAATATCGGACTGTTAAAATCGGCGGGAAGCCATATGCCGAGCTTCAGCCGTCTTTCCGCTGCCGCCGCCATTAGCGATAAGGCGCCGATTATTTTGCCGGAGACAGCTTTTGCAGGGCTGTCTGTAAAGGAGATTTTTGAGACCTGCATTCATGAGATGCAGGAAAAGCAGTACGGGTATGATCTCTGTATCCAGTCTCACCTGACCAATCTGCTGACGCACCTTTTCCGGATCTGGCGCGCGAACGGATTTGATACGGACCTGGCAGTGCAGCCGCCAAGCGACCACCAGACCTTGTTTTCTATTGCGGAATACATCGATGAGAACCTCAGCCAGCCGCTGCACGTCGAGGAGCTTGCTGAAAAATGCAGCATGAGCTATTCTCAGTTTACCAGACAGTTTCGTGAGCTGTATGGACGTTCCTGCAGGGAATATATTGAATTTATACGGATCAGCCGCGTAAAGGACCTGCTGCTTTTTACGGATTCCGATTTGAGCTTTATCAGCCAGGAGACAGGCTTTGCCGACTGCAGCCATCTGATTCACACATTTAAGAAGGTGGAGCATATCACTCCCAAACAATACCGGCTCCGGCGGGAGCAGGCGCTTTTTAAAAAGTCAGAAAATGCCAGTTGACAGATGGGCTGCAATTGGGTAAAATAGGAATTGCTAAAACGAAAATGCAAATGAGGGTGGGGAAGCAGTGGCGAGTCATAGAAGTGCGCAGATTAAGGAAATTGCAGATCGTCTTGGGTTATCAGTCGGGACGGTATCGATTGTATTGAATGGGCGCGGGGACAAGATGCGCATCTCAAAAAAGACGCAGGAGCGGGTCCGGAATGTCGCAAGAGAGATGGATTATCAGCCGAATATCTATGCGAGAAGGCTGAGAAATGCCGGGGTGGAAGGGACGAGCAGAGTGATTGCGGTGTTTTGGAACTCAGGCTATGCGGATGAGATCATGGGAAGCTTCTTCCGGGCGCTTCAGCAAATGGCGGATGAGGCATGCCAGCATGTGGAGTTTTATGTACATATGTTTGAATTTGGGCATTTGTGTGAATGTGAGCAGCTTATGACTCCGGTACGGTGCAGCGGCATCATCATCTGCGGGATTTCTGATGCGGACGCAGAGTATTTGAACAGCAGACAGTTTGATATCCCTGTCGTATGCGCATTTCGAAGAGAAGAGCATTACCACTGTGTTTATGTAGATGACTATGCGATCGGAGCGAATACAGCAGACATGTTTGCATTGCGCGGACATAAAACAGCGGGCTTCATTGGAAGCAGGCAAAGCGGACCGAACTCTGTCCTGAGGAAAAAGGGCTTTCTGGACAAGTGCAGGGAGCTGGGGATTGAGCTGCAGGATGCGTGGATAAAGGAGGATGCAAAGCGGGATTTTTATTCTGGATTCCGGTTGATGGAGCGGCTCCTGGAAGCAGGGAACAGACCGACGGCCGTATTTGTCAATGTGCCGGATCAGGCGCTGGGGGCAACAGTTGCCTGTGAGAAGCATCGGATCCGGTTTCAGGAAGAGATAGAGCTGGTTTCTATCGGAAGCGGCAAGATCTTCGAGCTCTTTTCCCCTTCCATCAGTCTTGTCTGTACCCCGGTGGAGCTTGTAGCGGAAAATACGCTGCGGCTGTTGCTGGATGCGATCGAGGGAGGCAGTACGGAACCGGTTCATTGTGTACTGGATGCGAAATATACGGCGGGAGATACGTGCGGGCTGATATCCTAGTGTACTGACACGCTCATATCCAGACTAACAGGGCTGAATATTTTGCCATCTGCCGCGTTGTCATCAGTCGACGATGCCACCGCATCGCCTCGTTCTTCCGCCTTGCAGACTGTCAAAATATTCAGCACTGTTAATCTGAACCTGAATGTGCCAGTACACTAGCGTACGGATGCATCATTCATATTTAGCACAATGCCGACACGAATACAGATTCATTTTTGCATTATTACAGGCGTTGCCAATATATGATATGCCATTGATACAGTACACGAGTGAACTGCGGGAAAGACGAAATAATAGAAAGATTCTCTTTGTGTCAGCAGGAGAATTTTATATTTTTCCATTTTGCTAAAACGAAAATGCAAGAAGGAGGGCGACATGGACCGAGAAAAATTATTCAATCATAATTATGTGTTTCTATCTTTATCCGGGCTGATCATTTCCTTTGGATATAGTATGATTGCGGCGCTGATCGGCACTTATGGGGTCTCACTTGGAGCCGGGCTGACCGCGGCGGGGGCTTTGGCCGGCATCTATTCGATTGCAGCGCTCCTGGTTCGTCCTTTTGGAGGGTTTGCGACGGATCATTTTAATAAGCGGAGCATCTGTATTTTCTCGACGGCACTGATTTGTGCCGCGATGGCTGGCTATGCAGCAGCACCCGGAATCAAGTCCATGTTCCTGGTGCGGGTGCTGCACGGTATTGCATTTGGTATCAATCAGACAGCCAATATTGCTATTTTATATGATTACGTTCCGAAGAACAGGCTTGCGGAGGGAATTGGCTACTACAGTCTCGGGCAGGTCGTATCGCAGGTTTGCGGTCCGGGGCTTGGCATTGCGGTTCGGGATCAGCTTGGTTACAGGACGCTGTTTCTGATCATTGCAGCGGCGACCCTGCTTTCCGTTGTGCTGCTTGCACTGACTGACCGGGGCAGGGCGCCCCAGACCGGTGAGAAGCTGCAGCTGTCATGGAAAAACCTGATTGCGGTTCCGTGTATCGTGTATGCGTTGATTGGCGGCTTATTCTCTCTGGAGAACGGGATTGTAAATTCTTTTATTCTCTTATTGGCAGAGGAGCGGGAGATAAGGGGGATTTCCCTGTTTTTTACCTGCAATGCGATTGTGCTGTTTTTAATCCGGATGTCGGTAGGGAAAATTGTGGATCGCCACAGCCTGACTATGGTCGTAAATATTTCCCTGCTGACAAGCATTGCGGCGATGGCCCTTGTGGGAGGAGGGACATGTTTGTGGGTACTGCTCGCAGCAGCAGTGCTCAAGGCGGTAGGACAGGGGAGCGGCCAGATTTCTCTGCAGACTGCCTGTATGAAAAAGGTGGATGCACTGCGCGTAGGGATTGCGACGAGTACTTTTTATATCGGCGCGGATCTGGGGCAAGGGCTGGGACCAATTATATGCGGACGGATATCAGAGCAGTATGGATATGAAACAATGTTTTATTGTGTGGCAGTTCTGATAGGTCTGGCGATGGTTGGTTTTAATATATATCAGCGAAAGGAGGAACAGGGCTCAGGGATATCAGAGGAACAAAGCAAAACGATACGTTCGGTTTAAGAGGTTATGGGACAAAGCAAATCTATAAATTCAATCTAAGGAGGTTTACTATGAAACGGAAATTTAAGAAAATGGCGGGAGCAGCAGTTGTGACAGGTATGCTTCTGCCGGCAGCGGTATGTGGAAGCGGAGCAAAAGCAGCGGAGGCAGAGAAAATTGTTGTGCCTTATATGCTCACGATGAATGCCGCAGAAGAAAAGGATATGGTTCAGGAAGCAATCAATCAGATTACAGAAGAAAAAATCGGCGTCGAGGTGGAGCTTCTGTGTATCGATTTCGCGAGCTGGTCAGATCAGCTGAATTTGCTTTTGACGGACGGCAGCGTCGATCTGTTTAATTGCTGCTTTATGTCGCCGGTTTCTACCTATGTGGACAGTGGCGCAATCGCAAGTCTGGACGAGCTTCTCGACACTTACGGAACAGGAATCAAGGAGTGTCTGGGTGAGTATCTGGAGAGCGGAAGATTCGACGGGAATATCTATGGAGTACCGAAGGTAGACGCGTACAGCAACCGTCCCTGTGTTGTTATGGATGCGGAAATTTGTGACGAGCTTGGGATCGTGCCGGATGACATCCATAATTTTGATGATCTGACGGAAGTGGCGCACAAGGTGAAGGAAGCGCATCCGGAGCTTGCTATTTTCCCGACCGGAACCAACGGGGATTTCCTTGGGCCGATCGGCTTTGACCCGCTTGGAACGGCCGGAAACAATATTTTTGGCGGCCTGATTCTGGCAGATAACAATCTTGAGGTTGTAAATGTGTTTGAGACGCAGCAGTTTGAGAAGATGCTGGAATATACGAATACCTGGATGAAGGAAGGACTGTTTGTCAATGATCCGATGAATTCGCAGGATGGCGCAGTAGCCTACGTGTCGAACCGGCAGGCATTCTGCTACCTGGGCGGCGGATTTGATCCGGCGGTGGCAGCGGAAGTTCAGCAGAACAACTGCGGTATGAGGCTGTATGGCTCCGAACTTGCGGATGTCAATTATGCGACTACGGACTCCGTATCCGGAATGATGTGGTGTATTCCGGCACTCAGCGAACATCAGGAAGCGGCGATGAAGTTTTTAAATGAACTGTATGTAAATGCAGATCTTGCGAATCTGGTGTGCAGCGGTATCGAGGGCGTTCACTATGTGAAAAATGAGGATGGCACCATCGACTTTGCGGAAGGGCTGGATGCATTCAACACCGGATGGCCGTCCGGAATGGGAACCTTCTGGCCGAACATTACGATTACTATGCCGTGGGCGCCGAATCCTCCGGCCTATTACCAGAGCTGGATTGATTCCAATGAGAAGGCAACGCTGTCTCCGGCTATGGGCTTTACTTTTAACCCTGCAAATGTGACAGATGAGATTGCTGCTTGTACGAATGTGGTATCCCAGTATTACAATACGATTGTGCTGGGGCTGGATGATACGGAGAGCCTGCTGGAACAGTTCCGCGAGGAATTGCATGATGCGGGAATCGATGCAATTATTGAAGAAAAGCAGGCGCAGCTGGATGCCTGGGCTGCAGAGAAATAGCGTATAGCAGGCGTGCGTGTCTGGTATGCTGTCTCATTTATATCTGGCAAACCCGGCAGCATGATTTTTCATCGGCAGGGCGGCTGAGTGAGGCGATGCGGTAGCATCGTTGATCGGGACTGACGCAGTCCGATGGAAAATCATGCGAAGGGGCCTGAATAGGAATGATACAGCGCGCTGGTGCGCCGCGTGTGGATCGCTGTAAACTGGGGAGAATGTGATATGGCTAACATGAAAAGAATAAAACGATTTTTGCCGCTCTATCTGATGATGGTACCGGGGCTGGTCTATTTGGTGGTCAATAATTATATTCCTCTTGCGGGGCTGCAGCTGGCATTTAAGAAATTCAAGTATACCGCGGGGATCTGGGGCAGTCCGTGGGTAGGCTTCAAGAATTTTGCATTTCTGTTTAAAACTAAGGATGCATGGATGTTGTTCCGCAATACAATTGGTTACAATTTGGTCTTTCTGGTGCTCAACATTATTTTGGCTGTAGCGGTCGCCATATTGATGAATGAGATCCGGAGTGCATGGCTGAGGCAGGTTTCTCAGACGGTGATCCTGATTCCCTTCCTGCTGTCCTATGTTGTGATCAGCTACATCGTATATGCGATGTTTGGACAGTCAAACGGAATGGTCAATAACAGCATTCTGAAGCCACTGGGAGTGGAGGGGATTTCCTGGTACACAAAGCCGGAATATTGGCCGGTGATCCTGACGATGGTGCAGGCATGGAAGAGCTTCGGCTACAACTCGATTATTTACTATGCGACCATTATCGGTTTTGACCGCACGCTGTATGAGGCTGCGGCGGTGGACGGCGCGGGGGTCTGGAAGCGGATTGTGAGCATCACACTTCCCCTGCTGAAGCCTACCGTGATTACACTGACGCTGATGAGCATTGGCAGAATGTTTTATTCTGATTTTGGCCTGTTCTTCCAGGTGCCGATGAATTCTGGTATGCTGCAGAAGGCAACGACTACGATCGATACGTATGTGTACCGGGGGCTGATGGAGACCAACGATATCGGCAGGGCGGCAGCGGCTGGATTTTTGCAGTCGGTGCTTGGCTTTGTGACAGTCCTTGCGGCAAATATGTTTGTGAGACGGGTAGAGTCAGATAATGCTTTGTTTTAGGTACTGCCGGAAAGGAGAAGGTTATGTATTCAAAATCAGAAAAACGCTTTAGTCAGGCAGCGGCAGTTGTGATGCTCCTTCTTTCTCTCGTGTGCATTTTTCCGGTTGTGCTTCTGGTGATGTCATCGGTTACTTCGGAAACTGCTCTTCTGAAAAATGGTTATTCCATCTTTCCGGAGGAATTTGGCTTCGAGGCATATCAGTATCTGTGGTTCAGCAGATCGAAAATACTGCGCGCCTATGGCATGACACTTGCATCGACGGCAGTAGGCACATCGCTGAGTATTACAATTACAACGCTTCTGGCTTATCCGCTTTCCAGAAAAAAGCTGCCGGGGAGAAATTTTTTTGCCTTTTTCGTTTTCTTTACGATGCTGTTTCAGGGTGGGTTGATTCCATCCTATATGATGTGGACACAGACCTTCCACATCAAGGATTCCTTTTGGGCGCTGATCTTCCCGTCCCTGCTGCTGAGTGGCTTTGCCGTGATCATGATGCGTACCTATTTTAGCACGAATATACCGGAGCACATTGTGGAAGCAGCTATGATAGACGGGGCATCGGAGCTGAAGATCTTGACCAGGATTGTAGTGCCGATGTCGAAGCCGATTCTGTCTACGGTCGGATTGATGACAGCGCTTGCCTATTGGAATGACTGGATGAACGGTCTGTATTATCTGACGAAGCGCACGGAGCTTTACACGATTCAGAATCTGCTGAACCGTCTGATTACCAGCGCTGATTTTCTGAGCAACAATCAGGCAAACAGTATGATCGCGGCGAATATCCAGGTGCCGAGCGTAGGTGTGCGGATGGCAATTGCGGTGATTGCGATTATCCCGATCCTGGTCATTTATCCCTTTTTCCAGAAAGGCTTTGTAAAAGGAATCGTGATCGGCGGGGTGAAGGGCTAGTGAGAAGAATGGGGGAGTAACATGGAGACGAGTATCTATTCAAACAGTACAATCAGACGGGGGACACCGGAGTCGGTTGGCATATCCCCGCTTCACATCGCACGGTATCTCCAGCGGCTCAGAGAGATGGAGTACGATCTCCACAGTCTTCAGATCTGCCGGAATGACCAGGTTGTTTTTGCGGCGGCAGCCAGTCCGTATACGTTGGAAAGTCCGCACCGGCTTTTGTCAGCGGCAAAGGCAATCATAGGGGCTGCGGTGTTGTTTGCGGTGGACGAGGGGGCGTTGTCTCTGGATGATCCGGTCGTGAAGTATTTTGCGGATGAGGTGCCGGAACAGCCGGACGAAAGAATGAAGAATATGACCGTGTATCACCTGCTCACGATGCAGACAGGACAGGATACAGACGAGGCATTTCTCCATTTTCTGGAGCATCCGGATGAGGATTTGTGCAGGAGCTTTTTTCACACAGCGATGACCTGCGATCCCGGAGAACATTTCTTTTACAATAATTCCGTCCCGCACCTGCTGTTCACGCTGACGGAGAGGGCGACCGGGAAGGAATTTGCGTCCTATGTCCGCGAGAAGCTTGGCGGGCCGCTCGGAATGGAGATCACGGCGCAGTATAATAGCCGTCATATCTATGATCCTGTGACAACCGTCGTGACGGCAAATGGATTTTTGAAGCTTGCCCTGTGGTTTTTGAAGCAGGGGGAGTGGAATCACAGGCAGTTGATCGATCCGGCCCTGATCCGGATGGCGTGTGCGCAGCAGGTATGGACGGGGAATGAGAAGCCGGGCTATCAGAACGGAGCTGGCTATTGCATGCAGCTGTGGAGGAATGCGTTCGGCGGCTGCCGCATGGATGGCGGCGGCGGGCAGATTGCTCTGATTTTGCCGGAGGCGGACATGGCGGTCACGATTATGGGAAATGAATCGAGAGGGGATCAGGCGATCCAGCTGTTTTATGAGGAAATTTATTCGAAGATGTCCGGAAAACCGCTGCGGGAACAGGCTGCAGAACGGGAAGCTCTGGAGGAGGAGACGCGCCGCATGAGCAGAGCGCCGCGGGGGGTATTGGCGCACGGAAAGGCAGAGCGGCAATTGGCAGAAAAGGAGTGGCAGTTTGCACCGAACCAGTGGGGCCTCATGGGAATGCAGTTTGAATTTCAGGAGAAGGAGACATGGGTGCAGGTGCGGACAGAGCAGGGCGTCAATAGCTACCAGATCGGCCTTGACGGACAGATGCCGGAGAGCAGCATTCCTTTTCTTCTGGAGCCGGACCTGAGCATACAGAACCGGATCTACGGGCCGGACCCCAGGAAGTGCCATCTGTCCGGTGGCTGGAGCGACGAGCGCACATTTGTGATCGTTTCCAAGAGCACGGCATCGATGGGAGAATATCAATTCCGATGTGTAGCTGGCGCCGACGGTCTGGAGCTGTATCTGCCAAATGGCATTAGTGCGGGAATGAAGCCGGAGGCAGGCTGGACTTGTCTGCACGCGGTGTAAAAGTGAGGTGGAGCGTTATGTATAAAAAAGAGCTGGAGCGGGTGCGGCCGGAAGAAGTTGGTCTGTCGAGCAGAGCGCTGCTGCAGATGGTGAAGGAGCTGGAGGAATGCGGCACAGAGATGCATGGCCTGATGGTGACAAGAGACGGGAAGGTCGCTCTGGAATGCTGGTGGGCGCCTTATACCAGCAGGACAGCGCATATCTGTCATTCGATGGGAAAGTCCTATGTGGGTACGGCAGTTGGACTGGCCTGCACACAGGGGTATTTACACTTACAGGATAAGATCGTCGATCTGTTTGCGGATGAAATTGCAGAGTATCAGATTCATGTGAATGAAAATATGAGAAAGCTTACCATTGAGCATGTATTGATGATGGCAAACGGCATGTCCGTTCATCCGGCATCCGGAGCCGGGCTGCTGAAGAATTATCTGTGCTCGGAGTTTGATCATGAGCCGGGGACCCGTTTCCTCTATAATACAACTGGCTCCTGTATGCTTGGGGCGGCAGTGGCTAAGACAACCGGGAAAAGTGTACGGCAATATCTTGAGGAGGAGCTGTTCTACACCATCGGAGTGGAGTCAGATTGTCTGGAGTGGATGGCATTTCATGAAAATCACATTCATGCGGCGCCGGGGGTAGCCTCGAGCACGGAAAATAATCTGCGTCTTGGGCTGCTTTATCTGAATCATGGCAGATGGGAGGACAGACAGCTGATTGACGAGGAGTGGATGAAAAGAGCGACGACCCGGAGAATCCGGACGGATGTAGTCAACCCTGAAGCGCATCTGGAGGACGGGTCCGGCTATGGCTATCAGCTCTGGATCTGTCCGGAGCCGGAGACCTTTAAGTTTTCTGGCGGACATGGGCAGGATGTGGTGATGAGCCGGAGAAACCATGTAGCCGTCTCGATCAATCAGGCGGCTGACGATGGGGGGTCCAGGGCTGAGGATGCGATTTTAAGCCGGTATCTGTTCGCGGAGCAATTGCCGGAAGGACCGCTTCCGGACGATGAGGAAGGCTATCAGGAGCTGTGTGCGTATCTGGCAGGCAGGAAGGTGAAAAACCGGACGAGCAGGGAGGTTCCGGAGGATATCAGGAAATATAACGGCATCTATGCAGTGACCGGGGCAGAGTTTCATGTGAATACAGAGCTTCGGCCGCTTACGGACAGCAACGTATATACAGACTTTTATGATCATGAGGACGTAGCAGTCAAAACGGTGTCGATTTGCTATAAGGATGGAGTGCTGGAGCTGATTCTGGATGACGGCACTTACCGGACAAGACTCGAGGCGTCTCTGGACGGGGAGCTGCGGCCGGTGTACAGCAAAGGAGCGATTCCGATCTATACGCAGACCGTATCCTGCGCGTATGCGGAAGGGGAAACTCTGGTGGTGGAGACCAAATTTTTACAGACCTGCTTCTGGACCAGGCTGGTATTCCACAGGGAGGTGGATGGCAGAATATTGATCGAGGGGACAAAGGAACGGCTCCACGAGGCGGATCCTTATATTTCCTTTATGTCAGAGATGAAGCGACTGGAAGTGTAATAAAAAGACAAAACCGATATTGCAGTCCGGCCAATCAGGCCGAAAAGTGCGTCCGGAGGACTCCTGGAACTAAGTACTTGTAAAGATTTACTTTACGAGCCAGGCTTGCAACCCTCCGGACGCACTTTTTCAGATCATTTCAGATCATGGTATCAGAGCTTGATATTCTTGAACAGGGACGCGAGGGAGGTGGTAGCTTCCTCGGTCTTCGGCATCTCGTAAGTCTCTTCCTCGACTGCGACTGCCGCGACATCCTCGAGTGCCTTCATGCTCAGGCTGATTTTACCATCCTTGACCGCGATGACTTTTACCTTGACCTTCTGGCCTTCCTTCAGCACAACAGACGGGTGCTTGATGCGCTGCTGGCTGATCTGTGAAACGTGTACAAGGCCGCTCATGCCGTTTCCCAGATCTACGAATGCGCCGTAAGGCATCAGAGACTCGACCGTACCCTCGGTCACGAGGCCGATCTCCACATTGGAGATGCGCTGCTTGCGCTCTTCCTTTTCGCGCTCGCGCAGGATATCGCGGGCGGAGAGCACCAGCTTCTTGTCTGCACGGTCTGCGGTGATGACGCGCACTTCGATCTCTTTGCCGACCCATTCCTTCAGATCTTCCACGTAGGTCAGAGAAAGCTTGGAGGCCGGGATAAATCCGCGGATACCTTCCACAAAAGCGACTACGCCGCTCTTGACTGCCTCAGAAATCTTGACTGTGATGTTGGACTGGTCCTTCAGAAGCTGCTCTAAGCGCTCCCAGCCAAGGACGGCTGCTGCTTCCTTCATGGACAGCCGGATGTGGCCTTCGCCGTCGTCTCTGCGGATGACGGTCGCGGAGATCGTCTGGCCGACCTCGATATCGTTGAATGTAAAGTTCGGATCGTCGCTTGCGTCCTCCAGCTTGATAATGCCGTCTGTGAAAGAGCCGAAATCAAGGGTCACTTCCTCCTCGGAAACGCCGATGACGGTGCCGGTCATGATGTCTCCCTCGTGAATCGGCTTCAGGGAAGCGGTGATCTCCGCTTCGTAGTCTGCCATGGACTCAGCCGGAGCTTCCGGTGCGGGTGCTGCCGCTTCTTCTGCAGGAGCCTCTGCCGCTGGAGCTTCCGTTTCCGGTGTTTCAGATGCCGGAGTCTTGGCTGCCGCCGCAGCTTCCGGTGCTGTCGTCTCTGCAACTTCTGCCGCCTTCACTTCTTCTGTTGTTACTTCTTCTGCCTGCTTCATCATTTCTTCACTCATAGTAGCCTCCGTTTGTTGAACTGTTGTCATTTGCGGACAGATACATACTGCCGCGCGAAACCGTTGCTACTATCATAACACAGGTTTGCCGGTTTGGATACTATATTTCTTTCTAAAAATCAAGAAAACTGTTCCCAAATATCCTGCAAAGTGGTATACTTGTTACAGTTCGCAGCGCGATGTCATTTGGTAAACCAGCATTATCCGGCTTATAGTGATTTGGGGAAGGGGCGATAAGAGTGTCGATCCTGAGCGCTCAGTGAATGGATGATGTGTTCGAATGTCGTGAACGGAATGACATTGGTTCACAGCCATGCTGTGAGCAGCGTGCTGTCGGAGAAAGGCAGGAGAAGTAGGATGCAGACAATCATAGCGCGCATGCGCGATGGTATAGATGAGGAGGAGATCCGGCGCGGCGGTGAGATTCTAAAGCGCGGGGGTCTGGTGGCATTTCCGACGGAGACGGTGTACGGGCTTGGCGGGAATGCGCTGGATGCGGAGGCTTCCGCTAAGATTTATGCGGCGAAGGGGCGGCCCTCGGACAATCCTCTGATTGTACATATTGCAGACTGGGAGGCAATTGTGCCGCTCGTCACGGAGATCCCGCCTGCAGCAAAGCAGCTGGCGGATGCATTCTGGCCGGGGCCGCTGACGATGATTCTGAAGAAATCAGATCTGGTGCCGGAGGAGACGACCGGAGGGCTGCAGACTGTGGCGATCCGGATGCCAGGTGATGAGGTGGCGCGTGCGTTGATTCGGGCAGGAGGCGGCTATGTGGCGGCTCCGAGTGCAAATACGTCCGGGCGTCCGAGTCCGACGAAAGCATCGCATGTCGAGGAGGATCTCGGCGGTGTGATTGATATGATTATTGACGGAGGAGAGGTAGCAATCGGTTTGGAATCGACGATCGTCGATTTGACCGGGGAAGTTCCGGTCATCCTGCGGCCCGGCTATGTGAACCAGGAGATGCTGGACGCGGTGCTGGGGCATGTTGAGATAGACCGGGGGCTGATTGCCGAGGATTCCAATGTCCACCCGAAGGCGCCCGGCATGAAGTATCGGCACTATGCGCCGAAGGCGGAGCTGATTATCGTGGAGGGCAGCGGAGAGCGTGTCCGGGCGAAGATCAACGCGCTGGTGCAGGAGCAGATGGCGGCGGGCAAGAAAGCCGGAGTGATTGGGACAGAGGAATCTCTTCTATATTATAAGGCAGGGGACGTGCGGTCCATTGGTACCAGGAAGGATGAGCGGACCATCGCACAACATTTATTCTCGATTTTGCGTGAATTTGACGATTCGGATATTTCAGTGATCTATTCGGAGGCATTTGATACGCCGAAGATGGGACAGGCGATTATGAACCGTCTGCTGAAGGCGGCGGGACATCAGGTGATTCAGGTATAAGGGGGCAGGGGGGAAACGCATTGAAACAGTTTGACAGATTGATATTCGTGAGCAGCGGCGATACTGCCCTGGGTCCGATGGCTGAGGCAATCCTGCAGAGTAAATTTCTGCTGGAGGAGCTGTCGATTACCTCAAAGGGAGTTGTGGTGCTGTTTCCGGAGCCGATCAATCCGAAAGCGGAGGCAATTCTCGTCCGCAACGGTCTGACAATGAAGGATCATATGAGTGATCCTCTGGTGGAAGAGGACTTTCAGGAGCGGACGCTGATGCTGGCTTTGCAGGAGGAGGTTCGGCAAAAGGTTGCAAGTGAGTTTGGCGAGAAGCGTTCGGAGCAGGTACGGATGCTGCATGAATACGTCGGAGAGTCGAGGGGCATCATAAATCCATACGGCGGCTCGCTTGCAGATTATGGGCAGTGCTTTGCAGAGCTGGAGGCTCTGATTGCAAAACTTGTGGTACAGCTGAACGAGGAGGAATTATTATGTTAGCATTGGGATGTGATCAGGCAGGATATGGTCTGATGCAGGAGGTCAAGAAGCATCTGGACGAGCGAAAGATCGCGTACACGGACTGTGGAACATACTCGGAGGATTCGGTGGATTATCCGGTGTATGCCAAAAAAGTAGTTCGGGAGATCCTGGAGGGCAGATGTGAGAAGGGAATTCTGATCTGCGGTACGGGTATCGGCATTTCGATTACGGCGAACCGCTATAAAGGCATCCGTGCGGCGCTCTGCAGCGATTGCTTCAGCGCGGAGGCGACGAGACTCCACAATGACGCGAATATTCTGGCAATGGGCGCGCGGGTACTTGGACCGGGCCTGGCGAATAAGATTGTCGATACATTTCTGGATACGGAATTTTCCGGCGCTGAGCGGCACGCGCGCAGGGTGCGGATGATTGATGAGGACTAAGGCTTGCTGGGGACCGGCGGTATGGAGTGAATCAGTTTGAGGTTGAACAGTTTTTTCAAGTATGTGTCTAAAATGTAAGCGCGGCGGGGCAAAGAATGCAGAGGCGATATAGGATAGCAGTACGGTCCTCTGCGAAAGTTTGGACACCTGGTGTGTGAGATATCTGGCTGAGGATAACACGAGATAAGGGAGGATGCTGTTATGCAGAAGGTTGTAATCATGGATCATCCATTGATCCAGCACAAGATTGGATTGATCAGAAGAAAAGATACGGGCTCACGGGATTTTCGTGCGCTGATCAGTGAGATCGCGATGTACATGTGTTATGAGGCAACGCGTGATCTGAAGCTGAAGGATGTGGAGATCGAGACGCCGATCTGCAAAACGACGGTGAAGGAGCTGAGCGGGAAGAAGCTGGCGGTCGTGCCGATTCTGCGCGCGGGACTTGGCATGGTGGATGGAATGCTGGCGATGATCCCGGCGGCGAAGGTCGGACACATCGGGTTGTACCGTGACCCGGAGACACTGAAGCCGGTAGAATATTACTGCAAGCTTCCGGCGGATTCTGACGAGCGCGAGGTATTTGTGGTTGACCCGATGCTGGCGACGGGTGGATCTTCAGTGGCTGCCATTCAGATGCTGAAGGATAAGGGCGTGAAAAAGATCCGGTTTATGTGCATTATTGCAGCACCGGAAGGAATTCTGGCGATGAAGAAGGCACATCCGGATGTGGATATTTACATTGGAGCGGTTGATGAGCATCTCAATGAGCATGGCTATATCGTGCCCGGGCTTGGGGATGCGGGAGACCGTATTTTCGGAACAAAGTAGATAGGGAAGGGAGCTTCCGCAGGGCGGAAGCTCTTTCATTACTTTCATAAGGGCAGGTTTTTATAGAAAAGATTTAAGAAAGTTTTTGTTTACGGAGGGAAGGGAGTGTACTATACTGGAAAAAAGTCACGTGGAATAGCTGTGATGTGTCGGTACAAAAGCACAGTGAACATTTGGCGTTTTTAGACAGGAGCGGTTTGAGGAAGCGAGGGTCTGGAAGAGGAGGTTTATTTGATGAGACGGAAGTTTAGCAGAATTGCGGCAACTGTGATGGCGGCTGCAATGTTGTTCCAGCAATGTGAGGCTGTAGGGGTTGCGGAAGAGAGTGAAGTGCAGGAGACACAGGAGCTGGCGGTTGAGGCGGAAGCGCCGGCGACAGAAGCCACGGCTCCAGCAGCAGAAGCACCGGCAACGGAGGCCCCGGCCCCGGCAACGGAAGCGCCGGCAACAGAGGCTCCGGCTCCGGCGACAGAAGCACCGGCAACGGAGGCTCCGGCTCCGGCGACGGAAGCGCCGGCAACAGAGGCTCCGGCTCCGGCGACGGAAGCACCGGCAACAGAGGCTCCGGCAACAGAGGCCCCCGCCCCGGTGACGGAAGCGCCGGCAACGGAGGCTCCGGCGACAGAGGCCCCCGCCCCAGTGACGGAAGCCCCAGAGACGGAGGGTCCGGCTCCGACGACAGAAGAAGAGCAGACCGAAAAGACGAAAAAGAAGAAAAAGAAAAAAGAGACTGAGAATGAATCAGAATCCGAAACTGAGACGGAGCGGTCCGAGCGCGTCAATGACGGAAAGAAGATAGAGGGAAGTATGCTGACAGGTTCGCTGGCATCGGCGCTGCCGTACCTGTTTGCGGCAGGGACGGTAGAACTGCCTGAGACGACAGCAAAGCTTCTGGAGGAGATGACTGACGAGCCGGAGTCACTGGTTGCGGATGGCGCAGCAGGGAGTACGATTGTCAATGGCCTTGAAAACTTCTCAAAGGAACTGGCGGATGGCCAGTCGACTGCGGGAGTTCAGGTAATCAATCTGTATGCAGATGCAAATGGAAAGCTGGATTGCAGGCAGCTGACGGATCTTTATAAGGATCAGGTCCTTGATGTGACGGACAAGTGTGTGGTAGTCAATGTCATAGCAGCGGAAAAGGATCAGGCGCTTTCGTTTTCTGACTATGCGCTGAAGGATTCCGGCCAGACGGTGGCTTATCATATGCCGTGGGAATCCGGAGATATTCTGTATAATTTTGCGTATCTGTCCGGTGAGGACTTTGAAGTATATGAGGGGACGCTAACGCTGGCATCGGCGGACGGTCTGCAGGGTACCTTCCTTGCGCCGGGGGCGAAGGTGACAGTCCAGTCTGGTATGGCGGGTGCTATTTATGCAGACAAGATTACCGTGGCGAGTGGTGTAAAGGATTTGATGCGGGTTGTGCTGATGAAGGGTGCGCCGGAGCTGCAGACGGAGGCGGCGACACAGACCCCGGAGACGGAAACACCGGAAGAAGTACCAGTGACAGAGGCAATGACGCAGACCCCGGAGACGGAAGCACCGACGGAGGCGGCGACGCAGACCCCGGAGACAGAAGCACCGACAGAGGCGGCGACACAGACCCCGGAGACGGAAACACCGACGGAGGCGGCATCTGAGGTTCCGGAGACGGATATGGAGTTAGAGATTTCTCTCACGGAGGCACAATCAGAGGATATTGCGGCAGAAGAGGAGTCAGAGTCGGAAACAGCCAGCAAGGAAGAGACACAGACAGAGGATGAATCCGGTCCGGAGGAAATGACGGAGGAAGTAGTAGATCTGGACACTGCCGAGCTGCATAAAATGCTCTGGTATTCAGAGGAGGGTGTGCAGTTGCAGGTTGCGCTTTCGGATGCGGACGATACAGCTGCAGCTCCGCTTGCCGGAGGCAAGGGTGTGATTTGTGCGGCAGAGACGATTTATGGGGAGAATGAAACGATTGCCTTTGAAAAAGATGCGGAGGCAGCGGTGATTGCCTGGGAGGATGCGGCGACCGCTGTGGCATCTCTGAATTACGGCGGCAGTTATTATCTGCAGCTGACAGAACTTCCTGCAGCTGAGGTATCGTATCTGATGCCGTCCAGGATTTACTTGAATGTCAGCGAGGAAGGTACGTTGACGGTAGGCGGAGATAATCTGTGCAGATGGGATGGTACGATATTGAATATTCCGCTGCAGAAGCAGGCACAGGTGGTATTCAGTCTGATTGACGAGGAGGATGCCAGCACGCGTCTTTCCGGAGCAGCCTTTATAGTGAAGCATGCGGATGGCACGATGCTGTCCGGTATGGACGGAAAGCCTGGATACTATCTTGAGTACCAGGGTGCAGATATCAGCCTGTATGGACTTCCGGCAGGAGATTACCTGCTCTCTGAAATCAAAGCTCCGGATGGCTATCTCATCGCGGAGGATACAGCGTTTACGGTTTCGGAAAACGCAGAGCCAATTGAGCTGAAGGTGACAAATAAAAAAGCGCAGACGGATGGACCGGCGCTTGTGGTAACGGCAAATGCAAAGTTTAATAAAGTACAGCTGACGGCGCAAAAGGAGCAGCGCGCGTATGTGGCGCTTTATGACCGTTCCGAACCGGCAAAGCGTGTAAGTGAGGTCAAGGAACTGATCTGGGCTCCCGGGTCGGCTGTCTCAGGGGAAATCGTCTTTACAGGCCTGGCGGACAATACCGTCTATGATCTCGTAGCGACAGATGAGTTTGGCAATGTACTGGCAGAGAATACCGGGAGAACATACAAGCTTCAGCTCTCTGGCAAAGCGGATGCATCGGTATCGGTCACGGATCAGACGGCGGTGCTGGAGTACCAGTATACGACCTATCCGGACAAGGCATTTGGTTATGAGGCTAAGATTCCGGTAACGGTGGAGACCAGGGGAACGGATGGCAAGGCCAAGAAGACGGATGAGACTTTTTATGTCATGCTTTATGAGGATAAGGCATTTCAGACACCGGTTCTGGAGGCGCCGCTGAAGTTTGAAATGAACAATAAGGCTTCCAGAAGTGTGACAGCCGGGATCATGCTGACAAAAGCGACAGAGGATCTGTATGTGGCGCAGGTCGATGCCAAGGGAACAGTCATCCATTCCGACCAGGAAGGCTTTGCATATTCAATCACATATCAGATTTCACCGGAGAGCAAGGATCAAAAGGTGACAGTGGTGTGCGGAAGCAAATCTTCTGTGACAGTCATTGATCAGCTGAATGGTTCTGTGGTCAAAATCCGCGTGGAGGATGGCAGCGGCAATCTGTTGCAGGGTGCGCGTCTTGTCCTGAAGAATAAAGAGACAGGGAAGATTGTGAATCTGGGACTTGCTGAGGACGGAGGAGCGATTTTCCAGTCTGGAAGCAAGGAGATTGTACTGACTAATAAGATACCTGCGGGTACGTACCTTCTGACAGAGCTGACGGCGCCATCGGGATATCAGAACACGGCCGATGCGGAGATCGTAGTGACAGAGGGAACGACAGCCGAGGCAGTGCTGAAAAACGAAGCACTTCCGGCGAATGGCTATACGGTGCAGGCAGTGATGCAGGTTTACAGTGGCGACAAGCCGGTCTATGCGCGTGATCTGGCAGATGGGACGTATGCGGCGGAAGGAAGATATACCTTTTATGCAGCATTGTTTGCGGATGCAGACCGGAGCAGGAAGATCAGCGATGTGCAGGCGATAACGGTAGACGCGCTGAGCGGCGTGACGAATTTCGAGAAGCTTCCGGCCGGAACGTACTATCTCACTGAGACGGATGAGTATGGCAATCTTTTGACTTCAAAGGACAATCAGGGAACAGCCTGCAGGATTGAGTATACGAATGCAGGAAAGATAGTGGTTGCAACGGCAGGCAGGCAGGCGGTGATCCGTAATACGTATGAGGCTCTTCCGCGCGGCTATCGCTATACAGCGGTTCTGACGCTTGCTGTGAAGCTGCAGAATACGGCAGGAGAGGCAGAGAGCGCAGCGAAGACGTTCTATGCAGGCATTTACCGGAATGCTGACTACAGCGATACGCCGACGATTGTAGCACTTCCGCTGGAGAATACCTCCGAAGCAAGTGCGCGGCGCAGAATTTTACTGTCCGGCGAGGAGGCCATGACCTACTATATCGCTGAGGTCGATGAGAATGGAAGACGGATTACAGAAAATTCAGGGTTTGGCTATAATGTCAGCATTGATCAGCCTCAGGTGACACTTGCCGGGGGCGATGAGAAGACCGTGACGATCACGAACCGTGCAAAGGTGTCCAAAGTGACTTTGTATCTGACAAAGAAGGTGTACCAGGGAACAGAGCAGAAGGCAGTCAATGCGACCTTCTACGCAGGTTTGTTTAAAGATCCGGAGTTCACGCAGCTTTACACAGATCCGATTCCGCTTACCCTGAACGGAAAGAGTTCTGTGACTTTGAAACTGACGCTGAATCTTGGCTCCGCTTCTGAGACGACAATCTACGTCGCGGAGGTGGATAAGGAAGGCAGGCTGGTGAAGGAAGGCGCGGAGTTTGGATATGAGATCCGTGTCGTAAATGCGACGGCGGCGTTCACACAGGAGCGCACGGAGATTCAGAGTATCCTGCTGAATTCTGTGTATACTGCAAATAGCGGCGGGACGGACTGGGGTTCTATCATCAGCGGTGATGGAAATAACATCGGAGGAGGCGGTTATTATCCGAATGGTACCAGCGGACCGGCAGGAGATGTTCAGACCGGCGATGAGACACCGATTCTGCCATATGTGATCGTGCTGGTGCTGTCAGCGATTGTGATCGTTGCGGTGGTCGTGACACGGAAACGAAAGAAGTAATCAAGTGATTTGGTCGGGCATCATCCGGCTCATAATCCTCTGGGAAAAGACCTGCAGGGGTGTCCGCCTTGGGGGATCTATGAGTGGATGATGCGTTCTGATATCGCTGATTGCAATATGATTTAGTAAAGTTAGTTATAATACGTAGTAATAGCATTGGGATGGATAGCATATAGTGACAGTGAAGCATTCCATGGCGGTGTCTTATGCAATTTCTGCTGTACCTGTCACAATTTATAATTCCATTTTTGATACTGTATATTATTGGCTACGGCATGCTGGTGCAGGTGCCGGTCTATGACAGCTTTGTAAGAGGCGCGCAGGAAGGACTGAAGACAGTCGTGCGTATCGTCCCGACCTTGATCGGGCTGATGGTTGCGACTGGAGTACTGCGCGCCTCTGGTTTTTTGGATTTTCTGGGAGGACTGCTGGCCGGGCTGTGCGGCAACAATTACTTTCCGGCGCCTCTCCTCCCGCTTACAGTGGTGCGTATGTTTTCTTCCAGCGCCGCGACAGGATTGCTATTGGATTTGTTCAAGGAGTATGGAACGGATTCACGGATCGGTCTTACGGCATCCTTGATGATGTGCTGTACCGAGACAATTTTCTATACAATGAGTGTCTACTTTATGACAGCGGGCATCAAAAAAACGCGCCATACCTTATCTGGCGCGCTTCTTGCCAGCTTTGCCGGAATCGCCGCAAGTGCAGTGATTGCAGGAAAACTGTGAGAATAAAGATAGAAAACATCAATTGTCCTTATCAGATGACTTTGGCAATGTGAAGAAGGAATCATCCAGCTCTTCCACTGGCCGCAGCGGTGCGTAAGGAGAATTGGAATAAGAAGCATTAGAAGACTTCGCAGAGCCGGATGCCTTTGCGGAAGCACCGGAGGACTTCGCAGAGCCGGATGCTTTTGCGGAAGTCCCGGAGGACTTTGCAGGGCCGGATGCTTTTGCGGATCCCGTTGCGTCTGCAGAATCATCGGAAGAGCCCAGGGAATCGATCAGATCAGCATCAAGGACGGGCTCCGGAAAGGATTCGGAAGAATCTGCTGCGAAAGCTTTAGAAGCTTTCGTTTCCTTTTTCCGCGCTGCATAGATCTCGCCTTCTTCATTCTTCTCATTCTTGATCTCCCAGTGGATCAGGATCGTGAGGACTGCGCGAAGGGCGATGATGCTGCCGACGATTGCAATTTCACTCAAGCTTCGTACAACGACAGTACGGAGGATTTCGCTTCCAAGCTTGAATTCAAGTCCCATCGCAAGTCCCTGAGCGAGTACGAGACGCGTCTCCGGTTTCCGGCGGATATAGTTCACAATTCCCTGAATACCGGCGAAGGTAATGACGCCGACTCCGATGTACTCAAAGAGCAGCATTGCCAGGTTCACAAAGGAGTGTAGTACTGATTCCAGTAATTCCATCATTTCCATAAAGATTGTTCCTCTCCTGTCTTATTGGATGCTTTAGAAGACGCAGCCTGGCATAACTCTTGCCTGGCAGACAGACTGCGGCATCATTTTTCTAACACGCAGAATGTTTTAATCTTGTCTTCAGTATAAAGGAAAACGGTTAGAAACGCAAGAAAAACATGACAGTGTGCTTCCTTTGGCAATAGCTGGCTGAATTGTAACAGCTGGCATACCCTGGATGCCCCCTATAGGTCCTTCGCCAGGACACTATGAGCTGGCTGATGCTGTTATGTGATATGACTGGCTGCTCCGCAACGGTACTCTTTGCCCTTGCGGAGCAGAAACTTTTGTGCTATAGTTGGAGCGTCAGAGACCAGAGATTTGTTGGAGATTTAGCAGCGGTGGTTATGTGGATAACCAGGCTGAAGATAGAGACAGAGGAGGCTAGTATGGCGAAAGTAGCAATTGTGACGGACAGCAATAGCGGGATTACACAGGAAGATGCAAGGCAGCTGGGCGTTTATGTGATTCCGATGCCATTCTACATTAATGGGAAATTATACTATGAGGAGAAGACACTGACACAGGAGCTGTTTTATCAGTATCTGAGTGAGAAGGCAGAGATTTCGACCTCGATGCCGGCCATGACGGATGTGACGGAGCTGTGGGATCAGCTTTTGAAGACTTATGATGAGATCGTTCATATCCCGATGTCAAGCGGTTTAAGCAGCTCGTGCTCGACAGCGACGGTGCTGGCGCAGGACTATGACGGCAGAGTGCAGGTCGTGGACAATAAACGGATTTCTGTGACGCAGCGCCAGGCGGCGATTGATGCGAAGACGCTTGCAGATGCAGGGTGGAATGCTCAGAAGATCAAGGATTACCTGCTGGAGACAGCGATGGACGCCAGCATCTATATCACGCTGGACACGCTGTATTACTTGAAAAAAGGCGGTAGAATCACTCCGGCAGCGGCAGCGCTCGGGACGCTTCTGAGGCTGAAGCCGGTTCTCCAGATCCAGGGAGAGAAGCTCGATGCCTATGCAAAGAGCCGGACTCTGAAAGCGGCGAAGGCGACAATGCTGGACGCAGTCCGCAAGGATTGTGTGGAGCGTTTCGGTTCTGACGAGAGAGCGGCTGGTATGCACATCGCGCTCGCTTACTCTGGGACAGACCTGACCGAGACAAAGATCTGGGAGCGCGAAGTAAAAGAAGCATTCCCGGATCATGATATTGTGATGCAGCCGCTGTCGCTGAGCGTCTCCTGCCATATCGGACCGGGCGCAATAGCAATCACCTGCTGCAAGGAGCTTCGGCAGTAACAGTTTGAGTTTTTCCATTGACAAATTTTAGAAGCTGTGCAATAATACAGCATATTTTCGGGCTGTGAATATACGTGAGTAAGGAAGGTGCGGCGTTCCAGAGACAGAGTGCCATCGGCTGAAAGCACTCTGCGTGAATCTTCCTGAAGTTTCAGTATAGGAGCTCTCCGGCGAAAAGCATTGTGCGTTAAGCCGGATGTCTGTGTAGCAGAATTAATACACAAAAAGAGTGCAGAGTAAAGCAGAAATGCTCTGAAATAGGGTGGTACCGCGATGAACATCGTCCCTTGTTATTTTGCAAATAGCAGGCGGCGATGTTTTTTATTTCCGCCGGGTATTTGATTTCATAGGGAAAATCCTAAAATTAGCAGAAGGGAGAAACGTAATGAAAGATAAAATCAACAGCATTTTATCCGAAGCAAAAAACAAGATTATTGAAGCGGCAAATGAAGGGGAATTGCAGCATGTAAAGGGCGCGTATATCGGAAAGCAGGGGCTGCTGAGTCTTCTGATGAAGGAGATCCCAACGCTGGATGTGTCTTTCCGTCCTGAAATGGGCAAGCTTCTGAATCAGGCAAAGAATGAGGTCAAGGAACTGATTGATGGGAAACGGGTAGAACTGAAGCTGAAGGCTTCGGAAGTATCACCGGATTTTGACTGCTCTGTCCCGGGAATCCTGCCGTCCGGCGGCGGTCTTCATCCGATCACGCAGATGTGCTATGACCTGAATGATACATTCCGCTCCATGGGATTTGAGATCTTCGAGGAGGATGAAATCACAAGCGAGATGTACGCGTTTGACAAGCTGAATTTCCCGCCGAACCATCCTGCCCGTGAGAGCATGGATACGTACTGGCTGGAAGGGCATGACAGTGGAAGCACGAACGAAAAGCTTTGCCTGCGCCCGCACCTGACAGGCGGGAGTGTTCGCTACATGCAGACACACAAACCGCCGTACCGCTTTGTCTATCCGGGCCGCGTGTACAGAAACGAGACGACGGATGCCCACCATGAGAGAGCGTTTTTTCAGTATGAAGCGCTCATTGTAGACAAAGACATTACATTTACGGCGGGCAAGGTCATGATCAAGAGCATACTCAGCAAGGTATTCGGGACAGATGTGCCGGTGAGGATGCGCGCCGGTTTCTTCCCGTTCGTGGAGCCGGGATTTGAGATCGACATGCAGTGCCAGGTGTGCGGCGGCAAGGGCTGCAGCGTCTGCAAACATGTAGGATGGATCGAAGTAATGCCGGGCGGTTCCCCGCATCCGAACGTGCTCCGGGCAGCAGGACTTGATCCCGATGAGTATACAGGCTTTTATGTAAATATTGGTCTGGACCGTCTTGTCATGATGCGCTATGGCGTTGACGATGTAAGGCTGTTCCACAGCGCTGACTTAAGATTCCTGAAACAGTTTAGATAAGGAGAGAGAAAATGAAGTTATCATTATCATGGATTAAGGATTATGTGGCGATCCCTGAGGATGCGGATCTGAAAAAATTGGCGTATGACCTGACCATGTCCACGGTGGAAGTGGAGGATGTGGAATATCTTGCACGTCGGTTTGATCATATGGTCGTCGGAGTGATCGAAAAAGTCGAGCCCCACCCAAATGCAGAACGGTTAAGAGTGTGCAAGGTAGATATCGGCGGAGGAGAGAGTAAGGGTATCGTCTGCGGCGGCATCAATCTGACAGAGGGAATGCGCGTTGCCGTGTCCTGCCCGGGAGCCGTTGTGCGCTGGCATGGAGAAGGAGAACCGGTCGTAATCAAGAATTCAAAGCTTCGCGGCGTCGAGTCATTCGGCATGATCTGTGCGTCGGATGAGATTGGCCTTGGGGAGCTCTTCCCGGCGAAGCAGGAAGCAGAGATTCTGGATCTCTCTGCATTTGATGTGCCGGCAGGCACTTCGCTGGCAGAAGCGCTGGATATGGACGATGTGATTCTTGAGATCGACAATAAATCGATGACAAACCGACCGGATCTCTGGGGACATTACGGAATCGCCCGTGAGATCGCAGCCCTCTATGATTTGCCTCTGAAAGAGATCAGACCGTTTGAGGGAGATGTTCCGTCTGATTTCCGGGTGGAAATCGAAGATCCGGACAGATGCACGAGATATATCGGCGTCGAGATGTCGGGTGTCGGCGTAAAACCTTCCCCATACAAGATGCAGAACCGAATCTGGAAAGCCGGAATGCGTCCGATCAATGCGCTTGTCGATATCACAAATTATGTTATGCTTGCTACGGGAAATCCGACCCATGCGTTTGACGCGGACAATATCACGGATCATATTGTTGTAAGACATGCCGCAGAGGGCGAAAAACTGCTTCTCTTAAATGACACGGAGCTCACGCTCGGCGAAGATGACCTTGTGATCACAGATTCCAAGGGGCCGGTCGCGCTCGCGGGCGTTATGGGAGGAGCGAAGGATTCCATCCTTCCGAAGACAGAGCGGGTGATCCTGGAGGTCGCCAATTTTGAAGCGGCAGGGATCCGGCGCACGGCGCTTCGCTATGATACGCGTACAGAGGCATCCTCCAGATATGAGAAAGCGATTGATCCGGAGCGATGCGAACAGGCGCTTGCCCTTTCCATGAAGTATTTTAAAGAGATCTATCCGGAGCTGAAGGTGACGGGATACTGCGACAACTATGTGAAGAAACTTGAGCGGGCGGAAATCGATGTCAGCCTGTCCTGGCTTGAGAAGAGGCTGGGAAAGCATCTCACGAATGCAGAGATGGAGGGCAAGCTGGTTCAGCTCGGCTTTGAGGTACAGATTGACGGCGACAACATGCATGTGACTGCGCCTACATGGCGTTCCACCGGAGATATTTCTATCAAGGACGATGTGATGGAAGAAGTTGCCAGAATGTACGGATATGACAATTTCGAGGCGACAGAGTTTACCACCACATTTACGGGGGACATTAATCAGAAGGATAAGAACCTGATCAGAATGATAAAGGAATATCTTGCGAATCGATGCGGAATGCAGGAGGTTTACACTTATCCGTGGATGAATGATGTCTTTGTAAACGCAGTCCTTCAGAACACGGACGGTATCCTGAGGCTTGCAACGCCACCGGCTCCGGACCTGAGCTATATCCGTTCTTCCCTGCTTCCGAACCTCTGTGAGGCGGTAGTGAAAAATGAGCGTTATTTCAACGATTTCTCTATTTTTGAAGAGGCGCAGGTATTCTTTGACAGAGATTATACTTCCCTCTACGATGAGACAGAATCGCTTCCGAGACAGCGCAGACATATCGGGGCCGCGTTTGCGAGCAGCACGAAGGATATCACTACACTTTTCCGGGAGGCGAAGGGTGTCCTGGAACTGATGCCGCGCTATACGCACATGGAGGCGTATGAGTTCAGAAAAGACGAGAAGCCGGTGTGGGCGGACAATGTTGTCTGGCTGAACGTCTGCCTTGACGGGGAACGGATTGGCGATATGGGGCTGATGGCAAAGAAAGTTTCCATGGAGTGTGGAATCAAGAATCTTTCCGTTATGCTGTTTGAGCTGGATGCGTCGAAGCTGAAGCCGCTGAAATCCAGGACAAACCGGTTTGCACATCTTGCAGCGTATCCGGAGACGGACTATGATATCTCCATGCTGTTTGACTCTGGTGCGTCATGGGATGAGATCTATGACACGATCCTTGGAAGCAAGAAGGCGAGCGCTTTGCTCAAAGCAGCTTCGTTTGTGGAGGAATACAGAGGAAAACAGATTCCGCAGGGCAAGAAGTCTGTGACGATCCGGCTCAGTATTGGATCGGATGAGAAGACGTTGACTTCCCAGGAGATTGAAAATGCCGCAAATCAGGTGATGAAGAAGCTCAGCAAGAAGATGGGCGCAGAGCTCCGGATGCAGTAAAATGGAATGAGGATCAAGTCAGTAATGACACAAAGGGGATAGTCCACGCTGATTCTGTTGGCTTCCGCTATGCTGGTGAAAGAGAAAGAATTGGTTGCGGTATGAGCGCAGGCGTGCAGCAGTGAGCACAAAAAAATGATTGACAAATCTTGTCCGGAGTGGTAGAGTCTATTCTGTAAACAAGGTAGGACAAAGGCGTTCTTATCCACAGGGATAAGGACGCCTTTCCTATATATCACACACACTTTTTGGGGCTGCCGTACCTGCGGCAGTCCCACCCCCTCCGAAGCGCGCCGCTGACTCTGCGGGGCGATTTTTTTGGGTCATAGGATACTGCGCGAAACGTAAAGAAAAGCAGTCGGGAAAAAAGCAAAAAAACACGACGCTCTCTATCTGGAGAATGCCGTGTTCTTGAACGTCTGTTATGGTGAATAGTAAAATTTCAAGGTTCAAATTTGCCCGATCAGATAATTCTGTTTTCCATCCCGGAGGAAAAGCGGAATCGTGCTAATGGGGGCATTTACTTCTACAGTCTGCCCGCCTTCCCATATTTCTCCGGTAGAGCAGAGCGTCCAGCGAGCACCCTTTGGCAGATATACGCGCCGACTGGTGGCCTTCGAGTAGACAATGGGAGCGACCAGCAGGTCACTGCCGTAGAGATAGGCATCCTTGATATCCCAGCAGTTTTTATCTTCGGGGAATTCATAAAACAGAGTACGCATGACGGGTGCTCCCTTTTCATGCGCTTCTCGCATCAGACTCCTGGAATAATCGCGCATCATCTCACGAATTTTAATATACTTTACCAGAATTTCATAGTTTTTTTCACCGAAGCTCCATACCTCGTTGTCCGCACCAGTGCGTTCACGCACCTCGCCGGCCTGATTGATGATAGGGCGGTCCGGCATGCGGCAGCCGTGGAGTCTCATAACCGGGCAGAAGGTTCCGAACTGGAACCAGCGCACCAGAAGCTCCTGAAAATCCGGGCTGTCTGTCACACCCCCATGGAATCCTCCGATATCCGTAGTCCACCATGGAATTCCAGCAAGTCCCATATGAAGCCCTGCGCAGATCTGTTTGCGGAAATCCTCATAGGAGGAGAAGATATCACCGGACCATACGAGCGCTCCATACCGCTGGCTTCCCGCCCAGGCACAACGAACCAGATTGACGATGTCATCCTGACCGTTTTCTCGCTGGCCCTCGTAGAATAGCCGGGAATATTCTCTGGGATAGATGTTTCCGATTTCTTCGACGGTTCCAGCGTGATAGCGGTAACACTCATAATCATAGGTGGCGAATTCCGGTTCGGCCTCATCGAGCCAGAAAGTCCGGATGCCAAGGTCCGCGTAGTTCTTCTTGCATTTTTCCCATACATAGCTTCTGGTGCGGGGATTCGTAGCATCCATGAACACATTGTTTCCATGAAAATTCATTTGCACATCTACGCCGGCTTTGCTGGTGACAAGCAGCCCCTGCTGTTTCATCTCCTCATAATTTTCACTGCGCCAGTCTACCTGAGGCCAGATAGAGACCATCGTTTCAATTCCCATGTCATGAAGCGCTTTAACCATATCAGCAGGAGCCGGGAAATACTCCTCATCAAAGCGGTAATCGCCGCAGCGTGGCCAGTGATAATAATCAATGACAAGAACATCCAGAGGAATTCCACGCTTTTTATACTCTGCTGCAACATCGATGACTTCCTGCTGGTTGTAGTAACGGAGCTTGCACTGCCAGAAGCCAAGCCCATATTCCGGCATCATGGGAGCCTTACCAGTGGCATTTGCGTAGTTTTCCTCGATTTCGGCGGGAGTATTTCCGGCGGTAATCCAGTAATCCATCTGCCTGGTGGAACGGGCCAGCCACTCGGTAGTATTTGTGCCGAAGTGTACCTCTCCGACAGCCGGGTTATTCCACAGAAATCCATATCCGAGACTGGAAAGGTAGAAGGGAATGCTGGCCTGGGAATTCCGGTGTGCCAGTTCCAGATTGCAGCCCTTCAAATCCATGAGTTCCTGCTGATACTGTCCCATGCCATAGATTTTTTCTTCCGGGTTGGACAGAAAGGAAACCTTCAGCCGGTAGCTGCCTCCTGGCAGAGACTGGAACTGTCTGGCTTTCAGGCACAGGGCCCCTCCGCTTGGAATCTCAGACAACAGGGTTTCGCCCTTTCGATTGTAATAAGTAATCTGGAGGCTTTTTCTCCAGGCATCTACCCGGAGCACTGCTTTTATTGCTCCATTTGTGATAGATGCCTCCGTCTCTCCGATCTCAATTTGCGGAGAACAGGAAGGAGCGGGGAGAAGCGCAGCGCTTCCCTCCCGGATCTCTCCCATCATACAGGAACGGACACGGAGGCTGTTATTCTGCCAGCCCTCGATCCGGACAGTTTCACCCTCCTGGCGAAAAATCAGGGCATTGTCATTTCTCTCAAAGTAATTCATCCGTTTAATCCTCGCCCTTAAAACGGTCGTATGCCTGTGTGACTACATCCATGATCTGCCCAAGCTGCATCATATCCAGCTGCTCCAGATAAGCGTCCCATTCTTCGTCGATACCACCCTGGGTAATCCACTGCGCCTGCATGGTCTTGGCATAAGTCTCAATGTCCACATAATAGGCAGAGAGTACGCTCAGCTCCTCTTCCGTGTAGCTGATCTGCGGGAATTCCGGAATTACATACTGCACCAGATCTTCAGCGAGCTTCAGTTTCAGAGCATCGCCCTCGTTATCCAGTTCCATCGTGATTCTGGAATTCAGGTCATCGGAAGCGTATTTCGGGCCTGCCTCACGGAAGCTGGTTTTCCAGGCCCAGGTATCCGCACTTTCTCCATCCGGAGGAGTGATGATGGTATAAGTCCCGTCTTCATTTTTCTGGGAGCCGACGCCAAACGAACCATAGTAAAGCTGTACTGCCGCATCGTCGGTGTAGAATTCATCGATCCAGGCAAGAAGGGAAGCAGGATCCTCGCAATTCTTTGTGATCCAGAACGTTTCAGGCTCACAGTCACCCATCTCCGGCATGCTGTGTACCGCTCTCTGACCGTCAGGACCTGCAAGAGCAGGCATAGCTACATATTGCTCCGCCCATTTGCCGAAGAAGGAGTCCGGAGTCCATACATTGGCCACCCCAACAAGAGGCGCTTCGTCATTGGTAGCTTTTGCGTTTTTCATGGAATCATCCTGTGTAAAGAGTTCCTGATCAATCAGTCCCTCCTGGTAGCACTCGCTCATCCAGCGAATTCCTTCCTTGTAGCCTTCGAGGGTAGGAAGAAACGCAGGTTGTCCGTCTTCCAGGGTCATGAAATAGAATTTTGTATCGGAGCCTGTACCGAAAGCGTCATGTCCGGCGTCGCCGCTGTGCTGGAAAGGAAGAATAAACGCGTTAATCGCACTTCCATGTCCGGCGCCAAAGGGGATTTCATCATTCGGGTCACCGTTTCCGTTCGCATCCTGCTCTTTGAAGGCCTTCAGCACATTTTGGAATTCCTCCCAGGTATCCGGCATCTCAAGGCCCAGGTTGTCCAGCCATACCTGATTGATGAACATCTGGTAACGGATCTTTGGACGGTTTGCCTTTTTCTGCGGAAGCCCCCAGATGTGGCCGTCAGCAGCAGTTGCGAACGCCTTGAATTCCGGATTTTCTTCGAAAATCTTACTCAGATTGGGCATGTTTTCTGCAATCAGATCCTCCAGAGGAATGAACAGTTCTTTATTTCTGTTCACATCCGTGGAGTTCAGCGCGCCCAGAAAAGCATCCGGCAGGTCGTTATTGGCGAGTACGACACTTTTCTTATCTCCCCACTCGGTATCCAGATAAACCTGCCAGTCAATGTCTACGCCGGCCTTTTCCTGAGATTCAGCTACAAAGCCTTCCAGGGACAGATCGGAGTCTCCCCAGTCTGACCGGGTGATCAGGACGGAAAACTGCTTTCCGTCACCCTCATCTGCCAGCAGAGTGCTGCAGTTGCCGGTGATCATACCTGCTGCCATTGTTACGCCAAGAAGAGCGCTGATCAGTTTCTTTTTCATGAGTTGTTCCTCCTTAATAAATGATTTTATTCTTTTATGGATCCTACCATAACACCTTGATTAAAATATTTCTGCAAAAACGGGTACAGGCACATAACCGGAAGTGTGGAAATAACGATAGAGCCATAGCGCATCATATCGGATTTGTTTTTCATTTCCACGGCCGCCTTTCCCGCTGTCCCCAGGAGAGAGGCATTCAGAATCAGAATGCGCCGCATAATCAGCTGCAGGGGCTGGAGTGTTTCATCGTTCAGGTAAATCAGTGCGTTGAACCAGGAATTCCAGATGCCGACAGCCGTCCACAGTCCAATGACGGCAAGGACTGCTTTGGACAGAGGCAGCGCGAACTGTAGGAAGTAGCGGATCGTTCCGCATCCGTCAATCTGGGCGGCTTCCCACAGGCCTTCCGGCAGGCTGTTGTTAAAAAAGGTTCGTGCCACAATGATATTGTAGCTGGAGAGTGCAAAGGGAACTACCATTACCCAGAAGTTGTCTACGAGGCCGAACTGTTTTACCACCAGAAAGGTAGGGATCAATCCGCCGGAGATAAACATCGGGATAAGGTAGAGCACACTCAAAAATTTCCTGCCGTAGAGCTCTTTCCTGGACAGTGCAAATCCGGCAGTTACATTGATAAACAGGCCGAAAGCGGTTCCGAGAGCCGTATAAATCAGCGTATTCCGGTATCCGGTCCAGATCGAGGATTGCTTAAAAAGCTCCTGATAGCCATCCAGTATCCATTCCCGGGGCCAGAAGAAAACCTGACCGCCTGCGATATCGGAAGGATTTGAGAAGGAAGCAATGAAAACAAACCAGAGAGGATATACTACAATCAAAATTAAGATGATTGCCAGGGCATAAATGATAATATCAAAAATCCGGTCTGATCTGGAAGAACGTATTTTACGTTTTATTTTTCCGTCCATGGTCGGTCCTCCTCTAAATTAAGCTGCTATCCGTGAGCTTCTTTGAAATCTGGTTTACAAGAAGCAGTACCAGAACGTTGACTACGGTGTTAAAAAGACCTACGGCGGTGGACAGGCTGTATTGCTGGTTTACAAGACCAAGCTTATAGACGTAGGTGGAAATAATTTCGCTTCCCATCATGTTCATAGTATTCTGCAGCAGAAATACCTTCTCAAATCCGATGCTCAGGATATTGCCCGCACGGAGGATCAAAAGGATCATCGCAGTGGGCAGAAGCAGGGGCAGATCGATGTAGAACATCTTCTGCAGACGGCTGGCGCCGTCCATGGTCGCGGCTTCGTAATAGGTAGGATCAATTCCGGATAGTGCAGCCAGATAAATAATACTGTCCCAGCCGAGATTCTGCCAGACATCGGTCCACACGTAGACACTTGGAAAGGCCGAAGCACTCGCCAGGACGTTTGGCATTTCGATTCCCAGCTTCCCAAGCATATGGCTGATGATTCCAACGCTGGGAGAAAGGAAGATCAGGATCATACCACACATGACCATGGTAGAAATAAAGTGGGGCAGGTAGGTAATGACCTGAAAAACCTTCTTAAAACGCTGTGCCCGCATTTGGTTGCAGATGAGAGCAAGAAGAATCGGCAGAGGAAATCCTACCAGAATTCCATACAGGCTGATGACCAGAGTATTGCGGATTGTCAGCTTGAACTGGTAAGAATGGAAGAACTGCCGGAAGTTGGCCAATCCTACCCATTTGCTTCCGGTCAGCCCTAAAGCCGGCCGATAATCCTGAAAGGCCATAAGCAGTCCGCTCATGGGAAGATAGCTGAAGCAGATCAGCAGCAGGAAGGATGGAAGCAGTAGCAGGTAGAGCGGCATGCTCTTTTTCAGTTGCTGTGAGATCGTTTTCTTTTTCACATGTACTCACCTTCTCCTTTTGTAATGATGCCTATATATTAGCGAAATTGAAAAGAAAAATATAGCAATATACCGAAAAGAGAATGCTACTTTTCGGATTCTATCATGGAAAATAAGGGAGGGACTGTCACTTTTCGTACTTTTCCGGATGAAAAATACGAATATTGCTAGAGTTCCGACCCGGAAAATGCTATAGTAAGCCAGGGAGGAGAAATGTATGAACAAACACCGGAAATATCCTATGTATTCGATTCAGAGAAATGCCAGAATTTTAATGATGATCCTGATTCCTGTGCTCGTTTTAAATATCGGTGCGAGTATGCTGGCAAGCCATACCGCCTCAAGGGAATCTCTGGAACGTGCGGATGAAGTAATGGAGATGTATCTGGACAGCCTGGAAAATAATTTTGACGCTGTGAAGCAGTTTATCACCTGGTCGGTACTGCACGAAAATACATTGCTTTCCATGCAGTCAACCCAGAATGAATATGAATGGAATAAATATCGGGAGGATTTTTCAAAACGGGTTACGATTTTTCAATCCATCTCATCGAATGCGTTTCAATATTATTTGTATATTGCAAATAATGATTTCTTTGTAAATTGTTCGCCTTTGATGGTTAGTTATCCGCAGTATAAGAAAATCAGGGAATACTATCAGGAGCGGATCTTAAGAGGAACCCGTTCCAGCTTTCAGTGGAATGTCCTGGAGCTGGAGGATAGTACATTTCTCTACTATATGATTACTTATGGTCCCTGTACGCTCCTGTGTCAGATCAATATAGAAGATCTGGTAGCGCCGCTGCTCAGCATGAATCTCGGAAAGCAGGGATATATCTGGCTGAGAGTGGACAGGCAGGATTATTATATTCGCGAAAAGGAGATCTTCCGGGAAAATCCGGGGCGGGAACCAGATTTCTTTCTCCTGGATTATGAGGCGGAGAAAAACAGTCTCCCCATACAGCTCCATGTATATATGAGCAGATTCAGCATTTCTCAGACGATTATCCTGGTTCAGCTGGTAGTGGTAGCGGCTGCAGTGGTGATCATAGGGCTGCTGTGTGTCGTGCTGCTGTACATGAATCGAAGGGTGATTCGTCCGATCCGGGAATTTTCTCAGAATCTTTCTATGATTAATGAGGAATCGGATATTCTGAATCTGCAGAGCAGCAATATCATAGAACTGGAACAGGCAAATGAGCAATTTAAAAACCTGATGAGGGAAATTAAAAAGCTGAAGATCCATATTTATGAAAAGGAGCTGGAAAAAAAGGAGATTGAACTGGACTTTATGCGGCTGCAGATCCGTCCGCATTTTTATCTGAATTGTCTGACTACCATTAACAGTATGGTGCAAACGCAGAATTATAAGGAAGCGGAAGAAATGAGCCTGGCTACCGCGAAGTATCTGCGCTACTTATTGCAGAATCATGGGAACTATGTGAGTCTTGAGGAAGAGATCAGACATATTGAATATTATCTTTCCATATCAAAGCTGCGGTACGGAGATGTATTTTCCTATGAATGCCAGGTGGAAGGGGATATCTCAGGGGCAGAGATTCCCTCGCTGGTACTTCAGACCTTTGTGGAAAATGCAGTGAAGCATGCGGTTTCTCCGGAGGAAGCGATCCTGATCCGTCTTGGCGTAGAGGAGTTTTGGGAGGAAGGGATGGAGTGGCTGAAGATTGAGGTCATGAATACAGGAAGTGGTTTTCCGGAGGAGGTTCTGAAAAAGCTGATGCATGGACAATCCTTAATCCAGCCGGACGGTACCCATGTGGGAATTACAAATGTGATGCAGAGACTGAAGCTTTTGTATGAAAATAATTATTCGATACAATTTGAAAATATACCGGAGGGCGGAGCACTTGTGAAGCTTGTGCTTCCCAAAATACCGCCGAAAAGTAACAGGGGATGAAAAGATGAATGCATTATTGGTGGATGATGATCGGTTTGTGATAGGAGCATTGCAGAAAAAGGTAGACTGGGAGGAGCTTGGCATTACGAAATTGTATGTTGCATATAGCCTTTCACAGGCGCAGAAGATCTTGCAGGAGCAGGATATTTCCCTGTTGATTACGGATATCGAGATGCCAAAAGGAAGCGGTCTGGATCTTTTGTCCTGGGCGCGCTCAGAGGGAATGGAGACAACTGCCATATTCCTTACGAATCATGCGGATTTTCACTATGCACAGAAAGCAATCGCGCTGCAGAGCTTTGATTATTGCCTGAAGCCAATTGAATTTGATAAGTTTTCTTTTATTATCAGAAAAGCAGTCAGGAAAATTGAAAAGGATCAGAGCGGGAGAGCAGGAAAAAAAGGGATTTTACTGGAGGATCACAGAAGGCAGCTTTGCAGCCACTTCTGGCAAAAGTTCTATGGAAATGTCCGGACGGAATCCCCGTATTCCGGGACCGAATCTTTTTTCATGCTTCGGATCACCTGCTTTTCCTATCGGATGCAGGAGAATCATATTTACTCATTGCTGAAGGACAGGACAGATTTTCTGGCTCAGCTGCAGGCCCATTTTCTGGAGTTCGAAAAGGAAGCAGGGGATGTTTCTTTGGAAACGATCTTTGTATGCAGGGAGGAGGGGCCCCAGTTTGCTGCTGTCTTTTCCTGTGATGAGACAGGCCGCGCGGTTCCGGTACAGGAGCTCGCGGAAATCTGGATTGGAAATCTGGAGCGGGAATATCAGTTTCATTTCCGGTTTGATGTTTCCCGCAAGTTTGTTCTGGATGATTTTCCCGATGTCCTGGTACAGATGCAGGAGCTTGCGCGTGAGATTGGGGAGGAAAACGGGGGAAGTTTTGTTGTGGAGAGGGTTTCGGAGCGTGTGCAGTCTCCGGCACTTCTGGCGCCTTATGACAGGCTGGAAACCTGTCTGGAACAGCAGAAGGCAGATCAGTTTGTTGAGGTAGCGGAAGGATATTTTCAGCTTTTGAAGAAAAAGGGGTGCCTGAGAAGAGAGATGGTGGAACCTTTTCTGCTGGATGTAGACCAGTTGATTTTTGCTTATTTAAAGGACAAGGGAGTTTTGGCCCATAAACTTTTTTCAGGGTCCGGATACGAAGCGCTCCGGAGATGCTCCCTGGACGGGCTGGAGAATGCCGGATTGTATCTGCATTATATGGTGCGGACCGCCTGTGAGTATCTGGCATTTGCGAATTCGAAGAAATCTGTGACAGAAAAGATCAGAGATTATATTGAACAGAATTATCAGATGGATCTGAGCAGAAATGACCTGGCGAATGTTGTATATCTGAATGCGGACTATGCGGCCAGAATCTTTAAGAATGAGATGAATATTTCTGTAAATAATTATCTGATTCAGGTGAGGATCAGAATGGCAAAGCAGATGCTCAGAGATACGATGCTTCCTGTGAATACCGTTGCAGACCGGGTGGGGTATGGGAATTATTCTTATTTTACGCGGCTGTTTAAAAAGGAGACCGGGTATACGCCTCAGGATTATCGGAAAGCTGGAGCAGATAAGTAAATCTCATGGAAATAGGCTTGATTGACCGAGAATGCCATCGCATCGCTTTGCTCAGCAGCTATGTTGATAGAAAATTGTGCTGCGGAGCGGTGGCAGTGTCGACGGATGACAACGTGGCAGATGGCCAGATAGGCAGTGCTGTTTGTCTGAAATATCACGCAAAGTGGGGCGTGCAGATGGTAGGAATGATTTTTCAAACACGCTTAGTACATGAGTGGGCAATGTGGGGAAAAATAAGAATATCCCGTGGAGAACTATGCTGTAGAAAGCATGGAATTCTACGGGATATTCTTTGCTTTACAGTGATTGGCATCCAGTTTCCGCCCCCCGGAACCTTTGTCGGAGGCACACGGATTTGCAAGGGGAAACCGCTGCTTTGCAGCGCAAATCCGGTTCAGGAAACGCTTTAATCGGCGTTCTCTAAAGAAGCAGTACTTTCTGTCTCTTCCTCCCATGGCAGGCCGAGCTCCCGGAAAACGTACTTGCGCAGGATCGGGAAGGGGGCCGGGCCGGTTTTTAGGACGGCGGTGTGAAAGTCTCTGAGGGTGAAGCGGTTGCCGAGCTGTGTCTGGACTTCGTCGCGCAGGGACAGGAAGTTCAGGTAGCCGACATAGTACTGCAGGTAGTTTGCGGGCGCCTGCAGAATGCTCTGGTAGAGGTCAGAGGCGGTGCCGGAGCTGAAGCCGAGCTTTTCCAGAAAGGCGCTGACCTCTGCGAGAGAGTAGCCGCGGTAGTGGATGCCGATGTCGAGCAGGGAGGCAAGACCGAGCGTGAAGGAACGGTTTTTCTGCTCCAGCGCCGCCTGCTGCGGGTTTGGCTGCCAGAGAGAGTAGGCATACATTTCGACGTAGGTCGCCCAGCCCTCCGTATAGCCGCCTGTGTTGAGGATGCATCGCAGCAGGTCGGGGGACTGTGACTGGAAGAAGACGGTCTGATACAGGTGTCCCGGATAGCCCTCGTGCGCGAGCGTTGTGTAGAGTGTCACGCCGGTATAGCGGCTGGCTGGATTGATGTAAATCACATTCTGTGTGTAGCGGTCGATGGTAGGCGTCAGGTAAAAGGCAGGGCTTAAGTAGTCCTTAAGCGAGTCGTGGACGTACTTGACCTCGCATGAGACGGAAGGGGCTTCCGGAAAGTCTGCTGCAATCCGCGCCCGGAGGTCCTTGAGCATGGCTGCCGGGTCGGAGTCGGCAGTGATGATTCCGGTGTCTGAGGCCGCTGTATCATCCGCTGAAGCCATACTGCGCGCAAGAGCCATGCCGTCTGCTGTGACCAGGTTGCTTGCAGCAGCCGAACTATAGGTGTTGAACATAGCGTTTGCGGCAGGCAGACCATATGTGTTGGCTATGCTGTTTGCGGCAGGCAGGCTATAGGTGTTGAACATGGCGTTTGCAGCAGGCAGGCCATATGCATTGGTCATGCCGCTTGCAGATGCTGTGCCATCTGCGGAGGCAGTATTGTTAGCGGCAGTTGTGTTGTCTGCGGCGGTTGTGCTGTCAGTTGTTGAACTTCCTGCGTTTGGCGCCGCCTGACGCGCCAGTTCGCTGGCTGCCTGAAAGTCCGCGACCATCTGCTGTTTGATGGCTTCTTCGATCTCGGGGATGGAACGGCTGTCTCCGACTGTAGAGCGGACAAGATACTCATAGTAGTCACGCCCCTGCGGGAAATAGGACAGTCCCATCTCGTTTTTTCCGCTGCCGAGTAAGGAAGTGAGTCCGTCAGCGAGCGATTGATAGGCCGGAATGACATAGCTGAGGACCGTCTTCTGACTGCGGTCCTTGTAGGCAATCTTTTCATCCACCGTCAGGTTTGTGACTGCGTCTATCTTCTCATTAAAAATTGTGATCAGGTAATTTCTTTCCGGATTTTGAATGAACTCTCTGCACTGGCGGATGACCGCGCGTGCGTTTGCGTCGGACATAAACAGTCCGGCTGCAGCCTTATCGCGCTCAAAGGAAAGAAGGGAGGCGAAGTAGTCCGGCACCTGGGAAAGCAGGGCAAGATAATCTTCGATATCTCCCTTTGTGATAAATGCATACTCCGCAAGCAGCACCGGGAGCTGTGCCTGGATGCCGATGGTCGGTCCGAGCGGCTCGTCATAGAGCAGAAGCGAGGAGGCAGACAGCTCTGTTTCCAGATGCTCCCGGAAGATTTCACTGGTGAGCTGTTGGCTGTCCGTGAGCTTATGAAACTGAAATTTGTCTAGCTGGGACAGATAATTTTCACAGGCGGCGAAAGAAAGCATCCGGCTTGGCAGGCTGCCATCTCCGAGCGAGGGTGTGCAGTTTTCCAGCCCATATTCCTCAGGCTTTGAGACTGTATAATGAAGATTCAGCGTATTGCCCCCGAGCTCCGCGCAGAAGATATCCTTTGCGAAACGGTCAAACCGCTGCGCCTCCGTCAGCGGAAGCCCCGCTCCCCGCAAGACCGTGCACAGGACGGCAGCGATCACCAGTATTCCAATCAGGATACGTTTCCTTACAGTAAACCGTGATAAAAAGCGAGACATGACAAAACCCCAGACAGACGCGTTTCTGTATTCTATGAGTCCGGCTGGCAGGTTAGAACGGTACTGTAATTGTTGTTTTTAGTTGACAGAAAAAATCGAGTGTGCTACCTTTTAATACCAGAGAGAAAAGTGTACAGTATGATTCACTTTCACGAAAAGAAAGCAGCTGGAATTCAGACAAGTACGGTACACAAGACATGAAGAGAGGAGAAAAGGATTTTATGAGCAAACCAAAGTATTATATAACGACTGCGATCGCTTACGCATCCGGCAAGCCGCACATTGGCAACACATATGAAATTGTACTTGCGGACAGCATCGCGCGCTTCAAGCGGATGCAGGGCTACGACGTATTTTTTCAGACCGGCACGGACGAGCACGGCCAGAAAATCGAGCTGAAGGCAGAGGCGGCTGGCATCACGCCGAAGCAGCACGTGGACAAGGTAGCGGGCGAGATTCACCGGATCTGGGACCTGATGAACACGTCCTACGACAAATTTATCCGGACGACCGACGAAGACCATGAGGCGCAGGTGCAGAAGATTTTCAAGAAGATGTACGAGCAGGGAGACATTTACAAGGGCTCCTATGAGGGCATGTACTGCACGCCGTGCGAATCCTTCTGGACAGAGTCACAGCTGGTAGACGGCAAGTGCCCGGACTGCGGACGCGAGGTAAAGCCGGCAAAGGAAGAAGCTTATTTCTTCAAAATGAGTAAGTATGCGGACCGCCTGATTGAGCATATCAACACGCATCCGGAGTTCATTCAGCCGGTATCCCGGAAAAATGAGATGATGAACAATTTCCTGCTGCCGGGCCTGCAGGATCTGTGTGTGTCCCGGACCTCTTTTAAATGGGGCATTCCGGTATCGTTTGATGACCGCCATGTCGTCTATGTCTGGCTGGATGCGCTGACGAACTATATCACGGGCATCGGCTACGACTGCGATGGCGAGAGCACGGAGCAGTTCCAGAAGAACTGGCCGGCGGACCTGCATCTGATCGGAAAGGATATCATCCGTTTCCATACAATTTACTGGCCGATCTTTCTGATGTCGCTCGGCCTGCCGCTGCCGAAGCAGATTTTCGGACATCCGTGGCTGCTGCAGGGCGATGGCAAGATGAGCAAGTCGAAGGGGAATGTGCTCTATGCGGATGACCTGGTGGACTGCTTTGGCGTGGACGCGGTGCGGTATTTTGTGCTGCACGAGATGCCGTTTGACAATGACGGGGTTATTTCGTGGGAGCTGATGGTGGAGCGCATGAATTCCGATCTGGCGAATACGCTGGGAAATCTTGTGAATCGCACGATCTCGATGACGAACAAGTATTTCGGCGGCGTGGTGCGCGATGCGGGCGCGGCGGAGCCGGTGGATGAGGAGCTGAAGGCGCTTGCGCTTGCGGTGCCCGGCAAGGTTGCGAAAAAGATGGACGAGCTGCGCGTGGCGGACGCGATTACAGAGATATTCACGCTGTTCAAGCGCTGCAATAAATATATTGATGAGACAATGCCGTGGGCGCTTGCGAAGGATGAGGCGAAGAAGGATCGCCTGGCGACGGTATTGTACAATCTGACAGAGAGCATCGCGATCGGCGCGGCGCTTCTGGAGCCGTTTATGCCGGAGACCTCGGAGCGGATTCTGACGCAGCTTGGCGCGAAGAAGCGCGGGCTGGAGGAGATGGACCGGTTCGGGCTGTATGAGTCAGGGACCAGGGTGACGGAGAAGCCGGAGATCCTGTTCGCACGCCAGGATATTAAAGAGGTGCTTGCAAAGGCAGAGGAGATCCAGAAGGCACAGGCAGCCGCGAACGCGCAGGAAGCGAGCGCACAGGCGGATGCGGCGAAGACCGGCGATGGCACTGCGGCAAACTGCGGCTGTGCAGATGGTGCAGCGAAAAAGGGCGGCCATGCTGACAGCGCGAAGGACTGCGGCAGTGCAGACGCTGCGGCGGCAGAGGGCGGATGTGCCTGCGGCTGTGGGGATGGCGCGAAAGAGGCGGTGATTGACATCGAGCCGAAGGAGGAGATTACCTTCGAGGAGTTTGGCAAACTGCAGTTTCAGGTCGGTGAGATCATTGCCTGCGAGGCAGTGAAGAAGTCACGTAAGCTGCTCTGCTCCCAGGTACGGATCGGAAGCCAGGTGAAGCAGATCGTATCCGGGATCAAGGCGCACTATACGCCGGAGGAGATGGTCGGAAAGAAAGTCATGGTACTCGTAAACCTCAAGCCGGCAAAGCTCGCGGGAGTGCTCTCAGAGGGTATGCTTCTGTGCGCGGAGGATGAGAACGGAGCGCTTGCATTGATGGTGCCTGAGAAGCCGATGCCGTCAGGCGCGGAGATCTGCTAAAACAGCATTCGCTGCATGGACAATATACCTATGTTTTGCTGGAAAAGAATGATGGTGTTGGAATAGGCGGATGAATTATAATACAATGTTGTAATTACAAAACTCCCTTAAAGCAGAGATGCGGACAGGGAGTTTTTTAGAACATCCGGCGTGTGACCGCTTCTTCTCCCCTTGCTTTTTTGTAAAAGTGTTTTTATAATGGAGCAAGAGCGTTTGCTTTGACTGCGGGCGATTGCGTGCAGACAAGGCAGGGAATTTTTGCAAAGCAGCAAATCCTGCACAGCGTGCAGGATTCGTGTACTAGAAAGGGGCAGTATGGACAATAAAGAAGCGCAATATGAGAAAATGACCGGTCAGCCGGTATCAAAATTGATTCTCTCCCTGGCAGTGCCGACGATCGTGAGCATGATCGTGACAGCGATTTATAATACAGCGGATACATACTTTGTATCGCAGCTGGGGACCAGCGCGTCCGGGGCAGTCGGGATCGTGATGTCGCTGATGGGAATTATCCAGAGTCTCGGCTTCATGATCGGAATGGGCTCTGGCAGCTGGATGTCCCGGCTATTGGGGCAGAAACAGGATCAGACTGCGTCGAACGTAGCAGCGAGCGGCTTTTACTTTGCGCTTGTGCTGGGCTTTTTGATGGCAGTTGCAGGTGTGGCCTTTCTGGACCCGCTCGTCGGGCTGCTCGGTGCGACAGAGACGATCCACCCATACGCGATGGAATATGCGCAGTACATTCTGTATGCGGCGCCGTTTCTGATCGCTTCCTTCACCTTAAACAAAATGCTCTGCGCTGAGGGCAAGGCAAAGTTCGCGATGGTCGGCATCGCATTCGGCGGCGTTTTGAATATGTTCCTGGACCCGCTGTTTATCTTTGTGTTTGACCTTGGGATTGGCGGCGCGGCCATCGCGACTGGTCTGAGCCAGATCGTGAGCTTCGGCATCCTGCTGTATATGTTTGTGAGCGGAAAGACGATCGCAAAGCTGAATCTGCGAAATGCGGCGCGGCATCCGGGAATGTATTTCCAGATTATGAAGTATGGGCTTCCATCCTTCTCCAGACAGGGGCTTTCCAGCGTGGCAACGATCGCGCTGAATAAGATGGCGGCTGGTTACGGTGATGCGGCGGTGTCCGCGATGGCAATCGTTACGAAGGTCTTCATGCTGGTATTCTCTGTCGTAATCGGCTTTGGCCAGGGCTATCAGCCGGTGGCTGGTTACAATTACGGGGCGCAGAAATACGGCAGGGTACGGGAATCCTTTGTCTTCATGGTGCGGACGGCGACGATTTTCCTGACTGTCTTTGCGGTCATCGGATATGCCGCTGCACCGGAGGTAATAAAAATTTTCATCAGCGAGGATCTGTCGGTTGTGGAGATTGGGACGCTGAGCCTGCGTCTGCAGTGTCTGGTGATGCCGTTTCTGCCGCTGGGTGTCTGCTGCAACATGACTTTCCAGACGATCGGCCAGTCCGGAATCGCGACCTTCCTGTCCTCGGCGCGGCAGGGATACGTATTTTTGCCGTTGATTCTGGTGCTGCCGGCGTTTCTGGGTCTGTTAGGCGTGCAGCTTGCACAGCCGATCGCAGATGTGATTACCTTTTTTATCTGCGTCCCGTTTACCGTGCGGTATTTTCAGGACATGAAAAAGAAAGAAGCGGAAGCCGGGATAGAAGGAATGTAGTGGGGGCTGCAAAACTGCTGCAAGTTACAACATATGCTATATGTCTGATCAGAGAAACACCAGCGCTGGTAGTTCCACCGCAATTTGCGACACTTGCTTTGCTTGAATTATTCCGGCGGACGTGGTCTGCAGCCGGTATCCGATGATATAGAACAACTTATTCAGTACATGGAGGGGCAGCTCCTGCAGGCATAGCTTGTAAGGGCTGCCTTTTTCACAAAAAATGTAGTTGTTGAGTTTGAAAATCCATGGTAAACTGCTCATAGCAGTATCCGCGGTTCAGGCACGAATGGGGTATGCTCTGGGTATATGGCAGATTTTTGGATGCCGGTTTATCAGGAGCGAAGGCAGAAAAGAATTTTTGAACCGTGAGGCATCGGACTGCGGGGACTATCGCGAATTACGACTAGATGGAGGATGAAGAACATGAGGGAAAATACGTGGAAGACCTATACAGAGGAGCAGCTGAAGGATCTTGAGGCTCTGGCTGGGAGGTATAAGGCGTTTTTGGATGAGGGAAAGACGGAGCGTGAGTGTGCGGCGGAGGCGATCCGGCTGGCGCGCGCGGCGGGCTATGTGAGCCTGGAGGAGCTGCAGCAGTCCGGAAAGCAGCTGCAGGCTGGAGACAAGGTATATGCGTGCGGGATGAAGAAGATGCTGGTGCTGTTCCAGATCGGACGCCAGCCGCTTTCGAACGGCATGCGGATTCTCGGCGCTCATATCGATTCCCCGAGGCTTGACCTGAAGCCGACACCGCTGTATGAGGATACGGAGCTGGCATACCTGGATACACATTATTACGGCGGCGTGAAGAAGTATCAGTGGGTGACGATTCCGCTGGCGATTCATGGTGTTGTAGCGAAGAAGGACGGTACGGTTGTGGAGATCCGCATCGGTGAGAAGGAGGAGGATCCGGTCGTATTCGTATCGGACCTGCTGGTTCATCTTGCGGCAGAGCAGATGGAGAAGAAGGCGAAGGTCGTCATTGAGGGCGAGAATCTGGACATTCTGATCGGAAGCCGCCCGCTGGCAAAGACAGATTCCGAGGATGCCAAGGAGGAGCAGAAGGAGGCTGTAAAAGCGAACATCCTGGCGCTTCTGAAGGAGCAGTACGGGATCGAGGAAGAGGATTTCCTGTCGGCAGAGCTGGAGATTGTTCCGGCAAATAAGGCGCGGGACTGTGGACTGGACCGCAGTATGATCATGGCGTATGGCCAGGACGACCGTGTCTGCGCATACACTTCGCTGGAGGCTCAGCTTACAGTTCCGGTGCAGGAGCGCACCACCTGCTGCCTGCTGGTAGATAAGGAAGAGATCGGAAGTGTCGGAGCGACCGGCATGCAGTCGCGTTTCTTTGAGAATACCGTAGCGGAGCTGATGGAGTGCGCAGGTACTTATAGTGAGCTGGCGCTGCGCAGGTGCCTAAGCAGAAGCCGGATGCTCTCCTCGGATGTCAGCGCGGCGTATGATCCGCTGTATGCGTCCTGCTTCGAGAAGAAGAACAGTGCGTATTTCGGGAAGGGTCTTGTATTCAATAAGTACACCGGCTCCCGCGGAAAGGGCGGAAGCAATGACGCGAACGCAGAATATATCGCAGCGGTACGTGCGATGATGGATCAGCATGAGGTAGCGTTCCAGATGGCAGAGCTTGGCAAAATCGATGTCGGCGGCGGCGGAACGATCGCGTACATCACGGCGCTTTACGGCATGGAGGTCATCGACAGCGGTGTGCCGGTGCTGAATATGCATGCGCCGCAGGAGGTTACGAGCAAGGCAGATGTTTACGAGGCGTATAGAGGGTACTGTGCGTTCCTGATGGAAGCGTAGGTGCAAGGGGGTAAGGCGGTGATACGGATGGGACGGCATAAGCGCCGGAGGATGGCGGCAGCTGTGGTGCTGTGGATTTTGATCTGGCAGGCTGCAGCCATGCTGGTCCACAACCGGATCCTGTTTGTCGGTCCGGCGGAGGTCTGCCTTACCTTGTCCCGGCTTGTGCGGACGGCGGAATTCTGGCAAAGTGTGATGCATTCTTCTGTGAGAATTGCGGGAGGCTTTCTGCTGGCGTTTGCCGCCGGGCTGCTGCTCGGCGCGGGGGCTTACCGCTTTTCCTGGCTGCGGGAATTTCTCGAACCGGCGGTTCTCACGCTCCAGTCGGTACCGGTGGCTTCGTTCGTGATTCTGGCGCTAATCTGGATTGGCTCGAAAAATCTGGCGGTACTGATCTGCTTCCTGGTTGTTTTTCCGGTCATTTACCGGAATACCCTGCAGGGAATGCGGGCGGCGGATGTGCAGCTGCTGGAGATGGCGCAGGTCTTTCGCATGAGCCGTCTGGGAAAGCTGAGGTATCTGTATGGCCCCGCTGTTTTGCCATATCTGAAGTCGGCCAGTCATGTGGCGATGGGGATGGCATGGAAGTCCGGCGTAGCTGCGGAAGTCATTGGAGTGCCGGATCTGTCGATTGGAGAGAAGCTTTACATGGCAAAGATTTACCTGAGCACAGCGGAGCTGTTTGCGTGGACGCTGGTAGTCATTGTGGTAAGCCGTCTGTTTGAGCAGGCATTTTTGTGGCTGCTGGCGCGGGCGGACGTGACGCGCGGGAAGGGAGGAAACGATGCCGATTGAATTTCGAAACGTTTCCAAGAGCTTTCCGCCGAAGGATGTGCTGGCAGCAGTTTCCTTTGTGCTGGAGGATGGAGGAATCTACTGCCTGATGGGACCGTCCGGCATCGGGAAGACGACGCTGCTTCGTCTGTTGATGGGGCTGGAGATACCGGATGCCGGAGAAATCCGAATGGGCAGGGGGCAGTCATACGGAGCGTACAAGAAAGACAGAGCCAGAGAACAGACTTATAGAATGGACGGAGCGCTTATAGCCGGAAAAGGGCAGTTTCGAACTAAGAGGAAAGAACGATATGCGGCCGGACCGAATCAGAGTGGGCAATCAGACCAGCTGCGGATCAGCGCAGTGTTTCAGGAAAACCGCCTGCTGAACTTTGCGGATGCCGTGCAGAATATCCGTGCAGTTTCCGGAAAGGATGGTCTGCTCTTTGCACCTGAGGAGGTACTGGACGGAATGCTGGAGAAGGAAGCATGGCGCCAGCCAGCGGGAAGACAAAGCGGCGGGATGCAGCGCCGTGTAGCGATTGCACGGGCGCTGGCGGCGCGGTCGGAGCTGCTCGTGATGGATGAGCCGTTTACCGGGCTGGATGGGGCGGCAAAGGAACGGACGATCCGCAAGATCCTGAGCTGCCGCGCCGGGAGAACCCTGATCGTGGTGACGCACCAGGAGGAGGATGCCAGACTGCTGGGAGCGGAGGTACTGCGGCTCTGAGGAATCCATTAGACTAATTTTGGACCTGCGCGGCATCATACATGCATCTGGAGTGTCTGTGGGAGCTGCCCGGCGAACAGGATACCATATTTTCTGAGAAAAAGAGGAGGATGGACATGGGAAAGTCAAAGGTATATTTTACGGATCTCCGCACGCATGACGGAGATAATCTGATCAAGAAACTGCAGCGCCTGATCCGGAAGGCCGGGATCGGGGAGATAGATTTCAACAATCAGTATGTGGCAATTAAGATGCACTTTGGCGAGCCGGGCAACCTGGCATTTCTCCGGCCGAACTATGCAAAGGCAGTGGCGGATGTGGTGAAGGAGCTTGGCGGAAAACCGTTTCTGACAGATTGCAATACACTGTATGTCGGAGGCCGGAAAAATGCGCTCGACCATATTGATTCCGCCTATGCCAATGGGTTTGTTCCGTATGCGACCGGCTGCCACGTAATCATCGCGGACGGCTTAAAGGGAACGGATGAGGCGCTCGTTCCGGTCGAGGGCGGTACGTATGTGAAGGAAGCAAAGATCGGCCGCGCAGTTATGGATGCGGATATTTTCATTACGCTGACTCACTTTAAAGGACATGAGGCGACCGGCTTTGGAGGTGCGCTGAAGAATATCGGAATGGGCTGCGGATCGCGTGCCGGGAAGATGGAGATGCACAGTGCCGGAAAGCCGCATGTGAATCAGAACCGCTGTATCGGCTGTGGGAAGTGTGCGCGCATCTGCGCTCACAGCGCAGCGGTTGTGACGGACAAAATGGCATCCATCGATCATAATAAATGCGTCGGCTGCGGACGCTGTATCGGAGTTTGTCCGCAGGATGCGGTCTGTGCTGCAAGCGATGAGGCAAATGATATCCTGAACTGCAAGATTGCAGAGTATTCCAAGGCAGTCTGTCAGGGACGCCCGCATTTCCACATCAGCCTTGTCATTGATGTGTCGCCGTACTGTGATTGTCACTCAGAGAATGACGCGCCGATCGTGCCGGATGTCGGAATGTTCGCATCCTTTGATCCGGTGGCTCTGGACGTGGCGTGTGCCGATGCGGTGAATGCGCAGCAGCCGGTAGAGAACAGTATGCTTGGTGAGGCCATCGCGCATGACCACGACCACCATGACCATTTCACTTCCGTGTCACCTGACACGAACTGGAAATCAGCGATTGAGCATGCGGTCAGGATCGGGCTTGGCAATGCGGAATATGAGCTGATCACAGTGAAGTAGCTATAATTTCCAGGCTGGTTTTATCCTGGCCAGGCGTGCATGGCTGAGGAAAGTAACAAAACGTTACTGTTCATGCGTCCACTGTCCCGCGGGGTGTTTTCGTGCAGAATGCGCGAAAATCCCGAGGGCAGCAGCGCCAAAATGCGTTGAAAACGCATTTTGTGTGCATCGCGAAGCGTGTTATTATTCGCGCCCAGCATGACCGTGAACAGTAACAGCAAAATGCATAGAAATATAAAAAACACAAAAGATAGTTACCACTTGAAAGCAGAACGTGCTATAATAAGACAGAGTTGTTTATAGTTTCGGACAAAGGGTAATTTGCAATGAATGTAATGATGATGATTAAGATGCCGGTTGCCTGTCTTCTGCTCTTATTATACTCGTTTTATTTTTACCGGAAAGCGAAAAAGCTGCAGACATATCCAACCAGGATTTTTGAGGCAATGCTGTACTGCACGTTTGTGCATCTTGTGGCAGAGGCTGTGACGGAGTATACGGTGAATAACCGGAACATGGTGTCTGAAGCGTGGAATGAAGGCTGGCATATCGTATTCCTGCTTTCCGTGCTGGCAATCTGCTTCCTGTTATACTATTATATGCTGGCGTATGTAGAGCGCGGCATCGGATATCTGAAGCATGTGGAGCGGCGCATTACCCTCGTGGCAGGGATTGTCGTAGCACTGCTCATTCTGGTTGTGCCGATCACGTATGTCGATACGGAATATGGTTCCTATTCTCAGGGGCCGAAAGCCTATGCGCTGTATGCGGGCGTGGCTTATGTGCTCGTGATGATCCTGTACAATCTGGCGCGATACTGGAAACTGGTAGATAAAAGCAGAAGACAGGCAATTTTGATGTCTGTGGCGCTTTTTGTTGTGTTTTCGCTGCTGCAGATAGCAGTTCCGTATGTCCTGACCACCGGGCTGGCGATTTCCATGGTTGTGATGGGGCTGATGCTGACGGCAGAGGATTACAACCAGTATCTGGATGAGACGCGCCGCTTTTTCAATGAGTACGGCGTGGTGGAAATGCTGCGGGAATACTGCTTTGCGGGGAAGTCGTTTGAAGTGCCGGTGTATCTGTACGTCGGCGACAGTACTCAGGTGGAGTGCGCGATTCAGGCGGCGGCTGCCTGCATGGAGGAGCAGTATGGTTATGCAGGTGCGGTCATGGGGGGCAATATGATTGTCTTTTTGCAAAATGGACTGCGCCGCAGGCGGGGCTTCATCGGGGAAATGCCTTCCTTCGTGCTTGAAGATGGCGCGGTGAAGGAGTTTTCTATGATGCTGAGCGGCGACGGAGACAGCAGCAGAGAGGAATTGCTTACAAGGCTGCACTGGTTTAAAGAGAAGCACGAAGAGACGGTGCTGTACCGGGATGCGATGTCCGGCGTGTTTAACCGGAATGCGTATGAGCGTGATGTACGCCTGTTTTTGGCGGAGAAGCGGCCCATGTGGTACATTCTGGCAGATCTGAACCGTCTGAAGCATGTCAATGATACCTTCGGCCATCGTGTCGGGGATGAACTGATCCGCTCAGCTGCACTTCTGCTGGAGAAGACGTTTGAAGGGACCGGGCAGGTGTACCGAGTGGGCGGAGATGAATTTGTGGTACTGTACACGGGCAATGAGATTGAGGCGATGATCAGCCGGCTGGAAGAAGCGCGGCTGGAGGCGAACCGTATGCGGGAGATTCCGATGAGCTATGCGATCGGCTATGCGCAGTACAATCCCGGAAATCCGGAATGGGAAGCGGTCGTCCGGCGTGCAGACTTCAATATGTACGAACAGAAGCTGCGCAGCTCGGGGAGACGGAGATAGCAGGTATGGCGGGCGATCCAGTCGGATGTCTGTTGACAAAATGCGATTGGGGCTTGGATATAGTTCAAGCGTTCGGATGCCGCAAGGGAAAGAACATTGGGACTTGAGTTCAATAAGAAACTCAGATGGGAGGGCGGAATATGAGAGTGCCTGGAAATGAAGTATTGGAATCCATTTATGGAGAAGCAGAGGAAAGCCGTGCACGCTATGAATCACTGGCGGCACATTACGAAGAATTGTTCGGCGGCGACCGTGTAGAGTTTTTTTCTGCACCGGGCCGGACAGAGATTGTCGGAAACCATACGGACCACAATGGCGGCAAAATCCTGGCGGCGAGTATCAGCCTGGATACGATTGGCGCGGCGGCTCCAAACGGGACAGACCGCATTGAGATTGTGAGCGAGGGATATGCAAAACGTGTTATTGTGGATATCTCGGCGCTGCAGAACGCTCCGAAGAATTTCGGAACAGTCTCGCTGGTTGCGGGCATGGTGGAGGCAGCGCGGCTGATGGGCTACCGCGTTTCCGGATTCAATGCATATGTATCGACAAAGGTGATTAGCGCGGCGGGTGTCAGCTCCTCGGCTTCCTTTGAGATGCTGGTCTGCTCAATTATGAATTATTTCTTCAACGACGGGAAAATGAGCTGCGCGGACTACGCGAAGATTGGCCAGTACGCGGAGAATCATTACTGGGACAAGGCATCCGGCCTGATGGATCAGATGGCGTGCGCAGTCGGCGGACCGATCCAGCTGGACTTCTCCGATGATGTAAAGTATGAGAAGGTTAATTTCGACTTTGAGCGTTTTGGCTACGACCTGGTGATCGTCAATACCGGGAAGGGTCATGCGGATCTGAGCCGGGAGTACAGTGAGATTCCGGAGGAGATGAAGGCGGTGGCGAAGTGCCTCGGCGGCAAGTGGCTGGCGGAATGCAGCCTTGCGCAGCTTTTGAGCCAGTATGAGGAGGTCGCACAGGCGGTTGGAAATGACCGCGCGATTCTGCGTGCGATTCATTTCTTTGAGGAGAACCGCAGAGTGGAAGAGGCAGTTGCGGCGGTGGAGAAGAAGGATGGAGCGAAGCTGCTTGCACTGCTCGACGAATCCGGCCGCTCGTCCTGGGAACTCCTGCAGAACTGCTATGCCATTGCAGATTTTAAGGAGCAGAAGGTCGCACTGGCGCTTGCAATGACGAGCCATTTTCTCAAGGTGATTGGCGATGGCTGCTGCAGAATTCACGGCGGCGGGTTTGCCGGCGTCATCATGAGCATTGTGCCGCAGGCAAAGACAGCAGAGTACTGTGAGTATATTGCAAGGTTTGTGGGCACCTCCAACGTCTACCCGATGAAGATCCGGGCGGCGGGAGCGATTCATGTGGAGTGCTAGTGCAGCCGATGTACTGGTGCAATGCAGTGATTCTTGCTGAGATGTTTGACCTGGGAAGGGTGCTTGGGAGCGCGTCATAAATGCAATGATAAAGGCGGAAAGGAGCGGCGGAAGGGCTGTTTCATTTCCGCCTTTCCTATTTATGCGAAAAATTGTGAGAAGGCTTGGATGAGGAGGGCGATATGACTCACTCCTTCCCCCAACGCATATAGAAATGCATCAGGCTTCCGAGGATCTTTCCTGCCGCGAGCGTGATGACGATCCAGTTCGTCCCTTTTGTGATTCCGAGCCGGCGGCAATAGACCGGGAATACGTTGACGATCTCTGCGAGAGCCATGATCCATCCGCCGACGAAGATTCCCATCAGCAGGCCGATGATTAGCAGGATCCACGCGCCGACCGGGGTGCTGATTTCAAAGACAGTCAGAACAGTCCCGACGATTGCACCGAGCAGGATGGCATCTTCGTATCCTGCCACATGTTTTGCGGTGTGAGTGATCCCGATAAAACGGGTGATCACGCCGAGCCCCACCATCAGCGCGACCACGCCGCCTGCCACGATAAAGCCGGAGGAAAATCCGACGATGGTCAGAAAAATCTGTTCTAACATGCCTTTGCTACCTCATTTCATGCAATATTCTATTGCTTGTGTTTACGGCGTTACGGTTCACGCGTCCAGAATGGCTGTGGATAGTAACTTTACGACTGAGAGCGGCCGTCAGCCTCGATCAATGTAGTATCCACCTCATCCTCATAGGTACGCATCTCTACCTCAAGCGGTGTTGGGTCTGAGCTGCCTTTCTTCTTTGCGAAATGGTGGAAGAAGAGCAGGATGCCAAGCCCGACTCCGATGGAGTAGGACACCTCAAGCACCGTAAATCCATTCGAGGTCTCACCGGTAAAAGTTTCGTAGAGCTGGCCGAACAGGGTAGTGATTCCGACATCGTTATTGAATGCCATGATGGTAAATGCCGCGCCGAAAAATGCCAGCAGGCAGACAGCCACGGTCTTCCCCCAGCAGAGGATGTCTGGCAGCGTGTTTTGTTTCTCCACGGTAATGATAAAATCTGCTTCACCGAGATTGTTGATTTCGAGGGAGGGATATTCTGCCTGAATGGCGCGGATCACATCGAGTACGCTGAAGACATAGCGGCCAGGTCCTTTGATCTCCGGTGTCGGAAGGCGCAGCGTCTTTATCTTATCTTCAATCTCTTTTTTGCTGCAGACGAGCGAGGCGGCTTCCCGCAGATAGACAGGAGAGCCTTTTGCCTGTATATTCCGGTCAATTTTCAGATAGAGAACATCGGACATCGATGAATTCCTCCCTTGACCGCTGCCAGTACGGCATTTCCTCGCGGCTGTTTATCCCCTCCTGAAAAATACCAGGCTATGCCTGCGCATACGAGCAGTGCCAGCAAAAAAATGAGATATCGTTTCCATGCAGTCCCTTTCATAAAGATCGCCCCTTTCTTTTCAACTTAGGCCGAACGCGGTCAATCGCAGCAGATATTCCAGTATGCCCCAACGCGCAGACATCCTGTCATAGCTAACCACAAGCAGATAGTTCCGCGTGGTCCTGCAGCGCGGCGGCCAGATGGTTGTCAGGGATAGTATGTCCGGTTGCCGGCAGATTATACGGCATATTAATTCCAGATCAAGACATACCTGTCAGGCATGGCTCTATATTTGTAATAAGTATTTGCTATTTTAGATGCGGATGTTTATACTAAAACAAAGGACATTTTCATGGATTTCTGCGCGGATTTGTAACGGAACAGATACACACGAAGGATTGTAATGGAGGATAACGGCATGATTTACAGAAAATTTCAGGATATTACACTTTCCGGATTAGGGCTTGGCATGATGCGTTTGCCCGTGGTGAACGGAGACGACAAGGTGGTGGACGAGGCGGCTGCCGCAGAGATGATCGATTACGCCTACCACAATGGCATCAACTATTTTGATACGGCATGGGGTTATCACAACGGCAACTCCGAGCTGACCGCCGGGAAATTTCTGTCCCGCTACCCGAGAGAAAGCTATTACCTTGCCACCAAGTTCCCCGGCTATGACAATTCCAACATGCCAAAAGTAAAGGAAATCTTCGAGAAGCAGCTGGAGAAGTGCCAGACCCCGTACTTTGATTTCTATCTGTTCCACAATGTCTACGAGGGCAATGTGGACGATTATCTCGATCCGAAGTTCGGCATTCTGGAGTACCTGCTGGAACAGAAGAAGAATGGAAGGATTAAGCACCTGGGGTTCTCCGCTCACGGCAGTGTGGCGGTTATAAAGCGGTTTCTTGCGGCTTATGGTGAGCATATGGAGTTTTGCCAGATCCAGCTGAACTATATGGATTGGCATTTCCAGGGCGCAGAAGAGAAGGTTAAGCTTCTGAATGAGGCAGGCATCCCGATCTGGGTCATGGAGCCTCTGCGCGGCGGCAAGCTGGCAAAGGCGTCCGAAGAAAAACAGGCGGCTCTTGCGATGCTCCGTCCTGATGAATCTATCCCCGCCTGGGCATTCCGTTTCCTGCAGACGATTCCAGGTGTGACTATGGTGCTCTCTGGTATGTCCAGCATGGAGCAGCTGAAGGCAAACATGGAGACGTATGCGGCGGATGCGCCTTTGACGAAAACGGAATTTGATGCGCTGGTGAATCTGGCCGACGAGGAAACTAAAAAGGGCGGTCTTCCCTGCACAGCCTGTCATTACTGCACCACCCATTGCCCGCAGGAGCTGCCGATCCCGGAGCTGATTGCCCTGTATAACGAGCACAAAATCACCGGCGGCGGATTTATCGCCCCGATGGCGGTATCCAGCATGCCGCAGGAAAAGCGCCCGGCGAACTGTGTGGGCTGCAGAAGCTGTGAGCAGGTTTGTCCGCAGCAGATCAGGATATCAGAAATGATGTCCGAGTTCTCCGGTATGCTTGGCATGTAGGAGGCAGTATAGGACTCCAGCCGGATACTTGACAGTAACCAGAGACATCCGGATCCAAAGTGTAAATTGGCGGAGGTACTGGAATAGAAATACATATTGGCGGAAACATCTGGAATGGAAATGAGCGTGTGCAGGCTCTGTGACTGGGATGAGAGTAAGAAAGGAAGTTTATATTAATGAAGGAAAAGATCAAACAGACGGCAGGGAGAGAGAAGCTCGAAGTTTTTGCCCCGGAATTTGCCCATTTTAATGACGACGTTCTCTTTGGAGAAAACTGGAACAACACGGATATTGATCTGAAAACGAGAAGCATCATCGTGATCTCGGTATTCATGGGCAGAGGTCTGGCAGACAGCTCCCTGAAATACCATCTGCTCACCGCGAAGAAGCATGGCGTCACGAAGAAAGAGATCGCCGCGATTATTACGCATGCTGCGTTTTATGCCGGATGGCCCATGGCCTGGGCGGTGTTTAATATGGCAAAGGAGGTCTGGGCGGAGGACGAACCAGCTCTGACAGAAAAGGAGGCTTTCCAGCAGCAGATTCTCTTTGATATCGGTGACATCAATCCGGTCAATCAGTACTTTACCGGAGACAGCTATCTCTCTGTGGTTTCCGACAGCCAGGTCACTTGCTTCAACGTAACGTTTGAGCCGGGCTGCCGCAATTTCTGGCATACCCACCACGCGAAGCGCGGCGGCGGTCAGATGCTGATCTGTGTCGGCGGCGAGGGCTGGTATCAGGAATGGGGCAAGGAACCGGTGAAGATGACTCCCGGAACGGTCGTACATATCCCTGCGGAGGTCAAGCACTGGCACGGCGCTTCCGATTCCTCCTGGTTCGCACACCTGGCCTTTGAAATTGACGGGGAGGAAATGTCCAACGAATGGCAGGAGCCTGTGGACGAGGAAACCTACGCGAAAGTGAATGCGCTTGTATAATAGAAATTCCCAGTCTGAGGGCATCTATGGCCCGGCAGGCCGGGAATTTTTTCATAAATGTTACAGAGTTCTGATGCCCCGGCCAAAAAAGGTGTTGACAAAGGCAGACTTCACACTATAATAAAAGTGAAATAAAAAATTTCAAATTTGTGAACAAGGAGACTCGGAGATGCTCTACGATTATATTATTAGAAATTATAAAAATGATGAGCCGATATTCCTCTCTGAACTTCCGGGAAAATCAAGGGATTCCGTCAGGCAGGAAATGAAAAGGCTTGTAGATGAGGGTAAGATAGAACGTCTTTATAACGGCGTATACTATAGGGCATATACAACGATACTGGGAACCAGAGGGCGTATGTCGGTAGATAAATTTATTGAGAAGAGATATCTTAAAGCAAATGGAGAAGTATCGGGCTATATTACTGGCATACAGCTTGCCAATATGTATGGATTTACCACTCAGAATCCATCCTGCTATGAGGTGTGTTCCAATGAGGCTTCTACAAAACAGAGAAAAATGGATGTAGATGGCAGGCAGCTTATAGTATATAAACCTGTTGTAAAGATAACAAAGGAAAACAGATCTTCCCTACAATTCCTTGATCTGATGAGTACAATTGACAGATACAGTGAGATTTCAGGAGAAGAGCTGAAAGAAAAATTAAGGGAGTTTGTATCTTCTCTGGCAGTTGATTTTGGAGAGGTAAGAAAGTATATATCCTTGTTTCCCGATAGGGTTTACAGAAATATTTATCAGGGAGGGCTGATGAGTGAGCTGGTATAAAGATTGCAAAACACAGTGGAAGGAAATCATAGAAACTGTTGCGAGAGAGCTTGGACGCACGGAGCAAATGGTTGAAAAGGATACGATTCAATCTATGTTTCTGCTGGAACTTTCAAAGAGTTCGCTTCCATTTGTATTTAAGGGAGGGACCTCTCTTTCAAAGGCTTATCAGCTGATAGATCGGTTTTCTGAAGATATTGATCTGTCTATGAATAAAAAGCCAACGGAAGCAGAAAAGAGAAAATCGAAGAAAGCTATTATCGGTATTGCAGAAAGCCTGGGACTTACATTGACAAATGCGGATAAAATAATGTCCAGACATGACTACAACAAGTATGTCTTCAAATATGAGTCACTGTTTACTGCTGCTCCGTTGGAAATCGTCATAGAAACGAGTTATTATCAGATGGTTTATCCTGTAGAAATGCATGAAGTTACAAGCTTTGTCGGAAGATTTTGTGAGGATAGAGAAATCACATTGCCGGTTCCTTTTGATGCTGCAAAGTTTTCTATGAAGGTACAATCCGTTGAAAGAACTTTTGTGGATAAGGTGTTTGCAATCTGTGATTATAGAATACAGAATATGCAGGACCGGGATTCAAGACATCTTTACGATATATGCAAGCTCATAAGTGTGATAAAGCTGGATAATGATCTGGACGAGTTGATCGATATAGTCCGAGAAGACAGGATGAAATCAATGAACAATCCATCAGCGCAACCGGAGCATGATATTCCTCAGATGCTGAAAAAAATAATATCCAGCAGATTTTATGAATCAGACTATCAGAATATCACGCAAAAGCTCTTGTATGAAACTATTTCTTATGACGAGGCTGTTAAAAATGGTATCGCAATCGTAGCGGAGTCGGATGTATTTGAATACAAACGAAGATAGAAAATATTTTGAAATTCCCAGTCTGAGGGCATCTTTGGCCCGGCAGGCCGGGAATTTTTTCATAAAGCTGATATCATAGAGTATCTGCCGTGTAATACTGCGCCTGGGCGTGCCACAGCTCATAATATTTGCCGGTTACGTCAGCGACGAGCTCATTGTGGGAGCCGCGCTGGATGATGGCGCCTTCGTGGAAGACCACAATCTCGTCGCAGAATTTGCAGGAGGACAGCCGATGGCTGATGTAGATGGCCGTTTTGCCGCTCACGATGTCGTTGAAGCTGGCGTAGATTTCTGCTTCGGCTACAGGGTCCAGAGCGGCGGTGGGTTCATCCAGGATCATAAAGGGCGCATCCTTGTAGAGCGCTCTTGCAAGCGCGATTTTCTGAGCTTCCCCGCCGGAAATTTCTACCCCGTCTGCGTCAAAATCTTTGTAGAGGCAGGTGGCAAGCCCGTCAGGAAGATGAGAAAGCCTTTCCCGAAAACCAGCCCGGTTCAGGCAGCGCTCTGCTCTTTCCGGGTCGAAGTCTGTATCTGTGGCGACATTCTGGCCCAGCGGGAAGGAAAAGAGCCGGAAGTCCTGAAATACGACGGAGAAAAGGCTGAGATACTCCTCGTAGTCATACATGCGGATATCAATTCCATTGAGCAGAATTTCCCCTTCCGTCGGATCGTAGAGACGGCAGAGCAGCTTGATAAAAGTAGTTTTTCCGGAGCCGTTCATTCCGACCACTGCCAGTCGTTCTCCGATCCGGAACTTCAGCGAGACATGCTTCAGACTGTCCTGCTTGGCACCGGGATACCGGAAACTGACATTGTGAAACTCGATCTCGTAGTCCATGTCACCGTGATCACAGAACGCCCGCTTTTCCACGGGGAGCGTGCCGTTGTATTTGTGATTCGGAATATCCAGGTAGGCAAAGAGGCCCTTCAGGTGGGTGCAGGCTACCGCATTGTCTGTAATCTGAAATAAAATATCCTGGATGCCGGCTCCCAGCCGTTCCAGCGCTCCGATGTACTGGACGATGCTGCCGGCCCCGTAGGCTCCGAGGAAGGCTTTGACCGCTACGTATACCCAGCAGAAGCTGTTGCCCACGCCGATCACCACGCGTGCCAGCGCCGGATAGAGAGACATCTGAAAAATCGCCCCGGCATCTTCGCGATCCTTAGCCGTCATATACTGAAATGCACGTCTGGCCGCCTCCTCCTGTTCATAGATCCGGACATCCTTTGCCCGTTCCAGAGACATAGACAGCTCCTGGCTGTAAAATGAAAAGGAGCGGTAAAACCATACGCTGTCCTTACACCAGCGTTCAAACAGATGATTCTCCCTGTGCGTTGCACGGGAATTGGCATATCCTCCAAGGACGATGAAAAAAAGAACCGCGAGAATCCAGAGAGGGGAATCCATGACTGTATTTCCCGATGCAGAGGAAAACAGGGTGATCACAAGGGAAGAGGCGGTGAGGATCTGGACCGTGGAGCTGACAAGCCCTGTTGTACTCCACACCAGCTCTCCCAGTCCATTTCCGAACAGAAACAAATTTTCATGCGCTTCTTTTCTGGCCTGCTGGACCTGATCCTTTTCAAGATCCGCGTAGTCCAGGGACATGGCTTTGTCCGAAAAAATCTTTTCGAAAAAATTCCACATCTGTGCTTCTTTTTCTGCTGCGGCTTTGTTCAGGACATTTTTCAGGAGCTGTACGATAAAATTTGTGCCGATGACAGCGGCCACATATCCGAACAGTACAGGGATTCGCCTGGTTTCCGTCAGTTCGTTGATGATCTGCGCGGAGATCCAGATGGATGCGAGGGGCTGAATCGCCGCCGCGAACGCGTACAGGGTCTTGTCTTTCAGAAGCCCCGGGCAGTAGCTGTTTAAAAGCAAAAAGCCGCGCCTCGTGACAGTGATTCGCTCCTTCATGGGCAAGCTTTTTTTCATGACAGATCGCCCCCTTCCTGATAGTATCTGGCCTGGGTTTCATAGAGCTTTTGGTAGAAGCCGCCCTTTTGAAGAAGCTCTTCATGGGTTCCCTCCTCCACGATGCTGCCGTCAGCAATCAGGAGGATACGGTCGCAAAAGCGGGTGGAGGCTAGCCGGTGCGAGATAAATACAGCAGTGCGGCTCTCTATGACCTCATGGTATCTCTCGTACAGCCTGCTCTCGGCGAGCGCATCCAGCGCCGCAGTCGGCTCGTCCAGGACCATAACAGGCGCAGACCGGTACAGTGCCCGGGCAAATAAAAGCTTCTGGATTTCGCCTCCGGATAACTCGGTGCCGCCATCCCGGATCGTTTTTCCGTATTCGCTGTCTATGCCCTTGGAGAGAGAGGAAATTTTGTCCCAGAGTCCGGCAGTGCGAAGACAGTCTTCAACCTTTGCCCGGTCGATGTGCTCTGTGCTTTCCGCCACGATCTCGGCAAAGGTGACTGGAAGAAGCGAGAACTGCTGGAAGACGGCGGAAAACAGGCGATAGAAGCTGGTGCGGTTGTACTTGCGTACATCGGTTCCGTTGTAACAGACACTGCCCTCTGTTGGGTCCACAAGCCCGGTCAGCAGCTTGACCAGGGTGGTCTTTCCTGCTCCGTTTAGACCGACCACCGCCAGGTGTTCCCCCGGGGAGATGGTCAGATTCAGGTGAGACAGTGTGTCGTTCCTGGCATTCTCATAGCGGTAGCTGACATCCCGGAATTCGATAATTGACGGAGCATCCAGGGGTGGTTCGATGCCGCCCTCTCTTTGGCAGGTATCGGGGTAGGTGAGGAAAGCGCGGAGGTAGCTGACTGACATGCTGATCCGCTTCAGGGAAATTGTGTGTCCGAGCATGTCCCCGAGCCAGCCGGAAAATCCGCTGATGACACCGAAATAGAGGACAAAGTCAGCCACGGTGATCCGGGAAGAGAAAACCAGGTACAGAAGATAGGCGTATGCAGCGAGATCCCGCAGCATGGCAAGCCCGCTGTCTGCGGTTGCCGCCTGAAATACTTTTTTGGTGTAGCGATTTTGCCAGGAAGCGATGAGATCCATGTGATTCTGATACGTGCGGTTCAGCCACCCGTTCATCTGATACAATCGGATGTCTTTGGCGGATTTCAGATCGGCGGATACGCTTGTGATATAGCGGGCTCTTTGCAGGTAGCCGACCTTCTCCGGCTCATTTTCCCTGGCCCAACGGATGATCTGGTTGTTAAAATGCCAGCTTACCAGCGTGGTCAGAATTAAAAAGAGAAGGAGAAGCAGATTGAGCCGGACCAGAATGCCGAAGTACAGAAGAAACCCAAGCGCACTGGAGCCGAGGGAGACGCAGACCTCATAGATGGAGGTCAGTGCAGAGTAATTGCCGCTGCAGGACAGGAGACTTTCTGTGTGGATCTTGCGGAAACGGTCGGTCTCCTGGTTACGGTAGTCGGCGCTCATTCCTTTTAAGGCAACCTTCTCGGTGTAGTACGTATTCATCTTGTATTTATGATGATAGAGGAATTTGTCCAGGAAGTACTTCGTGCCGGAGAGAAAAGCGAGAGACAGGGTCAGACCAACGGCTGCAAAGACCATGGATTCCAGGCTTTTCTCCAGGAGGATTTTTTCGATGATAATTTTGGGGAGGAAGGTCGAAATCACAGGGATGGCGGTGCCTGAGAGGATGGCAAGTAGGCATCCGAGAAGCAGCGGCGGATAACATTCCAGCGTGCTTCTAAGACAGAAAGCCAGGTTACTCATCAGGGAAGGCTTCTGTCCCTGCAGCAGATCCGTTGTTTTTTCTTCGCACATGTTCTTACTCCTCTCATTTTTTTCATTTTCCCGGTCGAGAAGTATGTCTGGATATTTGCAGGCTCTTACCGTTCGTCTACAAGTTCTAAGCTTCCAGAAGACCTTCGCAGCTATACGATAAAAAATAGTATAACAGATACAAGGGAACCATTCGTAAATTGGACGCGAATGGTTCTGATTCAGACGCGAATTGCAGCGGTTTTACAGTTATGGCTGCCTGGACTGCCTGCCTATCTGGATAACGGCTGGCTGAACAGTAACTACAGAAGCGGAGTGATTTCACTGCTATGTGGTTACGGCGAAAGAGCGATTTCGACCGTGAACTGCATTACAGCGGCAGAATGACTTCCGTCGCGAAGTAGCCGGGCTCGTTCTGGCGGTTCACATATCCATGATATTTTTCTGCGATACGGTCGATGCGCATGAGGCCAAAACCGTGGCCTGCAGAATTTTTGGTGGAGAGGTAGGTCTTACCGTTTTTTTGCACATGGTTGCCGGCGGAGTTTGTCACACTGATATAGAGCTGTTTTTTAAGAATGCCGATGTAGACGCGGATGAAGCGCCGGGCGTTCTCCTCCTGGCAAAGGCAGGCTTCCAGTGCGTTGTCAAGGAGATTCCCGATGATCACGCAGAGATCCACATCGGAAACAGGAAGCGTGGCGGGGACAACGGCCTTCGCATGGATGGCGATCTCCCTGGATTTGATCAGGGACAGTTTGCTGTTTAAAATGGCGTCCACCATGACATTGCCGGTTTTCAGAACCGTGTCCACGGAGGTAAGATCGTGATTCAATGCAAGCAGATAGGTCCGGATTTCCTCGGGAGAGTCTGTCAATGCCAGCATGGCCTGGATATGGTTGTGGTAATCGTGGCGCCAGCCTCTCATCTGACGGTAGATGTTTTGCACCTCATCGCAGTGTCTGGTGATGAGATCGTTTTGATAAGCGGCAATGTGCCGGTCAATGGCTTTGCCGAAGAACAAATCAAACAGTTTCATGGTCTTCACCTGTATAGTAGGAAACAAAAGCCCTGTGGACCGTGGAAAATGCACTGCGGGCCAGGGGCAGCACCGTTCCGCCGTCGAGGACGAGCTCTGTTTTTGAGATACGCGAGATGTATTTTAGTCCGGCCAGGTAGGAGCGGTGACAGCGGACGAACTCTTTCCCGAGGAGATTGCTCATCTCAGAGAGTGACTTTTTGACCGTGTAGGTCCCGGAGGTGGTGACAACGGCAACACTGTGGGAGAATGCCTCCACATACTCGATCGTATCCACCGGGAATTTGCGGAGTTCTCCGCCGGTGTCCAGAAGGATCGTTTTCCGGGATTTACAGAGATTGCCGACTGCACGGTCGAGAACCAGACTCAGTTTTTCCTGATCTACTGGCTTCAGAAGGTAATGGAGGGCGGCGACATCGTAGCCCTCCAGAATGAAATCCGGGTAGCCGGTGATGAACAGAATCTGTACCGTGTCGCGTTCCTGGCGGAGCTGTTTTGCCAGGGAGATTCCGTCCATTGCACCCAGCTCAATATCAAGCAGCAGAATATCGAAATCCTTTTCTTCCGCATAGTGAAATAAGAACTGCTCCGCAGAGGAGAAGGACCGGAGCTGTACCGTATGCCCTCTGCACGCCGCCCAGTGCTGCACGAGATCAGACAAGTAGTCACGGTCGGCGGCTGCATCGTCGCAGATGGCGATTTTGTAGTTCACGCTGACTCCTCCTTTCCAACGTACCGGATATAGTGTACCAACACGATGACACCACGGAGTTTCCGCAGCCATTGATAATCGATTTCAGATACATCAGAAAGATTAAACTGATGAATCTAAGAACCACCCTTCCGGCAGATACTTGCGCTGTGCCTCGAGCATCTGCTCGAACAGCTTCCGGCCATCCTCAGGGCTTATTTCCATCTGCGGATCGTTCAGGAAAGTAGTAAGTCCCAGGGAGCGGTCGCAGGTCAGCGCGGTGCGAAGCGTGTTTTCCTGGTTGTAGATGTGCCGCGCCATCATGGGCAGGAGGCTGGACGGCATCGGTCCGGCGTAAACGGGCTGGATGCGGTCGCGGCCGAACAGTGCGTTGGTCTCTACCACTGCGCCTGCAGGCAGGTTGGGGATCTGCCCGCGGTTTGGCACGTTTACATTGCTGACGAGATCGCCAAGGCCGAGGAGCGCCTTCAAAAGCAGATGTCCTTCCTCGCCGGAGCCGGAGAGTGTGACTGCTTCTTTGCCGGAGATCAGATCATCGGAGCGCTGATAGCGGTTCTTCAGATCCTCCACGCGCCAGTCGACCGGAGTGAGGGTGAACTTCCAGCGCTTCACAGTTTCCGGGTCTTTCAGATACCAGCTGTGCGGCATGAACTCTGCCAGATGCCGGTCGCCCGCCGCTGCGATCGCGCCGAATTTGAGAAACAGGTCAAACTTGACCCGGTGCGCGCAGTCAAAGAAGTTGTTCATCCAGTTGTCATCCCTGCCCTCGTGAAAGCCATCCTCATAATATTCCTCTGCGAAGGCACGGTACATGGGCATCAGATCCATGGAGCCGTAGGAGGCACTGGTAAGCCAGGTAAAATGGTTGATGCCGGTCACTGTGGTGTATAGCTCCTGGCGCTTTACACCAGGGATGCCGTTCTTCTCCAGCATGCTGCACAGCAGCTTCTGTGTGCCGAAGACCTCATGGCAGCAGCCAAATGCCTTGATCTGCGGAAATACCTCATACAGCGTGCGGACACAAAGACTCATAGGATTGGTGTAATTGATGACCCATGCATCTGGTGCAAAGTCCCGGATCGCCTGCGCGATCTCCACAAACATGGGGACCGTGCGCATCGCGCGCATAAAGCCGCCAGGGCCTGTTGTGTCACCCACCGACTGCCAGATGCCGAACTGCTCCGGTGCGTGAACGTCTGAGCGCATCTCCTCGAAGGTGCCGGGCAGGATGGAAATGATTACAAAATCCGCTCCGGTGAGCGCTTCCGCAAGGCTGCCGGATACCTCGTAGGCCCAGCGAGACTTCGCATCCGGGTGGACGCTGATTTTTTCGCCAATGATCTGATTGCGTTCTGCGGCTGACCGGTCGATATCGTACAGCCGCACAGTGCCCTGAAGCTGCTCATCCATGGCAATGTCCGCCATGAAGCCCCACGCCCAGCCGCGTGAGCCGCCGCCGATGTAGGCGATCTGCAGATCCTCTGCCTGATTCTTGTCTGTGAAATGCATAACAAGCTCCCCCTTTATCTGTGTAAAAACCGGGACACGTTCACTTTCCTGCGAAGCAGGCTATTGTTTGCGGTCCGGGCAGTCGTAAACAGTAATTTTTCTCTGTGAGCAGGATATGACATCGAAGAGAAGAAGTCAAGCAGGATTTTGCGTTCACTGCCTGGGAAAGAGGTATGCCTGTAAAACTACGTCAAAAATAAAGGAAGCAAGCATTCGAAAAGCTGCTGTTTTTGAGAAGGATGACTTGTGCGATAGGGAAATATGATGATGAAATCGCAAAAATGTTTGGGGAAGTCTGTTGGCTGAGTGAAGTAACGGATTTTTGAAAAAAGGGATTGACTCCTACGTTACGTCATAGTGTATAGTAGCCTCACACGAGGAGGAAATGCCATATGAGAACAGTGCATGAAGTAAGCAAGTTGGCAGGCGTGAGTATACGCACCCTGCAATACTATGACAGGATCGGGCTTCTGCATCCGTCAGAATACACCGAGGCAGGCTACCGTCTGTATGACGATACAGATCTGGAAAAGCTGCAGCAGATTTTGCTGTTCCGGGAACTGGAGTTTCCGTTGAAGGATATCAAAACAATTCTGGAGAGTCCGGATTTTGACAGGAGCAAGGCATTGGAACAGCAGATCGCCTTGCTGACCATGAAGAAGGAGCATCTGGAAAATCTGATAGACCTTGCCCGTGGAATAAAAGAGTCAGGAGTGAAGTATATGGATTTTTCAGCATTTGACACAAGCAGGATGGATGAATATGCGGCGCGTGCCAGGGAGTCCTGGGGGACGACGCCGGAGTACTGCGAGTATGAAAAAAAGGCAAAAGGGCGTACAAAAGCGGAAGAGAACAGGCTTGGTACGGAGATGATGGAGATTTTCAGGGAGCTTGGAGCGATCCGGGAGACGGATCCCGCATCGGAAGCGGCGCAGGCACTGGTGCGAAAGCTGCAGGCATTTATCAGCGCTCACTATTATACCTGTTCCAATGAGATCCTGTTAAGTCTGGGCAGGATGTACGCGGGAGGAGGAGACTTTACTGCTAATATAGACAAGGCAGGCGGCGAAGGCACCGCAGAATACGCATACCGGGTGATCGCGGCGTACTGCAAAGGATGAGCGGCTGCAAATTTGCTATTGCGACTTATCCGATTGAGATTTTGATTGTATGTCTGGGGTTGTTTACCGCAGGTCTGTTTCTTTTGGGAGCACATGTGGTTACAAAAAAGATAACAGAATGATGAAGGGACTGATACCACAGATGCCAGTGATCTAGAGCGTGTTGGATAGTAACAAGATTTTACCGATTCAATTCAAATAATTAAGATAAGCTTGCTTCTATTTGCACATGTGTGGTAAAATTTTTCTATCTTAACAGTCCGGGGGAACGGGATGGGTGCGGGCAGAATTATTTATCCGGTAACAACGCAAAGAAGACGGGTAAAATTATGCCGCATGCCGCCCTTAGTCCCGGATGAAGGAAAAAGGAGGAACTGGTATGAGAACAAAGAAACGGTATGGCATCGGTATCCTGTGTCTAATGCTGATGCTGGCGGTGGGATTTTTTCCGGCGCGGGCAGCGGCAAAGACGGTGAATCTGGAAGTGCAGCATGGGACGGATATCACGAAAGACCTCCAGAAAGCGTTGGACGAGCACCGCTATACGTCTCTCGAAAGTCTGGAAGTTGTCATTCCGGCAGGTACGTATACGATCAGTAGCACGTTAAATATCTACAGCAATACGGTGCTGTCTATGCAGGATGTGACGTTGGAGCGCGGCAGCTTTACTGCGAGCATGCTGCGGTTCGGGCGCAGCGGCGAGTGCGCAGGGATGGGCGGATATTCCAGATATAGTGGATTTTCCAATATTACCTTCAAAGGAGGCGTCTGGGACTCGAAGGCGAAGGATGGCGGTATCATGCGCTTTGCCCATGCCAATCAGATCAGATTTGAAAATGTGACATTTACGAATGTGAAGAACAGCCATCATATCGAGTTTGCGGGCTGTTCGGATGTGGCATTCCTGGGTTGTACATTTTCCAACTTTTCCGGGAACACATTGAACGCGACGAATTATGAGGCGCTGCAGCTGGACGTGATGCGGAGCGAGCACTTCGGTAATTATGGGAAATACGATGAGACGCCCTGCAAGAATATCACGATCAGCGGCTGTCTCTTTGAAAATCTGAAGCGGGGGCTTGGCTCGCACAGCGCAGTGGCAGGTTCCTATTTCACCAATATCCAGGTGACAGGCAATACCTTCAAAAATATCATCGGCTATGCGGTGATGGGTACAAATTATAAGAACAGCGTAATCAGCGACAATGTGATGACAGACTGTGGCTCCGGTATTTTCCTGCGCAGCATGGTCAAGGGACATAACAATTTCTATACGCCGCAGGACGGACAGGTAAAGATTACGAGAAATCTGGCGACTACCGTGGCCCGCAATACGATCGAGGTCAAGTATAAGGGCTATAAAAATAATGCGTTCGGTGTCAGTCTGTACGGAGAGAATCTGGAGAAGCAGGACAAGAACGTGCCGAAGGGAGATTACACGATCGAGGGGATCAAGATCCTGAACAACAAGATCACGCTCGGCTGCAAGGGCTATGCGGTCTGGATACAGGGCGGTGATAAGAACAGGGTTTCGAAGAATACGATCACAGTCAAGGTCCAGGGTGGAGCAGGAGGAAATGGAGATGGAATCCGCGTGGAGCGCGGCGAGAGCAATACGATCGACAGCAATAAGATTACGAATAAGCTGAAGACCGGGGCTGGTGCAGAGATGTGCGGAATTTCGATTATTGAGGGTTCCAACAAAACGACGCTGAAGGGCAATACGATAACCGGAAGCAGCAAGGATGGCATTTCTGTGAAGAGTTCAAAGAATGTGAAGCTGCAGAGTAATACCGTCAGCAAGAGCGGGCGCGACGGTATCTCGATTAAGAAATCGAAGGGTGCAGTGCTGAAGAAAAATAAGAGTACCTCGAATGCCCGGTTCGGTCTGAATGTGACGGACAGCTCCACCGCAAAGGAGTCCGCGAGCACCTGCAAGAAGAATAAGCTGAAGGACAAAAATTGCTCAAATGGCGCGAAGGTCAATGGAAAGACGAAATTCTGATCAGCCATAGTTCAAAATTTTATTCCCGCGAGCAACGAGCCAAGTAGCC
>DKWE01000091.1 GCA_002491565.1 Lachnospiraceae bacterium UBA7160 | reverse complement strand
TCAACTGAATTTGGCAGAAATATCACGCAAAGTGGGGCGTGCAGATGGTAGGAATGATTTTTCAAACACACTCTATGCCAGAATCTTGAATAATTTTACCCCGTGCGGCGCAACTTCTGCCTTCAGCACGGTCCCGATGCCCTCCACTGTGGTATCGCTCCACAGTTCCTTCGCAGTAACCGGCGCGCTGCACGGCGCGTCCGCGAACTGGTCAATCGCTGCAGTATCACAGGTAATTTCACGCGATGCAGAGTCAAGATTAAAGAGTGCAACGTACTTTTCCCCTGTTTTTGCATTCCGGCAGCTCCAGATGACCGTCTCACTGTCGCGCTCCTCCTGACGGCCGACATAGTCGTTGGAGACAAGCTTCAGAACTTCCGTGTTCCGGAGAAGAGACAGCGTCCAGTCATCCAGCATGGTCAGCTCTGCTCCGATCATCAGCGGAGAGCCAAACATACACCACAGAGTCATCATCGTCTTCTGCTCTTCTTTGTTAAATCCAGTGTTGCGCTCGTGCCCGAAGCCTTTTCCAAGCCTGCCAAGCGGGAGCATATCACAGTCCGGATAAGAGCCTTCCGCTACGTGATTCTGCCAGAGCTCACAGCGATAGAACATCGGCACAAGCAGGTCCCATTTATCCCAGAAGTCATCCGTAATCCGCCACATATTCGCGTACTTCTCATAATGCCACGCTTTCTCGATGAGCGCCGGTCCCGGAGACAGGGAGAGCACGATGTCTCGCCCGCTCTTTTCAATCGCACGGTGCAGCATCTCAACCTCATGCGCCGCGGAGTATGGTTTCGCCGGATAAATGTTTGTATTGCAGATGTCATCGCACTTAATGTAGTCTACGCCCCAGTCCGCGTACATTTTAATAATCGAGTCGTAGTATTCCTGCCCTCCCGGCACATTCTTGTATACACCATACATGTCCGGATTCCAGCCGCAGATCGAGGACGGATTCGCGATATCACTCGCCAGCGCGTCGCTTCCGAGGATTGGCAGATGGCGGTGTGCCGCCTCCCGCGGGATGCCCCGCATAATGTGGATACCGAACTTCAGGCCAAGTCCATGCACATAATCCGCCAGGGGTCCGAAGCCCTTCCCGCCTGCGGAAGATGGGAACCGCACCGGATCCGGCTGCAGCCGTCCATACGCATCCATCTCAATCTCCCCGTAAGGAATGTACTGATACCGGTCGCGCTTCGTACCTGCGTCTCTGGAATACCACTCGATATCCACCACGATATATTCCCAGCCTGCTTCCTTCAGATGCTCCGCCATGAAGTCCGCATTCGCCTTCACAGCCTTCTCATCCACCGTCGTGTCATAATAGTCATAGCTGTTCCACCCCATCGGGGCTTTGTTCATTTTGTACTTCATTTTCATCCTCCTACTACAATATGTTTATTTATGGTTCATGAGAATGTTGCAAACTACTCCATGACTACAATCTCTGATAGCTTAACCGAGTGGTTATATACCATAAGATATGAATTTCGGCAGTTTTGCAACACCCTCGTTCCATCGATTTTAAATAATCCAGCTCCACGGTAGTTCTACACCTGCGGCTGCCAGATCGCCTCATTTTTTCGGAAAGAGAGAAACATTCTCCTTCGTCACCTTATCATACGGCAAATAAAGGTACTGGTCATCCTGAAACGACAGTTCCTCCATTCCCTGTCCGGAAATAATTGCCTGGATCAGCTTTGCCATCGCCTCGGTCTGTCCTTCCTTATCATTATAGACCGTCGCTGCAAGCCTGCCCTCCGCCACCGCCTCCAGCCCCACACTGGTTCCGTCAACCCCGAAAAAGACCGGAATCTCAGACTCTGTATAGTTTGTCTTTCCGTATGCGTCCATCGCACCGAGCGCCATGTCATCATTGTTCGCAAGGACAAGCTCGATCTGCGTCTGGTATTGGCTGATCATCTGCGTCATCCGGTTTTGCGCCTGTGCACGGTTCCAGTTCGCGATCTGCCAGCTGAGCTTTTCCAGCTCGACGCCCTCATTTTTCAGAGTGTCTACCGCGCTTTCCGTGCGGATGATCGCATCCTGATGCCCCGGCTCGCCTTCCAGCACCACATATTGAATTTTTCCGTCCCGGTTGCGGTCGATCGCCGGATCAGACCGAATCAGGTCTGCAGCCAGTTCCCCCTGCATGGTGCCGGACTGCTTCGCATCCGCGCCGACATAATACAGCTGGTCCCACTGCTTCAGATCTTCCGCGACCGGTTCCCGGTTAAAAAAGATAATTGGCACATTATGTTTCCGCGCGAGATCGATGATCCCGGAAGGGTCTGCCCGGTCCACCAGATTCACACAGAGCACCCTGCAGCCTTCCTCAATCATCTCTTCGACCTGGTCATCCTGGGTTCTCTGCGATCCGGCTGCATCCCGCACTGTCACCGAAATCTCCTCCTGCCTGGCAAGCGTATCGCGAAGACAGTCCAGCAGCTCACTGATAAATGTGTCACTCAAATCATAGCACGTCACGCCAACACGGACATTGCCCGCCATCTCCTGCTTTCTTTCCCCGCATCCGCCGAGCAAAAGCGCTCCCGCCGCGATGGCGAGCGCACGCACCCGGTACTTCCCCATCGCCTCTCTCCCTTCTATCATGCGCTCCCACAATCCTGGTATCCTGTCTTATTGCCAGCCAGCATCCTCCAATTCATCATACCCCCCGGCCAGCCACCGCCCAGAGAAGTACGTCTGGGTATCTGCAGGCACACCCCCCTCACTGGCTCATCGTATACAGCAGCTCCTGATTCTCCTTCGTAAACAAGTTATCCCGGCGCATCACGCTATGCCGCACGACACTGCTCTCCATCTGTCCGGACGAGCCCTCAAGCTTCCCGGCCACCTCCGTCAGACTCTGGTACCCCATCATAAAATCGTCCGGGACAACCAGACATTTCGCCGCCCCGGTATCAAGATAGTAGACTGCCCTCGCTGAATTGCCGATCCCGTAGACCACCGCTCCATGCAGGTCATTCTCTGCGGCACAGACTCCTGCCATAATAAAGCTGCCGTCATCAAGAGCAACCACGACGCTGGCCCTTGGCTGCTGCTCCAGCAGACTCTCCTCCTGGCAGGAAACCGCCCAAATCACCTCTATACCGCTTCCTTCCAGCCGCTCCTCAAACCCGCGCCGCCGGATGGCCGCAGCCCCGGACTCTTCCTGCTGCCAGACGATCCCAAGCGTCTTTCCTGTCAGGTCCTCGCCGTAGTCCTCCAGCAATGCTTCCGCAAGGTCCCGCCCCATCGCATCATGATCCGGCTGTGTCACCGGCAGCTTCTCTCCGGTCTCCTCTGCGGAAAGCGCATACCCGATCAGCATCACCGGCGCCCTCGTCTTCTTCCAAAATGATTCAGCCTCCATACCCGGAACCGGCTGCACGAGCAGGGCATCCGCCCCGTTTTCAAGCTCCCGTTCCATCAGCTTCTCCTCGTCCTCCGGCGAGAGCACCTCCGGCGTGCTGACCACATACACCTCAATCCCCTGATCCTCCGCTGCCATTCGAAGACCATACCGGAACGCCGCCCACTGACCTCCCTCCGAATCCTCAACAATCACAGATACCCGCTCTCGGTTCTTTCCGTTTTTCTCTCTCAGCATAAACGACACCAGAAGCAGCAGCAACCCGGCCAGGAGCAGTTCAATAAAAACAAAGGATTTTTTACTCTTCACCATGATATCGGCTCCCCTGTTCCAGTTTCCTTCTGTTCTCCTCCGTATCGGCGACTGCCGGTATACAGACCGAAACGCAGGTCCCCTCATCTGGTTCACTTGTGATCTTTAATCCATACGCCTCCCCGAAAACGAGACGGATCCGGTTGTTGACATTCACAAGTCCGACACCGGAGCCCCGCCTGTGCACCCGCTTATCATCGGTCAGCACAAGACTTGCCTGCTCCTGCGTCATCCCCATTCCATTGTCCTCCACGGAAAGAACGATCAGGTCTCCCTCTCGCCTCCCTGTGACCCGGATTTCGCCGCAGTCCTCCATACCGCGCACGCCATAGCTGACCGCGTTTTCCAAAAGCGGCTGCAGGACAAGCTTCACGGTGCAGAAAGAGAGGATCTCAGGGTCTGCGTCAAAGGTCACTGCGAATGCGTCCTTATAACGGATTTTCTGGATATTCATATAACTCTCGGCGTGCTGCAATTCTTCGCCCACACTGATGACGGTGCGTCCTTTCGACAGGCTGATGCGAAAAAGCTTTGCGAGCTGCGAGATCATAAACGCCGCCTCTTCGTTGCGCTCTCCCTCGATCATCCACATGATAGAGTCCAGGGTATTATACAGAAAATGCGGATTAATCTGGCTTTGCAGTGCATCCAGCTCGCTCCTCCTGCGCTCCGTCTGTTCCTGGACAATCTTCTTCATCAAGGTATCGATCTGCTCATACGACTTCTGCACAGAGTACCCGAGATGACGGATCTCCTGTGAGCCTCCGATATAAATTTCCGGCTTCTCACCTGCCTCATATTCCATGACGGAATCATTCAGCCTCAGGATCGGCCTCGCGATCCGTACCGAGACAACCTGGTTGAGCACAAAAAGCATCATCGTCATGAGCAGCATGATGATCCCGATAAAATACCGGGCATTGATCATCCCGTGCACAAATACCGTATCGGGAATCACACCAATCAGCCGCCAGCCGGTATAGCTGATGTAATTCACCACCAGCGTCCTCTTTTCCCCGTTAAAATAATCCTCATAGATGCCTTCTGTATGCCTCGATGCGATGACGCTGTTTTCCTTGCAGAGTCCGCGGCTGATCTGGATCTGGCGCGGATGGTAGATAATCTCCCCGTTGCTGTCACACAGGTAATAGTACGCTCCGTTATCCTGCGTATTCATCTGCTTCATCACCCGCGCGATGCCAGAGTAATCCATATCGACCAGCAGTACCCCCATCTGAGGAGTCCCATGTTCCGTAAGCTCGATCACCCGGCTTAAAGAGATCACCCAATGATAGCGGAACGCCGCATCGTCAAAGAGATTCTGGATATGCGGAGTGGAAAAATGCATATTTTCCATCTTCTCCATCGCCCGCAGAAACCAGTCCTGACGCGAGACATTCGGATCCTCCTTCTGCAGCGCCACCGGCTCTGCCGCCATCAGACTCCCGTAGTGATTGTAGATCGCAATCGTCCTCAGATTGTCTCTGTTTGCCTCGTACAAAAGGTTCATCCCCTTCTGCACGGAACTGTCCTGCTCCGCAAAATCGCTCTCCTTGATGACATTGTAATAAACTGCATCGGAGATTCTGCGCATGCTTACGAGATAATCCTCCAGGTTTTCTCCGGCCTGTTCGGTCAGTGTCTGTGTGCTCTGTATCATCTCCTCCCTCGAAAGCGTTGAAAAACGAAGATACAGTACGGCTCCAAGCACCAGCATGATAAAAAACGAAACCAGTGAAAACGCGATCATCACCGTCGACTGCATGCCCCTCGGCTCTATTTTCCTGATGAGGCCTGAAAATTTAAGTTTCACTCTTCTCATGCTCCGTCCTGTACTTTAATGGCGACATTCCAAACCTTCTCTTGAAAACATAGCTGAAATAATTCGGGTCGGAATAGCCTACACTCTTCGCAATGATATAATTTTTGTCATTCGTCTCCAGCAGAAGACGCGACGCCTGCTCCATCCGGTAATCCGTCAGATACCCTACAAACGAGATCCCGGTCTCCTTCTTAAATATCGTAGAAAAATACGAATTGGAGATCCCGAGCGCCTGGCAGACGGTATCCAGCGAGAGCGCCTCATCCGCAAAATTGTTGCGCACATACTTCTTTGCCTTTGCAATTACAGACTGCAGGGACCTGCTTCTGGCATTGGTCAGCTCCTCATGGAAGGAACGGCTGATCTCAAGCAGCCAGCTGCCAAGCCCGTCCGTCTCCAGCTCCAGCAGCCCGTTGTACAGATTTCTGATATCCCCGAGCCCCAGGACGGCGTGCAGATCATTGCCGGCTGCAAACCGGAACAACGTACCCACGAGCTCCATCACTGCGACCTGGCGCTGCTGCAGGGACTTCGCAGAAGCGATATTCCGGTCTATATAATGGCTGACCGCTTCTTCGATCTCCTGCTCTGTTCCAAGGCGAATCATCTTAAACAGCCACGGCAGCTCTGCCTCGGAGCTCAGTGCCATCTTCGTCTCCTGCGGCGCGATCTCCCGGATATTGATGGCACGCGAAGTCCCGTAGATCACCCGGTAGGAAACTGCTTCCCGCGCACTGCCATACGACCGGGCAAGATCCAGAATCCGGCTGCATACCTGCCCAACCCCGACCGTTACGACAGCCTCATGCATCCTGTGCACATACCGGCAGAAGCGGTCGCACTCATCGGTCAGAGCTGTTACCTCCTCTTCCCTTTCCAGCTGCGCAATCATGACGGTATTTCCGAGATAGGAAAACAGCCTGCCCTTCCATCTTTCCCCCAGCCGCTCTTCTGCCTGTCTCTGCACCAAAGTAAACAACAGCAGTGGATTTGGCATTTCCTTTGCTCCACGCAGAGAAGTGTGAATCACCAGACAGCAAAAAAACGGGCTATCCAGAGATATCTGATAGTCCTCAAGACATTTGGGCAGATGCTCTTCCCGGATTTTCCCCTCGATCAGAGTCGCATAAAAGTTTGCCTGCAGAAATGGAAGCGATTCCAGATAATACTTCTGCAGCACCTCGATGCTCCGCTTTTCGCTGATCTCCTGATCCAGCTTTTTCTTAAGCCGTGCAAACACCTCCGTGAGCTCTGCAGCGTTCACTGGCTTCAGGATATATTCCTCCGCCTCCAGGTGAACGGCTTCCTTCGCATACTCAAACTCATCGAAGCCCGTAAAAAATACGAGCTTGGCTGCCGGGTACTCTGCCCGGACGCGCTGTGCCAGCTCCATGCCATCCATGTAGGGCATCCGGATATCAGTTACCACCACGTCCGCCTGGACTTCTTCCAGGATTTCCAGCGCTTTTACTCCGTTATTGGCATACCCGATCACGGAAAATCCCAGGCCCTCCCAGTCAATTTTTCGCATGATGACCCGGATTACCTCTTCTTCGTCGTCCACCAGCAGTACGGTATATCGCTCCATAGGCTCCCCCTGCCCGCCTGGCTTTCCAGGCTATTGTCATTATAGCAAGTCTCCACGTAAAAGTAAACAGGATGTTACAGAATCGAGTGTTATGGTTACCCGGTCGCACTTACTGTTCACGCATCCACTGTCCCGCGAGGGCACTGAACGTTCCGTGTTGCTGAGTGCGGGCGGCACTCATTTAGCAACGACCGAACCGGCAGGCGAGACCGTTCGGTCAGCGCCGACCGAGGTGGAACGCAAAAGTTTTCGTGCGGCCAACCACTGCCCAGAGAAGTATGTCCGGAGGGTTGCAAGCTCGTAAAGTGAGTCTT
>DKWE01000046.1 GCA_002491565.1 Lachnospiraceae bacterium UBA7160 | reverse complement strand
TGGCTCAGTTGGTTAGAGCGCCGCCCTGTCACGGCGGAGGTCACGAGTTCGAGTCTCGTCTGGGTCGTTAAGGAGCACCGAAGAAGCATAGCTGGTTTGGTGCTTCTGTATTATCCGAAAGTGTATGCCGCAGTGGCGGAACAGGCAGACGCCCGGGACTTAAAATCCCGTGGGTAGCGATACCCGTGCCGGTTCGATCCCGGCCTGCGGCACTGCAAGCTAAGCTGTCGCGCTAAGGTAGAGGATGCCTTAGAGCGGCAGCTTTTTATGATTTTGCAACATCTTCTGTTTCTTTGAAGAAATCAGGTGGACATAGTGTGACCTATACGCATGAGGCTATATTGAGCTATCATAGGTGATTTCAGCTGTGATCGGGCAAGGTTGTCAGACTGAATTGCGAATACTTGGGATACAGAGGATATTGGGAACTGCATCAGAACGGAGGGAATTGCATGCGGTATACGATACCAGATTATTACAATCAGTTTTGCTGTCTTGCAGGCAGCTGTCCGCAGACCTGCTGTGCGGGCTGGCAGATTATGATTGATGAGAAGACAAAAAAAGCATATCGGACGTATCCAGGCCGATTCGGAAGCAGACTGGCAAATTCCATCGATTGGAAAGAAGGCAAATTTCTTCAGTATGACAGACGTTGTGTATTTCTGAATGAGGAGAATCTCTGTGATATCCATCTGGAAGCAGGAGAAGAGCTGATGTGTCACACCTGCAGGACTTATCCGAAGCATATTGAAGTCTATGAAAATGAGCGGGAGATTTCACTGTCCTTGTCCTGTCCGGAAGTTGCAAGACTTATTCTTGGGAAAAAGGACCCGGTACGGTTCTGCACGGTTGAGAGAGGGCGCACGGAACAGGAAGAAGATTTTGATGATCTGCTGTACTCTGCGCTGCAGGATAGCCGTGCGGTGATGATAGCTATAGCACAGGACCGCAGCTGCAGCCTGCGTATGCGGATGGCGAAGCTGCTTGCTTTGGCGCACGACATACAGAACCGTATTGATACGCGGCGGCTTTTTGAAGTGGAGGAGGTACTTACCAGATACCGCAGAGCAGGGGCAGATGCATGTCTGGAGCAGAAACTAGAAGCATTCACTTCCGAATATTTAACTCAAATGCCAGAGAGGGACATTGGGGTTAGAGACACATGGAAAATGCGTGAGATACGAAGGGCAGAGGAAGCAGAGAATACGGGATGCAAACAGAAGACAGCAGCTGCCTGCCTGGAAGAGCTGCTGTCCCTGAAGTGGAGACAGCTCGATTATCTGAGGGATTTCGAGGTGCTTGATTCTGCATGGACGGAGGATCTCCAGAGATGGCGCAGAGCCTTGTATGGGGATGGCTGTCAGAAGTATCTGGAGCGTGACTGGAGCTTTCGGAGGCTGCTCTCTGATTGGGAGACAGAGTATGAACAGATTCTGGTGTATTTCCTGTTTACCTATTTTTGTGGCGCGGTCTATGATGGAGATGCGTTGCGTAAGGTGCAGATGGCAGTGACGAGTATTTTGATTTTGCAGGAGCTTGCTCTGGCAGAATGGATTTGTCAGGATGGTGCGCTGACCTTGGAGGACCGCGCGCGGCTTGCCTGGAGGTATTCCAGAGAACTGGAGCATTCCGACCCCAATCTTGTGGCGCTGGAAGGTATGATGGGGGAATGGAAAGAGGCACAATTCCATTCGCTGCTTGTATTGCTGCTGCGAGGATGAAAATGAGGATTCTGTCCTTGTGACTCTGGTCTCATGGAGCATGAACAGAAAGTTTCAAACAGTGCTTTCTATAAAATCAGATAGCTGGATTTCGAATATGGAAGGAAAATAGAATGATACAGGCGATTTTGTGGGATGTTGACGGGACACTACTGGATTTTGAAAAATCAGAATGGCATGGAATTCGTGCATGTCTGGAAGAAATTGGGTTTTACGGCTGTGATGATGCGATGCTTCACCGCTATTCGGAGATCAATCGCCTGCACTGGGAGGCACTGGAGCGGGGAGAGTTGACAAAGCAGGAGGTCCTGACCGGGAGATTCCGCACTTTTTTTGAGCAGGAAGGGATCTACTGTCCGGACATCGGCGCATTGAATGAATCCTACCAGAAAAAGCTCGGCCAGGACTTTTTTGAAAATGAAAATTCCATTGCCCTGTGTCAGAAGCTGCATGGAAAATACAGACAGTATGTGGTGACAAACGGAACAGTCGAGGCACAGCGAAACAAACTGGAAGGATCCGGGCTTTTTGCGTATATGGATGGCGTGTTCATTTCGGATGAGATCGGGGTGGAAAAGCCTGGAATTGGCTTTTTTACGCCGATTTTGGAGGAATTGCGCGGTGTTCCGAAAGAGGGGATTCTGATCGTCGGAGACTCTCTGACCAGTGATATGAGAGGTGGAAATAACGCAGGGATCCGCTGCTGCTGGTATAATCCGCATGGAAAAGAAAATACAGCTGGCGTCCGGCTTGATTGCGAGATCCGCAGTCTCTGGGAGATTGAGGAGGTACTTGGGAAGTTCTGAGCAAATGGAGGTGGCACTTGAGAAATACTGAGCTAATGGATAGGTGTCGGCCGTTTACTTCCATGAGCAACGAGCAAAGTAGCCAGGTTTGCCTTGTGTGGAGATTTGGCGGTGCTGCGTGCCGGCGGTACACATTTTGCACCGAATAGAGCGAAGTGCAGACCAGGCCCCTGCTGCAAGCTGGATAACCCGTTGCTTGCAGCGGGGCTTTGATTTGTTACAGTTTGCATATCCAATGTCTCATGAGACGTTTTCATGTAGCATTACGCGGCTGTTCACGGCCGGATGAGCCGGGAACAGTGAATTTTACCTGCTCATAACAAAAATTTTACATTCCTTTTGCATTCCGTTTTATTTTGTGTTATGCTATAATCTGTTGAAATTTGCCGCAAAAGGAGGAAGGGACAAGGTTCCCGGAAGAGATTAGTTATGGGGATAAGTAGTATTATCGCATTGCTGGGCGGGCTTGGCGCATTCCTGTTTGGAATGAAGTATATGGGCGAAGGTCTGGAGCTCGCAGCTGGTCCTAAGATGAAGGACTTGCTGGAGAAGCTTACACGGAACAGGTTTATAGGCTTTCTGCTGGGTGCGCTGGTAACGGTCGTGATTCAATCGTCTTCTGCAACCACCGTCATGGTGATGGGTTTTATCAATGCAGAGATTATGGATCTTGCGCAGGCGACGGGTGTCATTTTTGGTGCGAATATCGGAACCACGATCACGAGTGTACTGATCGCGCTGGATGTATCCGGAATTGCGCCGATCTGTATTTGCATCGGAGCAGTGTTAATGCTCTATGCGAAGAAGAAGCGCACGAAGTATGTTGGACAGGTGATTCTTGGTTTTGGTATTTTATTCCAGGGTCTCCATTCAATGAGCTCCGCGATGTCGCCTTTGAAGGATTCTGCAGTATTCCAGGAGTTCATCTTAAATGCGAAGAATCCGCTGCTTGGCTTTCTTGTCGGCGTCGTGCTCTGTGCAGTGATTCAGAGCTCTTCTGCAGCAGTCGGTGTGCTGCAGGCACTGGCGATGCAGGGTCTGATGCCGCTGTATTTTGCCGCTTTTGTGATCTGCGGTATCAATGTCGGTTCTTCGACACCGCCACTTCTTTCCGCGCTGAATGCAAAGAATAACGCAAAGCGCGCTGCATGCATTTATCTTATATTCAATATTGTCGGAGCAATTTTATTTATGCCGCTCACGATGCTGACTCCGCTGACCGAGATCCTTGAGCGGATGGTGCCGAGTCCGGTATTTCAGGTAGCATTGTATCATATTATTTTCAAAGTAGTTACAGGTATCCTGTTGCTGCCGATGGTCAATCTTGTTGTTAAGTGGACGTACCGGATTATCCCGAAGCAGGCGCACGAGAGTGCATTCCGCTTCGAGTATATCGATCCAAACATGGTAGGCTCACCGGCCGTTATGTCCCTGCAGGTTGGCAAGGAAGTGGAACGTATGGCGAATATCGTAAAACAGAACATCGCAGACGCAGCGGAGGGGCTGATTGAGAAGGATATCATGTCTGCGAATACGATCCGTGAGCGTGAGCAGATCGTCGATTACCTGGCTTCTGAGATCACGGATTATATCACGACGGTCAATGCGCAGCAGCTTCCGCCGACGGTATCACATTATATGGGCTGTGTGTTCCATGTGATCAATGACCTGGAGCAGATTGGGGACCACGCTATCAAGATTCTTATGCAGACAGAGAAGAGCGTGGAAATCGGGCAGGGCTATTCGGAGCACGCAAAGGAGGAACTGCGTGAGGTCTACCGGCTGGATATGGAGCTGCTTGGAGAGACGATGGAAATTTTCCATGCACAGCAGCTGACAACGGAGACTTGGATGAACCTGAAGCTAAAGGAACGTATGATCATGAAATACGTGGCGAAGTTCCAGACACATCATATGCAGCGTCTGCAGGAGAAGCGGTGTACGTTTGAGCAGGGGCTGACATTTGTAGAGGCGCTGAACAGTTTTACGCGAATTGTCAACCATGTGATGAACATTGCAGAGGCAAGCGGGAGCGAGTCCATGCTGGCGTACCGGGAGAAGAATTAGCCGGGCAATGATATATCAGCACAAGAATTCTTTTGGTATTGTCATTTGGGCAATGCGTTTACCAGGAAGAGGCTGCCGCACGAAAGCAGAATGCAGACGTGCGGCAGCCTTTTCTTTCGGAATTCTTTCGATATTCTTTTGCTGTTTTTCCGGCTCAGAGAACTCACTTTTTCTGTATTCTGTGGTATGATAAGAACAAGAGCTGTGAAACAGCTGCCCCTGTACAGCCGTGCATACGAATATTGCACCAGCGCGCTTGGTCTGGTTAATGACGGAGGCTGTATAACGCTGGCCGGAGGGATAGAACTCCGGTCTGCTTTGCTGAGGCGGGTGTAACAGCATCGCAGGCTTGAACAAAGTCTGTGCAGGATGAAGCAGGAGGGAGAGTATGAAACCGTATCACATACTGGTGGTAGAGGACGACCGGGAGATTTTAGATGGGGTCGGAATCTATCTGAAAAATCAGGGTTACGTTGTCTATAAGGCAAGCAACGGGAGGGAAGGACTGGCGATTCTCGAAAAGGTAGAAATCCACCTGGCTATCGTGGATATCATGATGCCGGTGATGGATGGAATTACGATGACACTGAAGCTGCGGGAAAAGTTTGATTTTCCGGTGATTATGCTGTCAGCAAAATCAGAGGAGATCGATAAGGTGACTGGGCTGAATATCGGAGCCGATGATTATGTGACGAAGCCATTTGCGCCGATGGAGCTGCTCGCGCGTGTAAATTCCCATCTGCGGCGGTATGCCCGCTATCTGAAAATGGCGGGGCGGCAGAACCGGGAGCATGTATACGCCATCGGAGGGCTGGAGCTGAACGAGGAGACGAAGGAGGTGAGTGTTGACGGAGAGCCAGTGACATTGACACCCCTGGAATTCAAGATTCTGGCACTCCTGATGAAAAGTCCCGGCCGTGTCTTTTCCGCCGAAGAAATCTACGAGCGTGTCTGGAATGAGAAGGCGATCGCGACGGAGACCATTATGGTACATATCCGGCATATCCGTGCGAAGATTGAGGTAGATCCGAAAAATCCGAAATATGTGAAGGTGGTGTGGGGAGTTGGCTATAAAATTGAAAAGCAGTGAGAGAAAACAGTTCAGAAGCTGGTTGCGATGGGGACTTCTGCTTCTGGCAGTGTGTTCCTTCGCGATGATGATGTCGTACGATTCTGCAGTATCCGAGATGAACGGCAGTACGGAAGAACAGTATGAATGGACGGAGGAGGCAGACCAGTATCAGTCCTGGCCAAATTACAATAGTGACCCGGAGATGAATCTGAAAAGCTTTCTGCGCTATATTTACGCAGGGAGCTATGGGATGTACTGGGAGCTGCAGCAGAAGATCCAGCAGCGGCCGCTGCAGCCCTCAGAATTGTTTCTGTCAGAGAGCACACGCAGCGCGGGAGATTATGAATTTTTTGACACAAATTTTGCAGCCTGGTATTCTGTCTTTGGCTCTCTGATGGAAGAGTATGAGATCAAATACCGGATCAAAGATACGAAGAGCGGTACAGTTTATACAAATGCAGTGGAAAATCTGGAATTCTACGAAGAAAATGAGGGTATCTTTTTCCTGAAGCTGAGGTACGATGAGGAAGAGAGCCTCATGATAGAGGCAATGCAGAATGCAGACGGATTCGTGTTTGAGACCAGGGAGATCCAGGGTCTGACAAAGCGGCGTTTTCTCTCCTGGATTGGTGTTGCCGATATGCATGCATCTTTACTGGGACAGCCGAAAAACGTGTCGATCTATGTGTATTCTCCGAACCCGGAGTGTTACGTGTCAAGAACAGACCGGGGAGTGGAGAACTTGACGATGATGGAACGGTATCGTGCAATTCAGGCCACTACAGGAGTCTGGTATCTGGTACTGCTGGCAGTGATCGCAGTTGCGGTGTGGCTATTTCTGCCATTTCGCCGCATGCGGGATGAGGAGCAGCTTTATCTGAAGCGGATACCGGTGGAAGCGGCGATTGCCGGGGTGATTCTGATTTTGGCAGGTTATGAGCTGGCTGTTGATTTTTGTTATAATTATACATTCAATTATCAGGGGACCTTTCAGACGGTTCGACATTTTGGGGCCTACTTTGGTCTCTTTGGAGTATGGTTCCTCTCCGTGCAGGTGCTGCTGCAGATACAGGTACTCGGAATTGTACACTTCTTGAAGGAGCGTTCCTGGATCCTGAAAAATCTGGACCGGATCCGCACGGCCATCCTGCGCACACTGCACCGGTTCTGGGACAGCATCCGGAATGTTGATCTGAACGATGGCACAGATCGCTGGCTGCTTCGGATCGTGGTCCTGAATTTTTTGCTGCTGAGTCTGTGCTGCGCGGTGTGGTTTGTGGGTATTTTGGGGCTGATCATTTACTCCGTACTGCTGTTCTTCCTGCTGCGCAGGTATCTGGAGAAGGTGCGGAAAAATTATGAAGCGCTTCTGGAGGTGACAAGCCAGATGGCACAGGGGGATCTGCGTGCGGAAGTAACAGGAGACTTCGGCATTTTCACACCGCTTGGCGAGGAGCTTGCGAAGGTGAAGGAAGGCTTTTCCAGAGCGGTGGAAGAGGAGGCACGCAGCCAGAATATGAAGGTAGAGCTGATCACAAATGTCTCACACGATCTCAAAACACCGCTTACGGCCATCATCACCTATGTAAATCTGCTGAAGGACGAATCCGTCACGCCGGAGGAACGGCGGAGCTATATCGACATCCTGGACCGGAAGTCCATGAGGTTGAAGAAATTGATCGAGGATCTCTTTGAGGTGAGCAAGGCGGCGAGCGGAACGATCAAGCTGGAAAAGAGGCAGGTGGATCTCGCAGAGATGGTGCGTCAGGCTGTGCTGGAGCAGGAGGACCGCCTGGCGGAAGCACAGATCGACTGTCGTGTCCAGACTCCGGAAGGGCGGGTACTGCTCTGGCTTGACGCAGAGAAAACCTATCGTATTCTGGAAAATCTGCTCGTCAATGTTTCGAAATACGCACTTGCCGGCACCCGTGCATGGGTAACGCTGCGTGAAACAGAGAACGCAGCAGAGATTTTAGTAAAAAATACCTCCGAGGCAGAGCTGGAGGAGGACAGCAGCTATCTTGCAGAACGTTTTGTGCGCGGGGACAAAGCGCGAAATACAGAGGGAAGCGGTCTTGGCCTTGCGATTGTGCGGAGCTTTACGGAGCTGCAGGGCGGTACGTTTGCCATTGTAACTGATGGCGACCTCTTTAAAGTCTACGTCCGCTTCCCGCACAGCGCAGTTCCTGCCGCGTGCGAGGAGATCGTTACGCCGTAGCAGGAAGGCGTAGTTCAGCCAGCTGCTCTTTACTTTTTTGATTTATCATGCAAAAGTGCTTGCATTTTTATACAGAAAGTGCTAGAATCCGACGTATACGTTTTATAAAATTTTAAGAAATTTTAGAAACGTTTTAGTTTGGCAACGGGGCCTGGCGCTGGAGCAAAAAAATAGTCCACATACGCAATCGGCATCCGATCCGGATGCCGGTTTTTGATTTCTTAGAAAAGTGTGTTCTGAGAAACAAACTACGTGTGAGAATTGTATTGCTGCGAAAGCGGCTCCCTGCAGACGGGAAGTTTGGTTTAAGGAGAGTGCATATGAGCAAGGCGAGAAGCCGTGAAGAATTATTGGAACGCATGCTGAGAGGGTACGAAGCTTACTTTGACATAGAGCGCGTGACAGAAGGGCCGGACGGGCTTCCTCTGGCGGCAAAATGCCGCTTCTATGTCCATTCTGAAAAATATGTGCTGGTCAAAAAAGCGAAGCTCTGGGATGCGGACAGCAACGAGTATGTTTACATTTTTTCTATGCCAGAGCTCACAAAGGAGCTGTATCTACGCTGTCTGCAGTATGCATACGACGAGGGAATGAAGCTGATTGACCCGAAGCCGGGGCATATGTACAGCTATATTACCCCTGTGTTCCTCTGCGATACCTGTACGCCGGAAGCGGAAAAGGCGCTGAAGCACTGCAGGATTTACAAAAGTTTTCATTTTTCGTGGTATGGATGGATGAACGTCCATACGGCAGCAATCATCCGGGACGGAAACCGCGTGGCAACGAACCGGATGGGGCGCGCCAACGCGAAATTTATGAAAAGCATACTAGATTCATGAAAGAGAAGAAGGAGGTAACAAATTATGAATGCAGTAGTAATTTTACTGGTTGGCATTGCGATTCTGGTTGCCGGCTACCTGTTCTATGGAAAATGGCTGGCAGAGCAATGGGGCGTAGACCCGAAGAAGACAACGCCGGCTCATGAGCTCGAGGACGGAAATGATTACGTCCCGGCGAAGGCTCCGGTGCTGATGGGGCATCATTTTTCTTCCATCGCAGGCGCAGGCCCGATCAATGGCCCGATCCAGGCAGCAGTATTCGGCTGGGTACCGGTTATGCTGTGGGTGCTGATCGGTGGTATTTTCTTTGGCGCGGTGCACGATTTTGGCGCGCTGTTTGCTTCGGTCCGCAATAAGGGCCAGTCGATCGGCGAGGTCATCGCGACGAGTATCGGAAGCAGAGCAAAGAAGCTGTTCATCATCTTCTCCTACCTGACTCTGATCCTGGTAGTGGCAGCGTTTGCATCTATCGTAGCAAATACCTTCAAGGCGACGTACGATGAATCCGGCGCCCTGGATGTGGCGGCAAGCTCCGCGAACGCTTCGACGGCGATGATTTCCATTCTGTTCATCCTGATTGCGATTGTTTTCGGCATGATGGTATATCGCCGGAATGCATCTCTGGCAGTGTCTACGATCGTTGGTGTGCTGGCGATTGTGGTCTGCATGGTAATCGGCTACAACTGGCATCCGCTTTATCTGGATGGTAGCACCTGGATGATCATCGTTGGTATTTACATCGCAATTGCGTCCGTGACTCCGGTCTGGATCCTGTTGCAGCCGCGTGACTATCTGAGCTCTTTCCTGCTTTACGGCATGATGATTGTTGCAGTAGTCGGCATCCTCGGCGCACATCCGACGCTGGAGATCCCGGCGTTTACCGGCTTTGTTGACACAGCGGAGCACGGTGCAGGAAGCTCACTGGGCAGCCTGTTCCCGGCGCTGTTTGTCACGATTGCCTGCGGCGCAATTTCCGGTTTCCATTCTCTGGTAGGTTCCGGAACGACGTCGAAGCAGCTCGACAAAGAGTCGGACGCGCGTCCGATCGCATACGGCGGCATGCTGATTGAGTGTGCGCTGGCATTGATTTCTCTGTGCGCTGTCGGCTACATCTGGAAAGAGTATGTTCCGGGTGGGGTGACAACTCCGACGGCAGTGTTCGCGACCGGTATTTCCCGTATGTGTGCAACGATTCCGTTCCTTGCAGGCGCGGAAAATATCATTTATTCGATGCTGATTCTCGCAGTTTCCGCATTCTGCCTGACCTCACTGGATACGGCGACGCGTCTTGCACGTTACATGTTCCAGGAGTTCTGGCTGGAGCCGGGACAGACCTATAAGGATGCGTCCGGTGTGAAAGCGCTCCTGACGAATCCGTATGTGGCGACGGCGATCACGGTGGTGCTTGGCATCGCGCTTGGTATGACCGGCTATTCAAAGATCTGGGCGCTGTTCGGAGCTGCAAACCAGCTGCTTGCGGCACTTGGACTTCTGGCTGTCGCAGCATGGCTTGGCAAGATGGGCCGGAACAATAAGATGTTCCTGTTCCCGATGGCGTTCATGCTGGTTGTGACGATTGTGTCCCTGTGTCAGACGATCATGACAAACTTCAACGGCGCAATGGCCGGTGGAGCGGAGGTTGTGTGGTGCTGGATCCGTGCAGCGCTGGCGCTGCTGCTGGTTGTACTTGCAATCGTTCTTGCGATTGAAGGAGTACAGACAATCATGGGCCAGAAAAAGAAGTAAATAGTTTCTGAATATAGTATGCAGCGCGGCTGCCATGCGAAGGGAATATCCGGAGTATGGCAGCCGTTACAGTTTCACGCATGTAAAATTTTCTTGCATATCTGCGCAGATTACGGTATAGTAGGGGACAGCAGGAGCATGTACACGAGATGCTCCGTCGAGCAGGTCAAGAGCCACAGAAGGTGGAGAAAGGGCTTTTATGTCGAAGCAGGAGTTTCTGGATACGCTGCGCCGGGCACTGGCACGGGAGCTGTCAGAGGGCGAGGTAGCGGACAATATTAATTATTACTGGAATTATATCGAGCAGGAGATCGCGTTTGGCAAGAGCGAGGAGCAGGTGCTTTCTGAGCTGGGAGATCCGCGTTTAATTGCGCGGACCATTCTTCAGGTGGACGAGCAGCGTGAGGAAGATGAGAACGGGCGCTCGTTTGGTTATCAGGAGGAAGTCTTTACGGCGAACCCGGATGGCAGCTATGACGCGGATGCCGGGGCTCAGAATGATCCCTATTCCGGCGGCGGTTTTCACGGCAATATTCATATGCACAAATTGACCGTGACGGACTGGATCAAGATCGCGCTGGTGCTGATCATTATTTTCCTGGTACTCGGAACAATTTTCCGCATCTTGTGGAAGCTTCTTCCCTTCTTTATCGTTGTGGCTGCGATTCTCTGGGTGTATCGCAGGATTACAGACCGCTGAGGAGTATGATTGTCAAGACAAAAGTGTGCTTCGAACTCAACAGGCCCTGTTGCAGGAGTGTGTGAAGCATGCTTTTGTTTTTTTACGGGTTGCGAAAAAGGGCGGAAAATGCTATACTGAAGAATATTTTTAAAACTACATACAAGGAAGAAACAGCATAAGTAACTGTGAGGATACGGAACAGTTACCGGCATAATTTCTTAAGGAGTGGGAAAAATGAAGAAGATTGAAGAATATGTAAGAAGCATTCCGGATTTTCCGGAGCCGGGCATCATTTTTCGGGACGTCACAAGTATCCTGCAGGACGCGGACGGGCTGAAGCTTGCGATTGATGATCTTCAGGAAAAGCTGGAGGGAGTCGACTTCGATGTCGTTGCCGGAACCGAGTCGCGCGGGTTCATCTTTGGAATGCCTGTGGCATACAATCTGCATAAGGCATTTGTACCGGTGCGCAAAAAAGGGAAGCTGCCGTGTGAGACTGTCTCCAAAGAGTATGAGCTGGAGTACGGGACAGCGACGATTGAGATGCACAAGGATGCGATAAAGCCAGGGCAGAAGGTTGTGATTATCGATGACCTGATCGCGACAGGCGGTACGCTTAAGGCAGCGATTGACCTGATCGAGGAGCTTGGAGGAGAAGTCGTTAAGGTGGTTGTCCTGATCGAGCTTGCAGGTCTGGAGGGACGGAAGCTGCTTGACGGCTATGAGATGGAATCGGTGATTTGCTACGACGGGAAGTAGGGATCAGTCCCGATAGAGTGAGGATGAGGAGCCGGAATTGCGGCTGATGTGTGGAACGCCAGGGATGGTGTCAGTGACGGAGATGAGGAGCCATATGCCGAAAGAAGCAAGGACAAAACAGGAAAAAATTGATGAAATCAGGCGAGCCGATGCCAGCGTGAAGACGATGGAGGATTTTACGAGCCCGGATAAGCTGTACCAGGAGCTGATTTCCGGGATCAGAAAGTATCATCCCTCCGACGATCTCTCGATGATTGAGAAGGCGTACCGGATTGCTTATGAGGCGCATAAGGATCAGAAGCGGAGATCCGGAGAGCCGTACATCATTCATCCGCTGTGCGTGGCGATTATTCTGGCGGATTTGGAGCTTGACAAGGAAACGATCGTTGCCGGCCTGCTGCATGACGTGGTGGAGGATACCATCATGACCTCCGAACAGGTGCGTGCAGAGTTTGGTGAGGAAGTAGAGCTGCTGGTAAACGGTGTCACGAAGCTGACCCAGCTGTCCTACTCAGCGGACAAGATTGAGGTACAGGCGGAGAATCTCCGCAAGATGTTCCTTGCAATGGCGAAGGACATCCGTGTCATCCTCGTGAAGCTGGCGGACCGTCTCCACAATATGCGGACGGCGAAGTACTGGCCGCCGGAGAAGCAGCGGGAGAAGGCGCGCGAGACGATGGAAATTTATGCGCCGATCGCCCACCGGCTCGGTATTTCGAAGATTAAGGTGGAACTGGACGATCTCTCCCTGAAATATCTGGAACCGGAAGTTTACTACGATCTTGTAGAAAAAATCGCACTGAAGAAGGGTGCGCGCCAGGAATTTGTGGACAATATTGTGCAGGAGGTCCGCGACCATATCGATGCGGCAGGGATCCGGGCGCAGATTGACGGCCGTGCCAAGCATTTCTTCAGCATCTACAAGAAGATGGTCAATCAGAAAAAGACGCTGGATCAGATTTATGATCTCTTTGCGGTCCGGATCATTGTGGATACGGTCAAGGACTGCTACGCAGCGCTTGGTGTGATCCATGAGATGTATAAGCCGATTCCGGGCAGGTTCAAGGACTACATCGCGATGCCGAAGCAGAATATGTACCAGTCCCTTCACACGACGCTGATCGGGCCGAATGGACAGCCGTTCGAAATTCAGATTCGTACCTTTGAGATGCACCGGACTGCGGAGTACGGCATCGCGGCGCACTGGAAGTATAAGGAGAGCGCGGACGGCAAGAAGAGCGCGAGCATGAGCGAGGAGGAAAAGCTGAGCTGGCTCAGACAGGTGCTGGACTGGCAGATGTCGGACAACCGGGAGTTCATGAGCCTTTTAAAGAGTGATTTTGACTTGTTTTCAGAGAGTGTCTACTGCTTTACTCCGGCGGGGGATGTCAAGAACCTGCCGAGCGGATCAACGCCGATTGACTTTGCGTACAGCATTCATAGTGCAGTTGGCAACCGGATGATCGGCGCGCGGGTCAATGGAAAGCTTGTCACGATCGACTACGTGATCCAGAATGGCGACCGGATTGAAATCATCACTTCACAGAATTCACGCGGACCGAGCCGGGACTGGCTGAAGATTGTCAGGAGCTCCCAGGCACGGAATAAGATCACGCAGTGGTTCAAGCAGGAGCTGAAAGAGGACAATATTATCAAGGGCAAGGAAATGCTCGCGAATTACTGCCGCGCGAAGGGGATTGTACAGTCTGACCTGCTGCATCAGGAGTATATGGAGCGTGTGCTTGCCAAATACGGGTTCCGCGACTGGGATTCGGTGCTGGCTGCGCTCGGTCACGGCGGTCTTAAGGAGGGCCAGGTCGTCAATAAGCTTCTGGAGGGCTATGAGCGCGACCACAAGAAGGAAGTGACGGATGAGCAGATCATCGAGGCGGTGCAGAGCGCGAATGAGGGTGCGCCGGTGCGCGTGACGAAGTCCAAGGGCGGGATCACGGTGCAGGGCATCAACGATGTCAGCGTGCGGTTTGCGAAGTGCTGCAGCCCGATTCCGGGAGATGAGATCGTTGGGTTTGTCACGCGTGGCAGAGGTGTGACGGTGCACCGCACGGACTGCATCAATATCATCAACCTTCCGGAAGAAGAGCGTACCAGGCTGATCGATGCGGAGTGGCAGGGATCAGGGACGAACGGGATGTACCTTGCGGAGATTATCATCTACGGCAACAACCGTACCGGGCTGCTCGTAGACATCACGAAGATCTTTACAGAGCGGAAAATTGATGTGCAGTCTGTGAATTCCCGCACCAGCAAGCAGGGGATGGCGACCATCGCGATGTCCTTTGAGGTGCCGGGAAAATCTGTGCTGAATTACCTGATTGAGAAAATTCGGCAGGTTGAGAGTGTCATTGATATTGAGCGGACGACGGGCTGAGCTACACATGGCAGCGCTGGTTTCAACGGGATTTCCTGGCGGCCCCATGTACGAAGAACAAATGATAGGAACAAAGGAGCTAGTATGAGTGATTTGAGGATAGAGACCTTGGTGCTTGGGATGCTTGAGACAAATTGCTATCTGTTGACAAATTCCAGGACACGTGCTGTGGTGGTGATTGACCCGGCGGATGAAGCGAGACGTATTGTGGAGCGCATAGAGAAAAGGAGTCTGAAGCCGGAGGCGATTCTGCTGACACACGGTCATTTTGACCATATCGGCGCGGTTAGCGCACTGCGTAGAAGATTTCCGGTACCGGTGCTGGCATCGGCGCCGGAGGAAGAGATTCTTCTGGATACCGAAAAAAATCTTTCTGCGTTTTACAGCGGCAGCCTTACCATTCAGGCAGACCGCCTGCTTGCGGACCAGGAGGAGCTGCAGCTCGCCGGTTTCCAGATTCGTGTGCTGCATACACCGGGACATACGGCTGGAAGCGTCTGCTATTATCTTCCCCAGGAGGGGATACTGTTTTCCGGAGATACGCTGTTTCGTGGCAGCGTGGGGAGGACAGATTTCCCGACAGGGAGCATGGGACGGCTCCACGAATCACTGCATGCTACGCTGTTTTCCCTGCCTGCCGGTACGATGGTTTATCCGGGGCACGGGGAAGAAACAGATATCGGCTATGAGCGGCGGTATAACCCTTATTAGAGAGAAACGAAGGAAAAGCGAATGATCATCGTACAGTTAAACCGACATACCTTTGAATATGATGTGCATTCCCTGGTACAGGCATTTTTTCCAGGGGTGCACGTAAAGATTGTATATGAGGAAGCACCGGAGGAAGAGGCGGAAGTGTCTTTGAGGCTGGTGATTTCTTTTGCGGTAGCAGATATCACCGTGCGTCTTGTGGATGCAGCGGGCGAGCTGTTGATGGAGGATACTGTCTCGCTGCCCCATCCGTTCACAGTGCAGTCCGGCAAACCGCAGACGAGCGCGGACCGGCAGGAACGTCATGACTCGAAGAACGAGCTGAAGCGCCTGATCTACCGGATGCTCTCAAAGTACACGAATCAGACACTTCCGTGGGGGGATCTGACCGGGATCCGACCGACAAAAATTCCGATGGCGCTGCTGGAGCAGGGATGGAAAAATGCGGATATCGCAGTGCACATGCGGGACACCTATTATACGAGCAGGGAAAAGACCGCGCTTGCCATCGCAATTGCGAACCGGGAGCGTCATATTTTAAAGGATATCAATTATCAGAATGGCTACAGCCTCTATGTGGGCATTCCATTCTGTCCGAGTATCTGCTTATATTGTTCTTTCAGTTCAAGTCCGCTTGCGCTGTGGAAAAATCAGGTAGACGCCTACCTGGATGCTCTGTGCCGTGAAATTGACTATGTATCAGATGCGTTCGCTGATAAGGAGCTGAACACGATTTACATAGGCGGAGGTACGCCGACGACGCTGGAACCGTATCAGCTGGAGCGGTTGCTTAACAAGCTGGAGGAACGGTTCGACTACAGCAGGCTTTTAGAGTTTACGGTGGAGGCAGGGCGGCCGGACAGCATCACGCGGGAGAAGCTTGCGGTGTTGCGCGCGCACGGGATTACGAGAATTTCCATCAATCCGCAGACGATGAACCAGAAGACGCTGGATCTGATCGGCAGGCGACATACGGTCGAGCAGACCATTCAGGCGTTTTCTCTTGCGCGTGACATGGGGTTTGACAACATTAATATGGATCTGATCGTAGGGCTTCCCGGAGAAGAACAGCGGGAGGTCGAGCATACGCTGAAGGAGGTTGTGCGTCTGGATCCGGACAGTATTACGGTACACTCACTGGCAGTCAAGCGTGCAGCACGGCTGAAGATGTTCCGGGACGAATATAAAGAGATGACGTTTACGAATAATTGCGCGATTATGGATATGACAGCGCAGTATGCAAGGCAGGCAGGCCATGCGCCCTATTATCTGTACCGCCAGAAAAACATGGCCGGAAATTTTGAAAACGTCGGGTATTCCAAGGAAGGAAAGGCCGGAATCTACAATATCCTGATCATGGAAGAGGTGCAGAGCATTCTGGCGCTCGGAGCGGGTGCATCGACAAAGCTCGTTCTGGCGAAGGACCGCATTGAGCGGATCGAGAATGTCAAGGATATCAAAAATTATATCGAGCGTATTGATGAGATGATTGAGAGAAAGAGGTCGGGGATTCATGAGTGAGGCAGGTCAATATCACAAAAAATATCCGATTATTCAATCGAGTGTGATGAAGGAGCTGTCCCATGGCATCTGTGTCAGCAACCTGGCGTATCATACTGGGAAAAAGCTGGGTTTTGCGGAAATGCAGTGCCATGAGCTGGCAATTGCAGGCTTTTTGCACGATATCGGCAAGCTGGAGCTGACAAAATACGTAAATGGAAAAAAAGAAGAGACACTGATTGTCGAAGAAATGAAATATGTACGCAGACATTCTTCTCTGGGAGCGAATTATCTGGAGCAGGTCGGTTATCCGAAGACCATTGTGGATATGGTGCGTTACCACCATGAGAATTGCGATGGAAGCGGATATCCGAACAATCTGACACAGGAGGAGATCCCGTTCGGGGCGCGGATTATCCGGGTATGCGATGTGTTTGCGGCGCTGACGACGGATCGCCCCTACCGCAGAGCATTTGATGCGGATACAGCAATTGAGCTGATGATTGATGAGTCCAGGTACTACGACATTCAGGTGTTTCTGGCATTTTTGCGTGTCATTCATGAGGATGGCCTGGACCAGATGATTAACCATTTTGAAGTCGAAGAATCTCTGTCCCGCCTGATCTGGATGGATGAAGAGCTTGCCGCTTACCGGAATTTGCAGGAGGGCTAGGCTACGGTGTTAAAGGTTTCGATTGCCAGATCCATGTCGCCCATCACTGCGTTGGTGAAGGTTTCGTCAAAATAGATATCCCAGGCATTGCCATTATTGTGGAAAGTCATGTCGATGTCCGTGGAATGCGTACCCTCGTGTGCCTTTAGCGCTTCCAGAAGCAGCCGGGAGGTTTCATTGGATACAGCGGTGGAGTTGTCACGGATGGACTGTGTTGTGGAGGCATAGCCTAAAATTGCCTGCTTGTACTGTGTCAGGATCCCAGGCATATCGAGGCTCGTAATGCGTACTGCTGCCGTGGCTTCATCGCCCTGTTCCTGGCACCGCAGGATCTCATAGTCAAAGCATTCAGCCAGTGCCTGAACGTATGCGTCATCAATCTCGCTATAGTACTCTGTATTATAGGTAGCAAAAAGATCTTCGATGTTCAGGTATTCTTTCCACTGCGCGGCATCGAGGGCCTTGAAGGCATCGAGCTGAATCGAGAGAATTGTGGAGACCGGCAGGATATAAGGGTCGTTCATGCAGGAGATAAAGCCGCTTACCAGCTCGTCCTCCAGTGTCTCATCGGCAAGAATTACCCACCCGCTTTCCTCCTGCTTCAGGTGAAAGGTGGCGATCGTGGTAGTCTTCGGATAGTCGTTAGCCTGAAGCGTGTCGTGCAGAAGCTGGTAATAGCCGTTGATCGTCATCTCCTCTTCAGATGGATAGATGGCGACCGTTTGCTTCAGAATCTCAGCGCAGAGATCCTGAGAGAGTGCGCGCATGTCCAGATTGGTGATATTGACATGCACTGTGGCGGTGTTGTCGTTGATCTCAACATCCTGGATATCATACCGAAACTGTTTAAAAAAAAGCGCCACGGCCTCTGCAGTGTCTGCGCTGATGGCGCCGGACGCAATGTGTGAATTCGTAAGGTTATCAAAAGATATGTAAGACTGAATGGTATCAGAGTCGAGCTCTCGGATCAAAGAGAGCTCATTTTTTACGGTACGCACCGGGCTGCCCATCTGGCGTCTGTGCAAGGCGGCAAGTGCAACAAGCAGAGCCAGCTGCAGAATCAGAATCGCAGGAATCCCAAAGGTAAAGGAGCGGTGCTTTGTCTTGTGTCGGAACACGCGCATACCGACCAGGATGCCAATGCTTCCGAGAAACAGGGCAGTAAGGAAAAGCGTCCGTTCCGGGACGCGCCACAGGTGCTTCTTTGCTTTTCTTTTATCGATTCCCATCAACACGAAGCCCCACAGGTTGACCAGGATAATGTATGTAATCAGAACCGTATGCATACTCCCTCCAGGATGCCTCCTCCAATAATATGAGCAAGATTTTCTTTAGTTTACCTGATTCTGGAATATTTGTCAACAAAAAATGCATATGTGATAAAAGATATTTTTATGTGCGACAAAAAGTGACCGGGTGTGTCATGGTTCGATGAAGTTAGACATAGGAATTATCTGTGAGTGGAACCTCTGGAATGATGGGTTGCGCGGGTAAACTATTTGAGAGTCCGCGTATAGCGGACAAATGGAAAAGAATGGCGTACAAACCACTTGACTTTTCCAGGAAAGAGAAGTATCATATCTAAACCTGGTGTTAAAATATAGAAGATACTGTTTCGCCATGGGACAGTGGGTGGAAGATTACAGGGAAGATACAGATGGAGGAAAAGAGATGTATTCACTTGAGGAAGTAAGGAAGGTTGATCCGGAAATTGCAGAGGCGATTGTAGCCGAGCAGCAGAGGCAGAACAGCCATATTGAATTAATTGCATCGGAAAACTGGGTGTCGAAGGCCGTGATGGCGGCGATGGGGAGCCCGCTGACGAATAAATACGCAGAGGGATATCCGGGAAAGCGCTATTATGGCGGTTGCGAGTGCGTGGATGTTGTGGAGGACCTTGCAAGAGCGCGCGCGATGAAGTTGTTTGGGTGCACCTATGCGAACGTACAGCCACATTCTGGTGCGCAGGCAAACATGGCGGTATTCTTTGCGCTGCTCAAGCCGGGCGATACCGTGCTCGGGATGAATCTGGCACATGGCGGCCATCTGACACACGGAAGCCCTGCAAATCTTTCGGGCGCTTATTTCAATGCAGTTCCGTATGGAGTCAATGATGATGGGCTCATCGATTACGAGGAAGTCCGCAGGATTGCGAAGGAGTGCCAGCCGAAGCTGATTGTGGCAGGCGCAAGTGCATACGCCCGTGTGATCGACTTCAAAAAGTTCCGTGAAATCGCGGATGAAGTAGGTGCGTACCTGATGGTGGATATGGCACACATTGCCGGGCTGGTAGCAGCCGGAGTCCATCCAAGTCCGATTCCGTATGCTCATGTGACGACAACTACGACGCACAAGACTCTGCGTGGTCCGCGCGGCGGTATGATTCTGTCCAGCGAGGAGTTTGCGAAGCAGGCGAATTTCAATAAGGCGATTTTCCCGGGAACACAGGGCGGTCCGCTGATGCATGTGATTGCGGCAAAGGCAGTCTGCCTGAAGGAAGCGCTGCAGCCGGAATATAAGCAGTACCAGGAAGCGGTCGTAAAGAATGCAAAGGCATTGTGCAAGGGGCTGATGGACCGCGGCGTCAAGATCGTTTCCGGAGGTACAGACAATCACCTGATGCTTGTGGATCTGACCAGTGTAGGCCGCAACGGCAAAGAGGTCGAGCATTTACTGGACAGTGTAAACATCACTTGCAATAAGAACACCATTCCGAACGATCCGCAGTCCGCTTTCGTGACAAGCGGTGTGCGTCTCGGTACCCCGGCTGTCACTTCGCGCGGCATGAATGAGCAGGATATGGATGTCATCGCGGAAGCCATCACTCTGATGCTGAAGCAGGAAGAGAATTGTGAGGCGCGTGCGAAAGCACTCGTCAAGTCTCTTACGGATAAGTATCCGCTGCTGTAGGGCACAGTGCGTTGCGGTTTGACCGGTTACGCCCTGGTGTGCTTCTGAACGGTAGCTGCGGTGAGACCGTCTGCGGCGCAATCTTTGGAAATTCATCTATGTTTTATAAAGAACCCCGGAAGATCAGAGCATCTGCAAAAATCTTGCATCAGATGCACAGGATTCCGGGGTTTTTTAAAGTATTAAGAATTTCTCTATTTCTTTTGCTGAAAGTTGTGGTATAGTGTTAAAGAAATGAATCCGGAATATCCATTTGAGGGGGCAGGAGGATTCAAATAGAAGCTGTACCCGTATTGACAGGGAACCAGGCGGGTAGGAATATTGGTTGAAGGGAAGGGCGTAAATGAAAAAAGCAGTAATCGCAATTCTGGTACTGGGAATCGTAGGGGCCGGTGGCTATGGAGCTTATTATTATTTTTATGAGCGGCCGAACGCGGAGGAGAGAGTATCCTCAGACAGCGAGGACGCCGTCTACGTCGACCAGATATCAGTGATCACGGGATACGGGAGCGGCAACGGTTATGTCAACCGCTTTGGAGGCGAGGTTGAGCCGCAGGAGACGCTGAAGGTCAAGCTGGAAAATGACCGGAAGGTCAAGGAATGCTACGTCAAAGAGGGGGACGAAGTCAAAGAGGGACAGCGTCTCTTCATGTACGACACAACAGAAGATGAGGACAAGATCGCAGAGGCAGAGATCGAGATCGAGAAGGCAGAGGGAGAGATTGAGGTAGCGAAGAAGTCCATCGAGGAAGCGGAAAAGAGCCGTGCGAAGGCTTCTGCAGATGAGCAGCTGGACTATACCATGATGATCCTGACCCAGCAGAACACGATCAAGCAGCAGGAGTACGAAATCAAGACGAAGAAGCGTGAGATTGAGCAGCTGAAGGACGGCTTGAAGAATGCTACCGTGACAGCCGAGATGGGAGGGCTTGTGCAAAAGATTCAGGACCCGAACAGTACAGAGTCCTCCGGATATTATTATGGAGGCTCGGAGGATGGAACAGTTTACATCACGATTCTGTCCGCAGGGGATTACCGGGTCAAGGGCTCTCTGAATGAACAGAATATGGACGCCGTATATGAAGGGATGCCAGTGCTCATACATTCCAGAATCGATGAAACAGTTACCTGGAGCGGTATGGTTTCCGAAGTCAAGCTGGACAATGCGGAAGAGGATAACCAGAATATGTGGTACAGCTCCGGCGCAGAGTCTTCCAGCTATGCCTTTTATGTGGAACTGGATGACTCCGAGGGACTGCTCTTGGGACAGCATGTCTACATAGAGGAGGATTCCGGCACTGATGGTAAAAAGGACGGGCTGTGGCTGGAGGAGTATTATCTGATGCAGGAGGACGATGGGAAAGCCTATGTATGGCGCGCCAATGAGAAGGACCGTCTGGAAAAGCATGAGGTCACGCTCGGAGAGTATGATGAAAATCTGATGAAATATGAGATCACAGCCGGGCTTGAGGCAGAGGATTATATCGCGATGCCGATGGAGACGATTGTGGAAGGAGCTCCCGTTATTTATAATGATTACAGTCAGAATGGCGGTATGGGCGGCATGAATGGCATGGGCGGTATGGATGATATGAGCGGTATGGATGGCATGGGCGGCATGGATGATATGAGCAGTATGGATGGCGGGGAACTTGGCATGGGTGGAGAAGATGCCGGTTCTGATGATGGAGAAGTGCCGTTCTTTGATGCAGATGCGGCGGAAGGCGGCCTGACAGATCTGGATGCTTTGGATGGTGAGGATGGAGAAGAGCCGGTCTTTGACGCGGATGCAGAGGGCGATTGGGAAGAGTAAGGCAGGGGAGGTTAGGTTGTACTATGATCCTGAAGTTAGATCATATTTATAAGGATTACATTCAGGGAAAAATGACAGTTCCCGTGCTGAAGGATGTCTGCCTGCATGTGGAAGAGGGCGAGTACGTCGCGATCATGGGACCCTCCGGTTCTGGCAAGTCGACGCTGATGAATATTATCGGTTGTCTTGACCGGCCGACCCAGGGTACCTATGAATTGGCGGGGCAGGATGTCCTGGCTCTGAATGAAAAAAAGCTGGCGGATGTCCGGCTGAACCGGATTGGTTTTGTATTTCAGAATTTCCAGCTGCTTCCGCGCATGAGTGCTCTGGACAATGTTGCGCTGCCGCTGGTGTATGCAGGCGTGCGCAAGAGAGTACGCAGGGAGCGCGCGCGGGAGGCACTGGTGCGTGTTGGACTGGAAGACCGGACTGGGTTTAATCCGACCCAGCTCTCCGGAGGACAGAAGCAGAGAGTCGCAATCGCGCGGGCGATGGTCAATACGCCGAAGATTTTGCTGGCGGACGAGCCGACCGGCGCGCTGGATTCCAAGTCGAGCAAGCAGGTCATGGAGCTGTTTGCACAGCTGAACGAGGAGGGCGTAACCGTAGTGATGATCACGCATGATCCGGGGATTGCAGGCCACGCAAAGCGGATTATGGATATTTTTGACGGTGAGATTTCCAGACATGGGGAGGTGTTTCGATGAAAATCAGGACAGTAGTGATCAGCGTTGTCGTATCGGGTGCGCTGGTGACTGGTATCGTGTACGGTGCCTATCATGCCATGCAGGGGCAGAAGACCCCGGTGGATGTCGTTCCGGTACAGAATGTAAACGCGAACTATGGCTATTGGAATGAGGACTCGATTTATGGCAGCATTACCTCACAGGCTTCCCAGACCGTGTTGCTGAACGAGGAATATCCCATTGAGGAGATTTTCGTGCAGACGGGCGATGTTGTGAAAGAAGGTACACCGCTTTTTTCCTATGATATGACACTCCCGGAACTGGAGCTTGAGATGGAGAAGCTGAATCTGCAGACGAGCGAGCTCACGAAGGTAAAACTGGAAAAAGATCTGGAAAAGCTGAAAAATACGCGGGCAAGCGCATCCCTGGAACGCACGGCTGCGGTGCTGACGACAGCTTCTGATATGGCGGAGATCATAGAGGATCCGGATCTGTCTCAGTCCGGAACGGGAACGGATTCTACCTTGTCTGATGAAGCACCTTCCCAGGAGGATGGCGCGGATGGTGCAGCTGAGGAGAGTTTCCTGGGTGGCATTGAGGCCGTGGAGAGTGAGGATGTGCCGGACCACGTTGCGGAGGATGCCAGGAAGGCGGAACAGCTTTCCATTACTGATATGGCGACCAGCTATGAGCAGCTGGTGAAGGCGATTGATGTGCTGTTCCGGACTTATGGTGATTCGATCAAGGCAGCGGATATCTCGGAAGCAGTGCGGGAAGCGGTAAGCTATTTCCGGAAAAATCTGGCAGAAGAGCAGATCACAGAGGAGGAAATGGAAGACAGCACGGAGGAAGCCCCGGAGGACAATCCGAACGCTGGCGATAAAAAGACAATTCGGAGCTACGTGCTGCGGGCAGAAGTGCGCGAGGCGCTCGGAGAGGAAGCTTTTAAGACGCTTGAAAAATACGGGGAGCTGATGGATCAGTACCATGTATACTTTACCGAACTGTTGATTTCGGAATTGGATCCGGAGAATCCTGGGGATTTCCGTGCGTATGTGGCGGATGCACGCCAGGTCTACGAGAGCCTTCCGACGAAGCGGCAGGAGGAAGTGAGAAATCTGGACCGTCTGGCGGAAATGGAAGAGCTTGCCGCGCAGATGGGTGAAACAGAGGCGGAGCCGGTTCAGACAGAGACAGAGTTTTCAACAGAGGAGCAGACGCCGGCTGATGAGAGCGAGACAGGGGAAACTGAGCCGAAGGAGACGAATCCGGAGGAAACCATACCTGGAACGGAGCAGGAGACTGATGGCAATAGTCCGGATGAATCGGAGACAGAGCCGGAAAGCGGTGCGGAACCGGGGTCAGAGCCCGGCAGCGAATCCGAACCAGGCTCCGAACCTGTTACCGAATCCGAGTCTGGTTCGGAGGACAGCTCTGAACCGGAATCCGAGTCTGGCAGTGAATCTGAGTCAGAATCAGAGTCTGAGACCGAATCAGAATCGGATCAGCGGGAGGTCTATCTGCTGACGATTGAAAATGGGCGGATTCTCGGGGTAGAAGGGAAGGAAGCTTATATACCTGCGGGGGATACAGTGACGGTTCAGGCAGCAGGAGACGCTGAGAACGGACTGGCAAACTTTATGGAATGGACGGCTGTTCCTGCAGAGCTGGTGCAGTTTGCAGACGCAAAAGCGCTGGAGACGACGTTTGTCATGCCGGAAGCGGAGGTGCAGATCCATGCATTCTATGCGGAAGAGCTGGACCGCTGCATTAATACATTTGTATCTCTTGCGGAAGCAGCCCTGGGCGCGGACGGAGTGACGCTTTCAGCGTATGATCCGACGGCGATACAGACAGCATTCCTGTTTTATCAGGCGAACCTTGCGGACCAGACGGAGGAGATTGTCGATGGGACGAATGACAATAAACTGGAAGAGTATGTACTGAAGCAGCGGGCAGCGGAGTATCTCGCTAAGTCAGGGGAACCGGAAAAGGCAGAATATCTGCAGGCACGCTATAAGCAGCTGTGTATGATGTGGGTCAAGACGCTGATTGACAATCTCGATCCGTACAATCTGACACGGGAGGCATACGAGTATGCAAAGCGTGCGTATGAGAGCATGGGACCGGGCTGGCAGAGCGAGCTGGATGCGAGTGTCTATGAGGATGAGAATCCGGCCCAGACGGAGCCTCAGACGGGAGATGTAACCAGCATGAACGGACAGACGACTCCTGTTGAGCCGGAGGCTCCGCAGGATCCGGAAGACTGGGAAGGCTGGGAGGATGAGACTGGAGACGGTTACGGGGACGGCAGTGAAACGGGGGAAGGAGATGAGAGCGAAGCGCCTGTGCCGAGTGTTTTGACTTACGGGGAACGACTTGGCGCGTATGAGGTCATCCTGTTAATCCAGGAAATTGATACAACCCAGAATGAAGAGCTTTTGATCTATCAGCTGACGACGGTGCGCGATGCGTATCTTGCTCTGAGCGACGGACAGAAGGCTTTGGTCTGGAACAGCGGGAATTTGATCGAACTGCTGAAGCAGTTCGGTCTTTGGGAGGAAGAGACAGAACCGCCCTTTGATCCCTATGATCCGGATTTTGGGTTTGATGATGGGTATACGGCGGAAGAATTGAAGGAGCTGATTGAAGAGAAGGAGAAAGAAATCCATGACTGTGACCTTGATATCCGGTCGGGAGAGATCAGAGTGCGCAAGGCACAGCGTCTCGTAGACGGCAAGGTTGTGAAGGCGACCATGGACGGGACGGTCATCAGCATCGGACAGCCGGACGGTAGTTCAGATACGGATTACTTTGCAAAGGTGTCCAATGAGGGAGGTCTGTATGCAAAGGGAATGATGAATGAGATGGAGCTTCAGAGCATTCAGGTGGGTGATGTTATCACCGGATCCTCAGATAATGGCATGGAGTTTACGGCAGTGGTCAAGGAAGTATCTACCTACCCGGACCCGAACGGACGAGACAGCCTGATGGGATGGAGCGGTTCGGATAATATGAATGTTTCCTACTATCCGTTTTATGCACTGATTGAGAACCCGGAAGGAATCGAGGAGGGAGGCGCGACCATACAGCTTTCTTCTGACAATGTATATGATCCGGAGATGATTTATCTGGAGAATTACTTCATCCGGACTGAGAATGACGGCAGAGATTACGTTTATATACAGGGAGAGGATGGATTGCTGAAAAAGCAGTATGTGACGACAGCGACCGGGGAGTCAAATTACAGCAAGAAGATTCTGGCCGGCCTGGAACCGGATGATAAGATTGCATTTCCGTATGGCGAGGATGTCGTTGAGGGCGCCCCGACCAAGGAAGTCGACAATCTCGAATCGATGTATGGTTAAATTTCAGGAATAACCAGATCAGGTAAAGACAGGAGGAGAGACTATTGCTGGAAAATATAAGACTGTCGTTTCAGGGAATCTGGTCGCATAAGATGCGTTCCTTCCTGACGATGCTCGGCATTATTATTGGTATCGCATCCATTATTTCCATCGTATCGACCATCAAGGGGACGAATGAGGAGATCAAGAACAGTCTGATCGGTTCCGGGAATAATACGGTTAATGTATTGCTCTATGAGAAGGGTTATACGATGGAGATTTATTCCAATTCCCAGAAACCGTTCGGGATCCCGCAGGTGTCTGAGGAGACGCGGTCGGAGATCCTGAAGCTGGATTCCGTGGAAAATGTGACCTGTTTTACGGAACGGAGAAACATGGAGGGTGTGTTTTACAGGGATAAGGCCATCTCCAGCGGCGCAATCCGCGGAATTGACAAGAGTTATTTTGATACCGTCGGCTACCGCCTGAAGACAGGAAGAATCTTTCTGGAGGATGACGGAAAGAAATTCCGGAAGGTTGTGATTCTTGACCAGAATGCGGCGGAGGCACTGTTTGGGGATGAGAATCCGATCGGAAAGACGATGGAAATTTCGGAGGAGCCATTTACAGTGGTCGGCGTGGTAGAGAGCGAAAGCAATTACGAGACAACAATCACAAATATTTCGCAGTATTACAGTGCGCAGGAATCTGCATTAAGCGGTGTATTCATTCCGAAGGAGTGCTGGCCAATCGCATATGCGTACGATGAGCCGGAGAAGGTAGTTGTCAAGGCGAGAAGCACGGATGATATGGAAGAGGCCGGGCAGAAGGTTCAGAAGATCCTGAATGCGACAATTTCTCCAAAACAGGAAGAAGTCAAGTATAAGGCGGATAACCTTCTGGAGAAAGCGAGAGATATGCAGAAGCTGAGTGCTGCGACGAATAACCAGCTGATCTGGATTGCGAGTATTTCCCTGCTGGTTGGCGGCATTGGCGTTATGAATATTATGCTGGTGTCGGTCACAGAGCGTACCAGTGAGATCGGCTTGAAAAAGGCGATCGGTGCGCGCAAGGGGACGATTCTCGGACAGTTCCTGACAGAAGCTGCAGTGCTGACCAGTATGGGCGGGATGCTTGGCGTAGCGGCTGGAATTGGCATGGCGCAGGTGATTAACCGGGTATCCGGTGTCGCTGTGTCGATCGACATTGTGGCATCGGTGATAGCGGTGTTGTTCTCCATGCTGATCGGAATTATTTTCGGGCTGCTGCCGTCTGTGAAAGCGGCAAACCTGAATCCGATCGATGCACTGCGGAGAGAGTAAGAGCACGAGGTGCAGAATCATCCGGCTGGAGTCAAAAGCTCCCGGCCAAATGGCATTGAATCAGCCACCCAGTCGGGAAGCCGTAACAACGAATCAGACGCAAATCGCAGTGAATCGTGTAAAAAGTGCTTGCGGATGACGTATTCTTATGGTATACTGTGGAAGTTGCAGAAAAAGCACGTATACGGATTTTGGAGACGGTGCCGGAGGCGTCTGGATGGATGCAAGGGTCTCTCCAGAAGTGATGTATACGGAAGAAGACAACCAAAAGGAGAAAAGTCATGAGTGTTATTTCAATGAAGCAGTTACTGGAGGCAGGCGTTCATTTCGGACATCAGACGAGAAGATGGAACCCGAAAATGGCAGAGTACATCTACACAGAGCGCAATGGTATCTATATCATCGATCTGCAGAAGTCTGTAGGCAAGGTGGACGAGGCATACCGCGCTGTAGCGGATATCGCTGCAAATGGCGGCAGCATTCTGTTTGTAGGTACCAAGAAGCAGGCACAGGATGCGGTACAGACTGAGGCAGAGCGCTGCGGTATGTACTATGTCAATGAGAGATGGCTCGGCGGCATGCTGACCAACTTTAAGACGATTCAGAGCAGAATTAAGCGCCTCAGAGATATTGAGACGATGCAGGAGGACGGCACCTTTGATGTGCTGCCGAAGAAGGAAGTCATCGCCCTGAAGAAGGAGATGGAGAAGCTCCAGAAGAACCTGGGCGGCATTAAGGAAATGAAGAGACTTCCAGATGCGATTTTCGTAGTAGACCCGAAGAAGGAGAGAATCTGCGTACAGGAAGCGCACACTCTCGGCATTCCGCTTATCGGTATCTGCGATACGAACTGTGATCCGGAAGAGCTGGATTATGTGATTCCGGGCAATGATGACGCGATCCGTGCGGTCAAGCTGATTGTTTCGAAGATGGCAGATGCAGTCATCGAGGCTAAGCAGGGCGCAGAGGAAGTATCGGAAGCAGAGTACAGCGAGGAAGCTCCGGTAGACGCACTGGCATAATGAAATTTTGATACCCGGCGGATTGTACGGTACTTTGTATTTCCACAATCCAGCAAAGCAGTCGGAGTTCATGGGGAACGGCCCTGTAGCTTCCGATTGTTTTGGCGGGGGGATAAAGGATCATAATAGATTATAGTTCGGAGGAACAGAAAATGGCTATCACAGCAGGAATGGTAAAAGAGTTAAGAGAGATGACAGGCGCTGGCATGATGGACTGCAAGAAAGCTCTGACAGCGACTGAAGGAGATATGGACAAGGCAGTGGAGTGGCTCAGAGAGAAAGGTCTTGCTACTGCTCAGAAGAAGTCCGGCAGAATCGCAGCAGAAGGCATCGCGATGGTGAAGGTTTCCGAGGACGGCAAGAGCGCAGTTGCAGTAGAGGTAAACTCTGAGACAGACTTCGTAGCGAAGAATGAGAAGTTCCAGGGCTATGTAGCGCAGGTTGCAGAGCAGGCGATGGAGACGAGCGCAGCAGATATCGATGCGTTCCTTGCAGAGCCGTGGAAATTCGACACTACCAAGACAGTCAGCGAAGCGCTGGCAGGCCAGATCGCAGTGATCGGCGAGAACATGAAGATCCGTCGTTTTGCTCAGGTAAAGGAAGAGGCTGGTTTTGTAGCTTCTTACACGCATATGGGCGGCAAGATCGGTGTACTCGTAGACGTTGTGACCGATGTGGTAAATGACGATGTCAAAGAGATGGCGAAGAACGTAGCAATGCAGGTTGCTGCTCTGAAGCCGCTGTACACCAACGACAGCGAGGTAAGCGCAGACTACATTGCACATGAGAAAGAGATCCTGATGGCTCAGATCATGAATGACCCGAAGGAGTCCCAGAAGCCGCAGAAGGTGATCGAAGGCATGATCCAGGGCCGTATCAAGAAGGAGCTCAAGGAGATCTGCCTGCTCGATCAGATTTATGTAAAGGCAGAGGATGGCAAGCAGTCTGTTGGCCAGTATGTAGCGCAGGTAGCAAAGGCAAACGGCGCAAACATCACCATCAAAGGCTTCGTCCGCTTTGAGACCGGCGAAGGTATCGAGAAGAAGCAGGAAGACTTTGCAGCTGAGGTTGCAAAGCAGATGGGAATGTAAACTCTATTCTGCATAGCTGAATTTGAGAACTTTAGGACCCTTGAAAATCCCGTAAAATGGGCATTTTCAAGGGTTTTTTGCGTCCTTTGGAGCGATACACAGCACATCATATCTTACCGCATTTTGAACACAAATTTGGGGGATTTTTGGGGGAAGATTTGGGGGAAAGGCTTTCCCCCAAATGGCACCTGAAAGTTTTCCTCGTTATTCTAAAAATTCACGTAGCATCTTTTACTGCGAAAATTCACTGTTTTTCACTCATTTGTATAAGAAATTTTAAGTTATCGTAGCATATCATTCAGCAACATATCAAATAAAATTGAAGAGAGTATTGATACATAGCCAATTAGTTTTTGATAGGGAAACTGGTTGGCTTTTTTGTTTATCCAGCTATCGTTTTTTTGATAGCTTTTTTGAAAGGAGGAGAATATTTGAACGCACAAGTAATCGCCATATCGAATCAGAA
>DKWE01000085.1 GCA_002491565.1 Lachnospiraceae bacterium UBA7160 | reverse complement strand
CAGAATTAATATTTTTATAAATAACTCAAAAAATGCCCAGATATACAAATCTGTTTTTCTCTGTGCCATATATGGTGAAAACAACACAAAATAAGACATTCTATTTTTCATTTGCTGTTTCTCCCTTATTCAGATATTTCACATAATCACTATTGATAGCAAGTAATTCTTCATGTTTGCCAACCACTTCAATTTTTCCATTTTTAATAAAATAAACCCTGTCTGCCGCTTTTAGAGTCTCTATCCTGTGTGAGACTATAATTATTGTTTTTTGACGATAAAATGTTTGACACATATCAAGAAAAACCTGTTCGCTTTTCCAATCAAAGGCAGATGTCGGTTCATCAAAAATAATAATATCTGTATTTTTCAGCAGTGTTCTGGAAATGCCGATCCTTTGTATCTGTCCACCTGATAGATGGGTATTCAGCCCGGATAATTCAGTAGACAATCCATTGGGCAATGAATGAACATACTCAGATAATCCGACTCTTTCCAGTACAAGCCAGATTTCGTTATCACGTTCCATATCATCAGAGAATATCAAATTGTATCTGATGCTGCCGTCAAAAATAGCTGTTTTCTGAAAAACCATACCTATTTTTGATGACAAATTCACATTTTTAGTTTGTCTGATCTCCATATTACCAATGTATATAGTTCCGTTATCAGGCTTGTAAAAATTCAGCATCAGACGGGTTATCGTCGTTTTGCCGCATCCACTTTCTCCGGCAAATACCACATGTTCTCCGGAGCTGATATAGAAAGATAAACGATTGAGAATTTGAGGTCCTTCCTTCTCATATCTGAAATTTATATTTTCAAAACGTATATCGTTTGCAGCAGAGGTAACTATTTCAGTGACAAAATCGTCTTGCGGCGAGGAAACAATATTCCGGACTCGGTCTATTGCAACCATATTTTCCGTAATTGGATTTGCCCGGTTCGCCATTTCATTAAAAATTGCCAGTGAAGAATTAAAATATTCTATTACCGAGATAAAGTTTCCAATTAATAATTCTTTTTGTATAACGAGGAGTGCGGAAACACTGTATAAAAGAATCTTCAATATGACTGCAGTTCCTTCTATTCCAATCTGCGTAAACGTTTCAATCCTTGTTGTAAATTTTCTAATACTAATGTATTTCTCTTTTTGCTTAACATAGTCAGTGTTTACTTTTTGTTCCCCGGAAAGTAATCGGATATCAACTAAACTATTAATGATATCAAAAAACCAACCTGATAATTTTCCATCTATTTCCAATTGCTTCTGATAATATTTTTTTAATATTTTGGAACAGAATCTTGGAAGAAGGAAAGATATCGGCATACATATAAAGGTAAGAACTAATAGTTTCCAGCTTATCAGCAGAATCAAAATTATCTGTGAAGCAAATTCAAAAATATCCGAAATAGAATAAAAGAGGTTGTAATAAATATAATCCAGTATTTGATGAACATCCTTTTCTATTCTTGATATTGTGTCGCCTCTGTCCATCTGCGATAAATAATCTGCCGGTTTTGAAAATATGTTTTTCAAAGCATCTCTTCGTATATCAAAAAGAAACGTAGTTTCAAGAGCAGCATACTGCCTTGTATTGATAAAGCGCATGAATTGCTGCACCAAAAAGAATGCGCCATACAAACAGAAGTTGCGGAAAAAGAGAACATAATCCCTCCCATATAATAAACTATTGATCATTTTTCCTAGAAAGAAGGGGAAAAGTGCTCCGGATATCGATGTTAACAGGATACTAAAAAGCATTACAGACAACCTGATTTTGTAACTTCGGGCATAGAACCAAATAAATTTTAAGTTTTCTTTCATAAAAATCTCCTTTTGGGGCATAAAAATACTTGGGATATATGACTCCCAAGCTAAAAGGAAATTTTATCTACTCTGAATAACTAATCGATAGTTCACTATCTTAATTATCACTATACGAAAAAGCGTATGCTGCAGCTAAGAAAGAATCATGGTTGTTCTCCTATAGACTTCTCAACTTCATCCATTGCATTCAAACCCCCGCTGCAAGCATGGCTACTAGGATCGTTGCTCGCGGGAATAACATATAGTAATAAATATATCAATAAGTAGAGTTGACTTTATGCTGGGAGCAATGTTTCATTTCTATCATTTTCCTTTTTCTCATAGTACATCGCTCCTTCCATCTTTTAGTCGAATGGATTATATCTCATTTTATTTCTCCAGTCAATTGCAATATTTCATTTTTTCAAAAAATTTGAATAATATTTTTATTCTAATTCCACAATATATTTTCCAATCAGCCAATATGGCTCTTACCCGGCTCCCGCTTTTGAACTGCCTTAGAGATCTCTTCCAGCGCATACAGAGGAAGTCCTTCTTCCCTTTTGAAATCCGCCATCGAGGTGCGAACGGAAAGCTCTGGATGGAACTTTTCACGGTATGCTTTCAGGCTCTTTGCTTTCAGATTGATCTCTGCTTTGACTTCCACCGGAGTAATCCGTTCGCCAGTATCAAGAATAAAATCCACTTCACAGAAGCCACGATCGCTCGTGTAGTAATAAACACCCAGATTCTCAAGCGTTTTAAGCTGCTGGCATACATACTGTTCCGTCAGCGCACCCCTGAATTCCTTAAATAAGTCATTGCCATCCAGTAATGTACCCTAACGCAGGCCGGTCATGCAGCCTAGAATGCCTACGTCAATATTCCAAACAAATAATTTTTAATCTATATTCTCGTCTCTAGCCGCAATATATTTCTGATTTTTACTTTTAGGCTTGTCAGGGATTGACATTCTCAATTTCCCTGTCTTCAGTAAAGATTCTACTTCCGGCTTTATACTCTTTATTGTTTTATATCCCATAAGATTTGCAATCTCCTGTTTACTTTTTTCTTCTTTACATATACTAAGGATTTGCCTTTCTTTATTTGTCAATCTATCATCTTGGGTATTATCTTGGGTATTATCTTGGGTATTATCTTGGGTACTTCTATTATATAAGCTTTTAAATATTACTGTAATATCCTCCCTCTTTACCTTATATTCCGGAATATCATTTCCTGCCAAAATGCAGCTGTCTTTCATTTTTTGAATTCCACGTCCCCACGCCTCAATAAATCCCGCCCGAAAAAAAGTGTTGGCAATCAGTGGATTGTAAGGTCTGGATTTATGCGATTCCATCAGATCATCAACCGTCCAGTCATCAGGGAACACACAATCATTCGCAACCATTATCCGATCATCATAAACTCTGATTTGAATCGGAACCAGCGTCGCATAATTTTTATGAGATATCGCATTTAAGACGGCCTCTCTTAACGCCTCTTTTGGATAAGGATAAGTTTCTACTCTGGTAATGTTTTGATAAGAAATGATACCCTTTAAATATTTTGTATAAATTAAATCTACAACCCTGTCTGCCTGTGAAAGCAAAGAGCCATGCACTTCATCCTGATACAAAATATCAGATTCCGATTGAAAATAAGCAATCTTAACATAAGAGCCGGGAATCCATTTCTCCGGATTATGATGAAAAAGCAAAATCGCTGCTCTCGTAAGCAAGCCTTCATTGATAAGATTTAAACAATCAAGTAGCTGCTCATTGCTGACCTGAATATCAGGTTCATCCATCCTTTTACTTTTTACAGCTTGTTCCCTAAAAATATCAAAACTATCATTGCGTAAATCTTTTATTGCTGCGCCTTGCATGGATACGCTGTCCCATGTAATTCCAGTCTTTTTTAAGAGGAACTGATTCAGTGCCTGTCCTTTGAGCAATTGCTTTGTACTTCCGCTGCGATAATGATATTCTCCCCTGTAATTCACAGGATAAGTATTAGGATTGACACAAATCTCAATGTAATCTTTACCGTCCTCTGTCAATAAATTCACATCTACAATAATTCCCAGAACATCTCTTACCTTATTGGGAATGTCCTCCATAAGTTTCTTGCTATCTTGAACCCCAATGACCGTACCAGCATCATTTGTCCCAATATAAATTTTTCCGCCCTGTGCATTGGCAAATCCGCATATCCATTTCAAATATTCATCCCGCCATGATTCTTTCCATTCAATATTCTGACTTTCTGCCATAAATACGCCTCCAAATCAAATTAACCAGACAGCGTCTCCCCAACTCATATCATAACAAATTATCTGATTAAATACTATGCCCTACAAAAATCTATTTTGAATTTTCTCTTTAGAGTGTTTTCTTTATCGTACCATACTTTTCCGGTCAGGGCAATGGGAGGTTCGGCGGAATAGCAAAGGCCCAGTCGGAGCGGCAGGCTTTCATACCTGCCCAGTCCGCCCGGGCCTTTGCCATGATTGGATTACAGAGTTAAGGATGCTCTGTGAGTGATCTGATTTCTATCTGCTTCTACGTATACACGATGTGGCTTCTGTTTCCCATCCGCTTATACGCACACACGACGCAGATCTCACTTCTCACACTGACACCGATCTCTTAGTTCCCAAAGTAAGCATCAAGTCCATCCTGTACCTGCTGCTTGTAGGTCTCCTGGAACTGAGCCGGAGTTACCTCGCCGCGGATCAGAGACTGGAAGTCATACTCGATACCAAGGCTCTGCCAGTTATCGAAGGTTGCATGTGCGCCACAATCAGCCATCACATCGAAGTTTGCGTTCTGCAGCTCTTCCTTTCTGGAAGTGGAGCCGTACCACCAGTTCAGGGTTTCCTTCGCGTCACGCATGGAGGTGTCGCCGTCGAACCAGTTGTAGAAGTCATGCAGCAGTCCGTATGCAGCTGCCGGATCCTTCTGGCCTGCAGCGATGATGTAGAACGTACCGGACGTATCGTTCTTACCAGCGTTCGTGTCCTTGTTTCCGGACGGACCTACCGGCCAGCGCACATATGCGGTATCCCACTGCAGATATGTGCCCTGTGTATCGCCATAGTCGTAGTCGTTGTTGCCTGCTGCGATCCAGCATGCCATCGGGAAGAAGCCGATGTTGCCCTGTGTATACTGGTTTCTCATGCTGTCAGACGGTGTGCCGTCAAAGTCATACGGATAGCATACATTGTAGGTGTTGTACATGTCATACATCTGCTGAAGTGCCTCGCCGACTGCCGGAGAGCTTAAGGTCTCGGTCGGGCCAGCTGCAACGTTTGCTCCGTTGCTCATCATCAGCTGCTCAAATGTCTCAACCTCAAAACCACAGTATCCATACTGGTCGATCTGTCCGTCTCCGTCGGTATCCTGTGTCAGCACCTGGCAGTACTCGTTGAACTTGTCCCAGGTCCACTCGCCGCGCTCCCAGAGATCACGCGGATCCTCCAGGTTGTTGTCCTCGAGCATCTGTACATTAAATGCCAGCGGATATGTCGCCTCTACCTGCTTCTGTGCGCTGTTCTCGTACAGGATGCATGCCTTGCCATCGCCAAGATCCAGATAGCTCAGGACGGTCTGATCTGTAAAGAGCTCATCGTCCTCCGGAAGCACGGTCTTCAGGTCTACTGCAAGGCCGTTCATCTGCGCCGGAACACCCATTCCCGTATCTACGAGGTAGATCTCGCAGTCCGGTGAACCTGCCAGAATCGAGGTATTGATGGACTCCTTCGTTCCCTCATAGGTCAGGTTCTGCCAGAAGAACTCACCGTACTTCTCTTCCAGTACCGGTACGTTGTCCCACTTCCTCTGAGCAATGTTCAGGTTGAAGTCATCGCCAGAAGCAAGTGCGGTGTTGTAGTCCTCAGAGTCCGTGATCTCGTCATCGCTGTCGTACGGGATCGTCCACCAGGAACCGATGTTCATTGCGCTTACGCTCATGCACTGAAATGCAAACAGGGAAGCTACGCCAAGTGCCACAAATCTCTTCTTATTTTTCATTGTAATCATTCCTCCTGTCTTATCTCGTTCCTACTGAAACTCCGAATACTTCCCAGGCACCGGAAGCCTCGCACTGCATCGTGGTACCCCAGGTCGATACATCCTCGCCGCATACTGCTGCGAGCTGCTCATACGTTACCTGGCATACAGATCCTGTGCATGCTGCGGATGCGCTGCCGCTGCCGTCTGCATTGCCGACACCGACTCTGGACCAGCCTACAGTCGCGCCCGGCATTACCAGCCACAGATCGCCGTTCTCCGATGTATAGTTCACTGTCACAACTGCGCCAGGTACCAGTGCATCAATGATCTCCTGCGGCATATCAAAGCCGTTCTGTGCCCACGCATCTCCGCTGCACGCGAAGCCTGCGAACTCAACCGGATTCTTTGCCATCGGGCACTCCACAGCGGTGCCGACTTTCACGCCGTATACTTCCCATGCGCCGGATGCTTCACACTGCATCGTGGTACCCCAGGTCGATTTGTCCTCGCCGCACACTGCTGCGAGCTGCTCATACGTCACATAGCACTTGCTGCCATCGCACACTGCTGCGTCAGAACCGCTGCCGTCCGCATTGCCGACGCCCACTCTGGACCAGCCCACAGTTGCGCCCGGCATCACGAGCCACAGATCGTCATTCTCCGAGCTGTAGCTGATCTCTACTACAGAACCCGGTACCAGTGCATCGATGATCTCCTGCGGCATATCGAAGCCGTTCTGTGCCCACGCATCTCCGCTGCACGCGAAGCCCGGGAATTCCACACCTGTGCCAGTGCCGATCACATAGCGCGGAGCCGCCTGTCCAACCTTCACAGAGAAGACCTCCCAGTCGGTATCAGACTCGCACTGCATCATCGTACCCCAGGTCGATACATCCTCGCCATACGCCGCTGCGAGCTGCTCATACGTTACCTGGCAGATATTTCTCGCGCCGTTGTAGTAGCTGGAATCCGATCCGCTGCCGTCTACATTGCCGACGCCCACACGAATCCATCCTGCCGATGCTTCGTTCATCAGTACCCACATATTTCCGCTTTCGGAGCTGTACTCGACCTCGATCACAGAGCCCGGTACCAGTGCGTCGATGAATTCCTGCGGCATCGTGAAGCCATTCTGCGCCCATGCTGCGCCGGTGCATGCGAAGCCTTCAAACGTAACCGGATTCTTCAGAGCAGCCAGATTTACGAAATCCGGGCCGCTGCCTGCGAACAGACTGTTCTCAACGAAGGTCGCCGCGCTGTCTGCCGCAAGTACATTTCCGTCTGCATCCAGGAAACGGATATCGTCGATGTATAAGGTCGCATTGCCTGCGCCCTCTGTCGCGCCGTTGTCAGTCTTCAGCTGTACTACCAGCATATTGCCTGCGTCTGCTACAAACTCCTCGCCAGCAGAGAGTGTTGCGACTGCCTTCTTCGGGTTCGCGCTTTCCAGATAGACAGACCACGGATCCGTCGTCTCTACCAGGTCCGTACCGCTCCATGCGATCAGGGAACCGGAGCATGCGTAGAACTTGCCGTCCTCATGAGATACACCCATGCCAAGCTCGATCGAAGCGACCTTCGCGACATCTGCGCCGAGCAGGCTGCTCGCATCGATTGCCACGTACGGAACACCGCCTGAGAGATTCTTCACCTGAAGCGCCTTGCTGCCGTTGTAATCTACCACAGACAGCTCAACCTCTGCCGCGTCCGCCGGCTGCGTATAGGCAGCCACAAAGCCCATATTGCCATCTTCAAAATCAATACTTGCGCCCGGAGCTGCTTCCTCCGCCTGCGCACACATCGCCATGGAAGCTGCCATGGCTCCTGTCATCAGACAGGTCATGAATTTTCTGTTCAACGTTTCCTTCCTCCTTCAATAAATATGCGGGTTGACTGGTTACTGCAATTCAGTTACTTTTAGAAGAACTACTTCTCCCTCCGGATCGCTGGATTGCACGGCGCTTCCTGTGCGGTGTTACTGTTCACGCCCCCTCCACACAAGCAAGCCACAGACCAACCGCTTCGCGTCCGTCGCGGCCATAAATGTCCGCTTCTGTCTGTGGCTGTGTGGAGGTTGCTATTTCACAGCCAATCTGTGGCAGTTATGCTGTCTCTTACGTGCAAGCACGACGATCCAGCATACTGCTCCACAGATGGCCGTGAACAGTAACCCTGTGCGGTCATCCCACGATTCCGCTTCGTTCCACGCCTTCTATAAAGTATCTCTGCAGGAAAACATAGATCAGTACGACCGGCAGCATCACCAGGATGATGCCCGCGTCCAGATACAGCTCCTGGATCGGTACCTCCAGGATCTTGTCCAGATTCGCGATCGTCGCCTGGAGACTTGCGATCTTCTTACTGATCACGATGTCCTCACTGACCAGAAATAGCTTTGCAAAAAATGTATCATTGAACTGCCACACGATGGAGAACACGGTCACTGTAATGACAGCAGGCATCGCGTTGACCAGCATGATCCGGAAATACGTATACCAGAGCCCGGCGCCGTCCACCAGCGCCGCCTCCTCGATTTCCTTCGGCAGTCCCCGGAAGAACTGATTGAAAATATAGATATACAGCCCGGACCGCACGCCGCTGCCTAAAAGCGTCATGATATACACCGGAATCGGCGTGCCCATCAGATTGACCGGTCCGCCCGTGATGGCAGTCGCGATGCCGAACGGATCAAACGTCCGGAACGTCATGTACAGCGGAAGCATGATCGTGTGCGACGGGATGACGATCATCACCACCACACAGCCGAAGAGCAGCTTCCGGAACGGAAACTCAAACCGTGCGAACCCGTAGCCCGCCATTGAGCAGACCACGATCTGCAGCGCGGTCAGCGTCAGGGTGTAGGCCAGATTCTTCGCCATCGTCGGCACATACTTAAGCCTCAGCGCTGCAAGCTGGTAGCGCTCCAGCGTCGGGCTCTTCGGGATGACGAAGACCATCGGGTCATACGCGTCCCGGTTGGAAGAAAAGGAATTGACCAGCATTCCGATCACCGGAGCCAGGATGACATACGCCACCCCGATCAGGATCGCCGCCTTCACGAGAGCCAGCGCAAAATTCTTCACGCGGTTCATCACGTACTTGCGACGGTCCGGATTGCTAACGGCTCGTTTTGCCTCGGCAAAGCCCTTTGCCACTGCAGTATTTTTTGCCATGTTGCTCCTCTCCTTCCCTAGTTATAGTAGAATGTGTGCTTCGAAATCCAGCCGCAGATGACGACCAGGATCACACAGGTAATGACTGTCGACACGAGGCTGAACACCGAACTCAGTCCGTAGTTGAACTCATCAAACGCTACGGCGTAGGCGAGGTCCACCACTTCACTGTTTGTGAAGCTGTCCACGATCGTGTAGACGACATTCGTGATAATATGCGGCATCACCATCGGGAACGTCACGCGCCAGAAGGTCTCATACCCGGTCGCGCCCTCGATCTTTGCCACCTCGTACATTGAGGTCGGGATCGACTGCAGCGCCGCGATAAAGATAATGATCTGCACGCCGGACGCCAGGATGATGTCATTGATCCGCGCGACGGCCTCAATAATATAATCGAGAATCATCATCGGCATTCCCAGATCCATCAGGATACTGACCAGATAGTCCAGATCCAGTGCAATCGAGGTACCTGCAGTCGCCGCGGTCTCCGCCGCCTGGGAGGAGATACCCCCGTTCATCATCGTCTGGCTCAGGTCCATCGCCGCCGTGATCGCGCCGGAATTCAGGATGACCGGCAGGAAAAAGATCGCGCGCACCACGAACCGTCCCGGGAATTTCTTGTTCAGCAGCATCGCCATAAACAGACTGAAAAAGGTGATCAGCGGCACATCGACCAGCATATTCAGCACCGAACTCGTCAGCACCTGCTTAAACGAGCCATGCACCCGGAAAGCGTAGATAAAGTTATCCAGTCCGACAAAATCCAGGGTATAGCCGCCGTTTATGGAATCCACGGTCAGATTCGACAGAGCGAACTGCCCGGTCATCACCAGGGAGCGCACGTAGAAGATCAAAAACCCGATCAGCCACGGAAGGATAAATAAAAATCCGACGATGCTTCGCTTCTGCAGAAGCGTCAGCCTTTTCTTCTTTTTCATTCGATCCCCTCCAATCTATAGGAACTGCCCGGAATTGTAAGCCCGTCCGCTTCCTTTTCCTCTGCATTGTAATTGATGTAAATGACCACGCCATTGTCATACGTTACCTTGCGCAGCCCTGTCTCCAGAATCTCATGACCAGTCATCTGCGCACCGTTCACATGCTGCAGCGCATCGTTGACCACCGTATAGACCTCCCCGGCCTCACCCTTCCAGTTCTCATAGGTTGTCGCATAGAAGCGGTTCAGCGCGGTGTTCTTCATCTTGTTTGAATCCTCCCACGTAAATACGTAGTGCGGGGAAGCGCCTGCCTCTATCAGCTGAAGCTCGATGCCTGTCAGGTCTTCCTCATCCTCAAAATTCAACAGCTGCGAGGAATACTGTACCGTCCCGTGGAGCACCATCTCATACAGCGGGATGCTCTCGTCCACAATCGCGAAATCATTATCCTCGACCGGCGCATTCAGGACGTCGCTGCTGTAGGCGAAGCTGTACGCGTTCGCCGCATTCGTCATCAGCTGCTTTCCGGTATCCTTCAGCACTTCGAACTGCGCAAGCACCACATCCAGCGCCTGCTCCCGGTCGATGATGTTCGTGCGCTTCTTGTCAGAGAACAGTACATTTCCAAGATCCCGGAGGGACAGGCCGTTAATCTCCAGCTTTCCAGCCTGCTTCGCGTACTTTTCCACATATCTCGGAAGGAACTTCGGGGAAAGCAGATCGTAGTGGTTCTCCGTGTAACCGAGTCCGGCTGTTTTGCGCAGGGTCGTCGGATTCACCAGGCCGAAGCCTGCGACATAGCCCGCTCCGTAATACCTTGCGCCCTCCGCATTATAATTGAAGCCGTCGTCCGCGTACGTCACCTCCTGGATCGCCGCGTCCGCAAACAGCCTTCCGCCATTTTCTGTCACCGTATCATCCAGCGCGGCAAGCCCGGACTTTCCGCCAAGCTTCCGTGTCACCTTCAGCTTGTCCACCGCATCGTGATAGTAGCCGCCATTCATCCAGCCCTGCAGATTCATCACCTGGTTCGTGATACCGGATGCCTGCAGGTCATCGGAAATCTTTCCGGCCTCCTCAAACGTCGTCATCGCGAAGGTTCGCAGATACTGTGTGCCGAGCAGGTGAGCCGTTTCCTTCACCCCTGCAATTACATCGTAGTAAAATGGGATATCACCGCTCGCCCCGTTCGCAGCAAGCACGCCGTCCCGGATCAGCTTCTCCCGGTAATAATTTGCAAGTCCCGCATACCCTGCGTACTCCTCGGTCAGGAAGGTATAGCGCGTCTCACAGTTGATATCGTACAGATTTGGTTCCATCACATAGACATCCTGAGCCGAATCACCGAACATGCGCAGATTGTCAATGTTCCGCAGTGTGAAGGATGGGTACGCGTAGTTCAGATCGTTGAATACCCCAGAGATGCCGGCTGTGATCGATGCAATCGTCGCTCCGTCTGTCACCTCTACGAGCAGGCTCCGGTCTTCCCGGCAGATCCCGAAGATCGGCAGCTTCGCGCCCTCCACATTTTCCGTCGTCGTATAGTTCGTGACGAGCGGGTCGAGATCGTAGATGTACTGTGAGTAGGTCGCCGCGGTCGTCTTCCCGTTATTAAAGTAAATCAGGGAACCCGAACCGTTCGGCACTACGAGGCAGCCATCCTCAGAACTGTCTGCTCCGCCAAAGTAGCGCAGCAGCTGAATGCGGTACAGATAGCCGCTGTTGTACTCCCGGATGCCCTTCGCCGGAACCGATACGACCACACTATCACCGTCCAGGCGATATTCGAGCGGCACGTCGAAGTGAATGCTCGCCTCATCGCCGATCGTATACACGTACCGGATACCGTTCTCAATGCTCTCCGCCGTATACTGCCCTTTCGCAACGGACTGCGTATAGGAATCAAACACGCCGGACTGCACGTCGGTATTATAATAGTAGACAACCAGCTGCGACTTCAGATAATTCTTATTCGCGTTATTCGCCACCGGATCCTCGTCCGGCTTCAGCGGATTGGAGTAGGTGACACTCTTGTTTCGTTTATCGTAGACTGCCACATTTGTGGTCGCCTGATCTGTGTACAGCTTCAGGAATTCATTTTCCGCCACAAGCTCCATCCCCGCGACATCCGCTTTCGCTTCCTCCGCCGGGGCAAACGATGCGCCCTCCTCGTACTCGTACCCGCTCAAAAACTCCCGGTACTTATTATAACGCACATAGTGGAAGAAATAGTACAGCAGGTATGCCACCACAGCGGCAAGCGCGATTCCCACTGCGCCGAGCAAGAGTTTTTTCGCGAAGCTTGCCGGCTGCTTGATTTTCTTTTCTCTGGTCTTCATGCTCCTGCCTCCTATACTCGAAAGATCAGCTCCGTGTAGATGCTGTGGAAGAAGTTATATACCATCCCAAGCAGGTTGCCAAGCAGCAGCAGCAGGAACAGGATGATCAGCAGTGCCACCAGAGTGATGAACAGCGTGATCAATGTCTTGCCCAGCGTGTAATTGTGCACCTGCATGATACCAATCAGCATCATCAGCACTCCGTAAGCAATTCCAACCGCGAGAATCATGAAATACAGCGCTTCCTCATCAGCCGCGATGAACTGGCTCACCACAGTTCCAAGCACCAGCGAGAGGCTGATCGGCACGGTCGCGTAGCCGATGGCGATGGCGATATCCTTCAGCCTTCCCTCGCCGTCCATCAGGCAGGTGACCGACCAGTTGCTGACACACAGCAGCAGATATGCCGCCAGGATTCCGATCAGCTCATACAGGCTGTCCACAGAACGCGGATCAATGTCGTTCACTACAAAACTCGCCAGCAGCCGGTTTGATGAGAAGCAGAAGGCAAATACCACGACAAGCAGGATCGCGACCGGGACACTTCCCAGCTCCTGATGGCGAATCCAATAGTATCCGTCCATCGGATGCGTCAGGGTATACCGAAGATACTGCCATTTCCCTTTCGAAAAATACTTACCCATTCGCCGCTCCTCCCTTCTTCTTTTTCCGCTGCTTTACAATCACTGCCACTGCGATCAGCACGGCCGCAGCGGTCAGGAACCAGCCTGCATTCGCAGTCAGCAGCTCGTTCCGGTAACGGCGCCAGGCCACCGAATAGTAATCCCGGTTCATTCCCATCTTCAGATACTTCATCGCCAGCTTATAGTCTCCGGCAGTCAGGTACGCTTTTCCGATACCAGTGTTGGCCAGCTCATTATTCTCGTCGAGCTCCAGCACCCGCTCCCACAAATCCACGGCCAGCGTCTCATCGCCCTCATACCGCAGCGATACGGCTTCATTGATCAGCCGCCCGTACTCTGTGACCTGGAAGCTTGCGATCTCGCCGCGCGTCGCGTCCAGCACGACCAGCCTTCCTCCGATATCCTCTACCGCCACCGGCAGGGAAAAGGTGCCAAGCTGTGTGCCAAGGCCGCCAAAGATATAGAGCAGATTGCCCTCATGATCGTAGGTAAAGATACGCCCGCGCTTCCGGTCCAGACAGGAGTAGATGCCCTGTCCCCGGTACACCACGTCGATGAACTGCGACGGTCCCGCAAACTCTGTCGTCCCGTCGATCCACAGATCACCGCCAACTCTTCCGTTTTCACCCTTTTTGATAATGTCCTCGCCGCGCGGATTCAGACGACGCACGCCCTGGACTCCACTCGCATCAATATTGGATGCATATACGAAGCCCTCCGGATCGATGTCGATCCCGGTAAACTCGGTCGGGATGAAGAGCTGCTGCTTTGCGCGCTCTTCCTTTGTGGCGATCCGCGCCCAGAACTTTTCCCAGAGGCTCAGCTCGACATCAATCGTTCCGAAGAATCCGGCGAACTGCCCGTTCGTCTCAAAGACCATGATACCTTCAAACATGTTCTGTGCGATGACGTAGACACGGTCCGCGTAATCGACCGCCAGCTTCAGCGGCACGAAGACGTAGCCCTCCTCCAGGCTCTCCGAGACCGGATTTTCAATGATCCGCGCCAGGGACCCGTCCTCATTCAGCACGACCACGCGATGGTTCTGGCTGTCCGCGATGTAGAGCTGCCCCGACTCGGAGACGAACACTCCGGTCGGCTGGCGGAACGCATCCTCCGTCCCGTTGTTATCAAAAGTGGTAATGACCTTCTCCACCCGCTTCATCGCATTGTCCAGCACGACGACACGGTGGTTTCCGGTGTCCGCGATGTAAATCCGTCCGTCCGGCGCCTGGCACAGATCCTGCGGCGTAACGAACGCCCCGAGCGGCTCGCCGTCATACGTCAATGCCTTGCCGCTGATCGTCCCGGCCGGCTCATAAGCAGCTGGCGTGTAATGAATATATTCCCTGTAGTCATAATTGTAGCAGTCGTACGGGAGCTTGTCTGCCTGCGCAACCCCGAGAGGCGCCGCCGCCAAAACAAGCGACAGCAGGCAAAGAGACACGGCCCGTCTGATTTTCCAACCCTTTTTCATCTGCGTCTCCCCCTATTCCTTCATGCCCGACGAGGTCATCGTCTCCAGAACGTTCTTCTGGCAGACCAGGAAGAACAGGATCGGCACCGCCGCGATGATAAAGGTAACTGCGGCCGCGGCTCCGGCTCTCGCCATACCGCCTGCCGACACCTGCTGCAGCGCGTACTGCAGAGGCTTCAGCTCCTCGTCCCGCAGGAAGGTGCTTCCCGTATTTCCCCACATCTGCTGGAACTGGAAAATCGCCAGAGTCAGCCACGCCGGCTTGACATTCGGCATCACAATTTTCCAGAATACCTGCCACTCATTTGCGCCGTCCAGTCTCGCCGACTCCATCAGCGCGTCCGGGAGCTGCTCCATGAACTGCTTCATCAGGTAAAGCCCCATACCGAAGGCGCAGGCCGGAAGGATCAGCGCGAGATACGTATTGTTGATGTGCAGCCAGGAAATAATCATATACTGCGGCGTCTGTGTCACCGTCCAGGAGAACATCATGGACAGCACGACCATACTGAACAGCAGATTCTTTCCCGGAAACTTATGCTTTGCAAGCGGATAAGCCGCCATCGACGCGATAATGACATGCCCGACGATGCCGCCGCCCGTGATAATGATCGTATTTAACACGTAGCGGGAAAACGGCACCCAGGAGGTGCTCATCATCGTGAACAGATCCGCGAAGTTTTCCAGTGTCGGGTTTTTCACAAAAATCTTTGGTGGGAACTGGTACAGCTCATCGAGCGGCTTCAGGCAGTTGTTGATCACCATGACAAGCGGCAGCACCATTGCCAGGCCACAGACGAACATCAGCGCAAACAGCAGCGTGTTCCCCGCCATCGAGCGGTTCAGTTTTTTCTCTCTCCGTCTAAAGAGCCTTCTCTTTTTCATTCGCCAACCCTCCTCAACAGCATCTGCACGAGCTTATTCGTGCCTACCATCAAAAGGAACAGCACCGTCGCGATCGCGGACGCATAGCCCATCTCAAAACGCACCGTACCATAGTCGAGCAGGTGGGTGACCACTGTCGCGCCTGCGTAGTTTACGGAAGGATTGCCTGCCAGCTGGATGGACACATCCGCGATAGCAAACGACTGTGTGATCTGCATGACCGCACCGAACATCAGCTGCGGCTTCATCGCCGGGAGCGTCACGTACCACAGCTCCTGCCAGCGGTTCTTCACGCCGTCCAGGGCAGCCGCCTCATACATCGTCTTATCCACCGTCTGAAGTCCGGCGATGAAGGACAGGAAGCCCGTTCCAAGACTCAGCCACAGCTGCACGATGATCAGCATCGGAAGCACGTATTTCTCTGTCTTCATCCAGATCACAGCCTCATCCAGGATGCCAAGCTCCAGGAGGATACCATTCAGGTAGCCGTACCGGTCGCCGGAGAGGATCAGATTCCACACCACGTATGCGTTACCGCAGATACTCGGCGCGTAGAAGATCAGCGTCAAAAACGCCCGCATCCAGCCCTTGAACTCGTTGATGATCCACGCGAACAGCAGACACAGGAAATAGCTGACCGGTCCTGTGACCACCGCAAGGATCATGGTGTTTTTCAGTGATTTCATGAAGATATCATCTTCCAGAAACAGCTTGATGTAATTCTTCCAGCCTATAAATTCCGGCAGCTCCAGCATGTTGTACGAGGTGAAGCTGAGCGCCATACTCATCACCACCGGAAGTACGGTGAAGAAGAAAAACAGGATAAAGTACGGCGCCAGCATCAGGTACGATGCCCGGTTCCGCTTGATCTGATACCACAGGGTGTTCTGCACATTCCCCTGTGCGCGGGATCCTGAAGCTCCCGGCTGTGTCTTCTTAGCCATGTGTATGCCCCTTTCTTCATTCACCTGTATCCAGGCCAAGCTCCTCACGCTTGTAGTCGATCTCTGCGTCCACGTAGATGATCTTGTCCATCAGCTCCTCGCGCGGAAGCGCCGTGTCGGTATGTGTGACCACCTCATAAAAAGCATTGTAAACATTTCGCCAGGAATAGTAGCCGCCCGGCGCCTGCGGAATGCCCTTCGCGCTCTTCATCGCCTCCTGCAGCGCCTCGAAGTCATCGACCGGCCACGGCATCGAGAGAAATGCCTCATAGTTTGCCGTCGGAACACGCGCCGCAGAACCCATCAGAGACTCCATCTCCCGCCCGTACTGCGTCTGCGTCTCTGCGCTGGTCCACCATTTCAGGAATTCCCAGCTCTCCTCGGGGTACTCCGTATCCGCCATGATCATGCTCGCCAGACCGGTACTCGCCACCGAGTGGTCCACCGTGCCGTCCTCCTTCTCCATGCCGGGGATCTGCGTAAAGCTCCACAATCCTGCGATATCCGGCGCGGACACTGCGAAATTGTTGTACACGGTGTAGTCCGCGATGATGATCGGGCACTCGCCGGTCCGGAAACGCTCCTCCACGCTCGTCTCCTTGTCCAGCTTGTAGTCCGTATAGTACTCACAGAAATCCTTAAATACGCTGACTGCCGTATCGGAATTCAGATCCGACGCGCTGCTGTCATCGTTGTAATACCGTCCGCCCTCCTGGTACAGCAGGGACGCGAAAATCTGCTCATTTGCCAGCATACCGAACTCCATCTGGTTCTTCGCCAGCACGGTCATCGCCACCTTGACGTCCTCCCACGTCTCCGGCACCTCAAGGCCGATCTCCTTCAGAATATCCTTCCGGTAGAACATCACCGGATAAGTGATCGTCTCCGGCAGCGCATACACCGCTCCGTCAAAGGCAAACTGCGTGTTCGCCGCGTCCGGAAATCTCGCGAGCACTTCGCTGCAGTCCGAGAACTGCGCAAGATCCAGCACCGCGTTTCGGATCCCGTAATTGACCGGCGTATCGTTACCAGTATTGAGCACCGCCCCGGCAATCCCGTTCGTGTTCGCCACCTGGATCGCCACATCCGGACCCTCGCCCACAAGTGAAGCCTTCAGCAGCGAATTCATATCGACCAGCTGCACATTGACGCTGATATTTGTCTCACTTGTAAACGTGTCATCGATCAGCGCCTTGATGACATTTGCCTGGTCACGTCCGGAGCCGATCCACAGAGTCAGCGCCGCGCCATCCTCAGCCGCATCCTCAGAAACACTTCCTATATTATTGTAATCAATTACGAAGGAGTAGAACAGCCGGCTCAGCTCATATCCTGCCTTACTGAAAAATCCTTCCTTCTCCTGCTCCACCTTCTCACCCGGCGAGTACACGTAGATCCGGTCGATCTGCAGCGGCTGGCTGATGACCTGCGTGATCCAGGTACCAAGCGCGCGGACATTGATCTTATATGCGGTGATGACCCGGACGAAATACTCCTCATCCGCGATCAGGTCGTCGATCTGATCGCGCATCGTCAGCAGTACAGCCTTCTTATCTGTATTGCTGCCCGCTACAGCCTCCAGCTTCTCAAGCGCCTGCTCCAGTGTATCGCGCGCCGCCACAAGCTCATCGTGCAGCCCCGGCAGAGTTGCCGCCAGCTGGTAGCTTCGGAATGTATCAGGCGCCACGCCTGTGACCTTGATGACCTGGCGATAAATGCTGTTCAGCTGCCGCACCGATTCCTCTACAAGGCCCACGATCTCGGAAAACTCACCGAGCACAACTTCCATGCGCAGGGTGTGATGTCCTTCCTCCAGATAGAAACGATACGGCTCTCCATTCTCATCTGCGATCTGATCTTCGCGCCAGTTCTGCCCATAGTCAAAGGCATAATCATTCATTTCCTCAAAAGGCACCCCCCCATCGATCGTAATCCGGCGGGATACGTGAATGCCTCGGGAAAAGTTCTGCTTGTCATACAGGGAAATGCAATAGTACCCGGTCTCGGACACATCAAAATCCCACTCAATCCACTGTCCAACCAGCCGCCAGGAATTGCCGCCGATGGAATTGTTCAGCAGCTCCTTCGCGCTCGACGGGGAAACAGCCGGGGAAGACTGGTCCTGCTGCGGATACAGCATCTGCGAGGACGTCTTCGACGCGTACTCGCCCTCAAGGACGATCTGCTTGCCGGCCGTGTCCGCCGCGCCTTTCGCATCCCAGCCTGCTTTTACTTCCTCATAGCTGGGAATGGCATCCGCACTGCCGAGCTCCAGCTTCCGGATCAGCATCGGCTCCTTCAGCGAGACAAGGCTGATCGTATGGGTCCCCTTCTCGAGATAAATGGAGAGCGGCTCCGTGATGTAGCCGTCGCTGTCGTACAGCAGACGCGTCTGCCACTCTGGCACCTCCACCGTATCCGGCTTCACGTCATTGCCCTGGTTATCCTTTTCCCAGTTCAGCACCGTGACGCCGTCTTCGTTCGTTGTGGTATCCTCCACACTGTTTTTCCACACGCGCGGGAACGTCAAAAGCGAGGTCTCCTGGAAGGGAAGCTCACCGTCGATGAAGACGCTCCGCTGAATGTCGGAATTCTTGCCTTTGACCGGGTAATAGACAATGGACATCTGATACAGCCCGCTCTCCTCAATCGTCGTCTCAAACTCGATCAGGGAGTCTTCACTCGTCAGGACGCTTACGCCCTCCATCCCCTCATAGTCTGTATACTGTTCGGGCTGTGCCGGCGCGTCGCTTTCCTCGTACCGCACAAAATCAGCAGCCGGTACCTCTATGACGGTTTCGGGACGCTTCTCGTCCGCATAGGATCCAATATACGCCCGATAGGTGGGAATGGCATCGCCAATATTATAGGTACTGACGATCTCGTCGAACTCATCCATCGTAAGATCCGTCTTTGCACTGCCCTCCAGTCCCGGCACGGCCAGCGCCGCACAGGAACACGCCGCCAGGATGGCAGCCGCCATTGCATTTCTTCGCCCTCTTGCTCGCTTCATTGTCGTTTCCCCTTCTTACTCGTGATAAACGCATGTGTTACTACTTTTTATAATGATACCGGAGTTGTTAAAGCACGAAGTGCGAAACAATCCGTCTGGTATCTTTTATCCTGGTATTCTGTCATGTATCGTTTCTGATCTTACCGGGCCGGACAAACTGAAAGCAAAAATCGTGCCATTTTGCGGAAGATCTCGTTTATAAATGCTTAATAGCCAACTGCCTGACCACATCCGTTATGGCTTACAGCCGATAACCTCAGCCTGACGATCAAACGTTTTATTACCCCTCATTCTGAAAATTCTTACTCAAATCTTCAATCGTACCACTGTTCTTCTCCTTCCGGCGCTTTCGGCGTATAAGCCTTCAGCGCACGCTCGACCAGCCATGTCTGCGCCAGGCACCACAGTCCCGGCACAAAGAGAATGCACGGGATCGGGAGCAGATAAATCATCGCCCAGCCCACCGCCGCATCTCCCGCCACCAGCAATACGGTAAACGGAAGGAACCGGATACTCATGACCAATGCCAGCCGGAGCATCCCGGCAAGCTTCATCTCAAATCTGGAAAAGACCGGGATCAGATAGTTCCATACTCCCACACTCGCCAGAAGAAATATATCATAGGTCAGCACTCCCGGCGCCAGCTGCACCGCTCCTTGTCCTTTGGCCGCCTGCGCTCTCCCGAACAGCAGCAATGCCGTCCACGCAGCCACAAGAACCGTCAGCAGAATGCCGCGCTTCGCGGTGCGCTTCATGGAAGACCAGAACTCCGCCACGGGATAGCCCCGCCGCTTCCGGATGCTCTTCATCGTCGCGTAATAGAGAGAGGTACAGGCCGGAATCACTGTCACTACTGGGATGCAGCACACCAGAAACACCGCGTTCAGGCAGATCAGCTCTCCCATCCGGTCCAGCAGCCCTACCAGCGTCCCGCCCGGATCGAAGATTCTCCTAGTACTCTTTTCCTTCTTTTTTCTTTTCATTGTTCTAATCTTTCCTAACAGGATAACTTTTCAGATCCGGCAGCTCGTCCATCGTCACAACCAGCTCATTGTCATAGAAGCGCTTCAGCGCATCTGCCTCCGTATATTGCTCACTGTAGGCGTAGATCGAAGTGGATCTGGCTACGAACTCGCCGCCCCAGGTACACCACAGCCCCCACCGCGCGCCGTCACGCGCCGCGAGATCCGGATCGAACACACAGCCATTCTCCGAGAGCACCACCATCTTCGTTGCATCCGTGTACTGCACGGCTTCCAGATACTTATTGACCCTAAAAGTCGGATTATAAGTACT
>DKWE01000044.1:26660-34506 GCA_002491565.1 Lachnospiraceae bacterium UBA7160 | reverse complement strand
CAGATTGGGAAAGTATTAATTAACTGAGAAACTGCAATATCCTATTAATCCTATACATGTTTCCAATGATAATCTTCTATAAGATAGTGACCGCCTGCTCAACACCCAGAAAATATTTTATTCCTCTACTCCTTCAAAAATCTCACTCAACTTCATCTTTATATGTGGAAATTCCTTCAGACTGATCCAAGTATCTGCATTGTAGTGGGCGTCCTCTCTGTCATCCTGCAAAATATAGCTGTAGGTCAGCACATACATTCCATCCTGCAAGTAATAAATCTCAACGGACTTCCCCTGCGGAGCAACGATCCAATATTCCTCTACTCCCGCTTTCTCATAGGCATCTTTCTTTTCCGTCCTGTCCCTGAACGCCGTTGAAGGGCTCAAAGTCTCCACTATAAATTTCGGTACGCCGCTGTAGCAGCCCCCCTTCAGGTGCTTCCGGTCGCAGATTACCATCACATCCGGAACTACATAATCATCATTTTCCTCCGGATGATAGCTATAATCCAGATTTTCCATGAACGCAAGACATAAACTGCCCTTCAGCCCGCTCTTTACTATATTGTAGATATTTCCATTTACGATGCCATGCCTGTAATTCGGTGACGGAGACATATCATAAACTACACCGTTCATCTTTTCCTGTTTCCGGCATTCATCCTTTAATAATGGCATATCTTCACCTCCCTTCTATGCCTATAAATAATTTATCCGCTATTCTTCCGTTCCGGTTTCGACAACTATTATTGATCTTTCTTTTTGCCGCAATATACCTGCTATTTTGCGACACCCTCCTCCTTATTGTGCTGTTTCAGTCTTTATTTCTTCCCTATAAAAAGCTCTCCATAGGCCTTCGTCTTTGTATTCTCATATCCAATCCAAAAGCCTTTACAGCCCTCCGGTAACACCTGGTTGTTCTTCGCATCTGAAATAAACATACCATCTTCGCCGACTGCCTCCAAACACTGAATTTTATAGTTCTTTTTCAGTTTATAGGAAAGCTTTCCTTCAGGCGGCGTCCAGGATGCATATCTCACAGAGCCGGTTGCTACCTTTTGTCCTTTCTTCAGCTTATTTAATTTCGATGCATAGTTTTTCCCATTAATCTTAAAGCTTGAAAACGGATTCTCATACTTATAAACTTGATATGGAAATGTCTTTTTATATGTTTTTCCTTTTATCTTAACAGTTATTTGAATTTCTGTCTTCCCGGCGCCTTTTGCTATCACATATAAATACTTACGATAGCGGTCTCCTACCTTCCGCGTTTCGACTTTTACTGTTGCCACTTTTTTATTGGCAGACACAGCCTTCATTTCAAAATCTTTCTTATAACCTGGCGTCGAAAAATCGCCGCCCTTCGGCCAAAAGCTGCTCAATATCTGGCGCTGATGATAGGAAGGCAGATGCCCTCCATACTTTTTGGATGGTTGAAATGGATTTTGTACCGCTGCCTGTGCGGTGACACCTAATAGCAAAGCCATTATCACTGTGCTAAACAGAATAGCCAGCCACGTTTTTTTCGTTTTCCTCATTTTCTTGTCCTCCTTAAAATCAGAAATCTGCCTTTATTGTTTTCTTTTACAACCCTCCTTTCTCTATGGTATATCAATATCGAGGTAACTATCAATAGCAATAGCCCCCAACACTTTACAACATCTTTTCTTCTTTATTGATAGTACTATACCGATTAGTAAATTTGCTTTCCATTCTTTTTTATATCCTCCAGCAGAAACTCATTGTGAATACCGTCATAATCAAAAATATCAATTTTCCGAAGTGTATCTATTTCTGTCAGATCCTCCTCCAGCTGCAGCAAGTCTCTGCACCCATAAACAACAAAATCAATATCGCTGACCGGCGTTGCAGTACCCGTCGCAAAGGAACCAAACAAATCCAGCCTCTTCACGCCATTTCTCCTGCAGATCGCAGCAACTTTTTCAATTAGCTCTGCAACAGGCATTACATTCATCTTCTACATCCTTTCCACATCAAACCACTTTTTCCCGTCCGGTCCGAGCCAGCTTCCGTCTCCCTGGTCAGCATAGATACCGCCTGCAACATTCTGCCAGGAACCGTCTTCCTGCAAATAAAGAGTTACCTGATTATACCGCTCAGCATCTGTAATTTTCTTCTGTCTAACGGCATGCTCTGCCGGAGAATCCGGCGCTGTTTCCGTCCACTTTGTACCGTCCGTCAGGCAGACCCATCCTCCTGCTCCATCTCTCTCATATTGCCTGTCGCTGCCATCGTACCAGCACCCATCTGCAGCCTTGCGCACATAGTTTGCAGCGTTTGTCCCCACAGCATACAGAGTGAGCTGCGCCAATGCTGACAGCCGCTGGCCGCCCGCTGCCTCTGACCCGTCTGGCTGCTGCTGGCTACCTGCTCCCGCTGCACCATCTGACAGCTGCTGGCCGCCTGTTCCTACTGCACCGTCTGCCAAATATCTCCCACTCGCTGTTACCGGCCCGTCTGGCTGCTGCTGGCCGCCTGCTCCCGCTTCTGTTACCGCTGTCCCCACCAGAAGATGCACCGTCATCATCGCAGCAGTCAAAATCACCGGAATGTACATCCGGTTCTTCATTTGCTGCAAGTTCCTCATGTACCGGATCCGCTCCTTAAAAATAAGCGTACTGTCATTCAGGCTCGCGGCAAGGTACGGTACATGATTCTGATACGCTGCGGTTTTCAGAAGCAGACGGCTATAGCTCTGACGGCCCTCTCTTGTACAATGTGCCACCACACTACCGTCACAGAGGTTCTCGATATCCCGCTCCGCCTGGCTCCGCATCCAGTACAGAGCCGGATTGAACCAATAGATGGTATTGACCGCCAGCAGAAGCATTTTGTACCACAGGTCACGTCTCTTATAATGCGTCAATTCATGAGACAGGATAAACCTCAATTCCTCCTGATCATATGAAATTTGTTCCTTACCAGCCGGGCATCTCCTGGAATGTTCCGCATCAGCCAAATGTTCTTTCCGCCCGGTATCCTCATAGAAGGATTGCTGTGACGCTGTACTATAGATCATTTCTGTCAAATACAGTCCGGTATGAAACAGTCCTGCGAGTACTGGAGTAGACAGATCCGGACTAATCAAAAGCTTCGGCTGCCGCCTGATTCCCATCTCGGCACAGAGGTCCTCATACAGTTCCCGTATCCGCCCATCCTCTACAGGATAGCTCCACCGCACCAGCTTTTTGAAGGAGAAATAGCAGCATAAGAGCCGGAGCACCGCCCCAAGAAAAATTCCGGCTATCCAGATCCCCCCAAACACTGACAAAAGCCGGTCCTCCCCAACTGATTTCATAGGCGCCTCTGCGTCCGCTTCAGCCAGCTCCACCATCCCGGCACTCACTCTTCCCTGTCCCGCAGGCGTGGCAGCATCTACGCCAGCCGGTGCTGCCACGTCACCTTCTCGCTGCTTTGGTAAAATCAGTCCTGTATTCTCAATTCGGATACAGACCGGACTTATCGCGGAGAAATTCAGCGGCACCAGCAAAAAGACTGCAACTGCCAGCCACATATAGTACTTCCACTTCAAAGAGCTGGTTCTTTTTGTCAGATGGGACAAGCATATCGTAAGGAAAACAATCACAGCTGCAATCAGATTCAGTTTTAAAATATGGAGCACATATTCCGTCATTCTGTTTTCTCCTCGTAATGCCTCTTCTATTCCTTCTCTATCTCATCTAAAAATTCGCTTAATTCCCGAATATCCTCCTGATCCATCTGTTTTCCCTGATACAGTGCAGCCACAAACTTTTTCAAGGAGTTCCCATAAAGCTTCTCCAGGATGCTTTTACTCTCATTCTGCTGGTACTCCTCCCTGGATATCAAAGGGGTATAAAAATTTACTTTTCCTTCCTTTTTTACTGAGACAAACTGCTTTTTTTCCAGTCTCGATAAAAGAGTGAGAATCGTGGTGGATGCCAGCGGTTTTTTCTGATTTATAATCTGCTCAATTTCCAGCCTGCTCATCGGCGGCTCATTGCTCCAAAGAACCAGCATAATATCCAGCTCGGAATCCGGAAGATGGCTAAACGCTTTTTTCATTTCGGCAGGTTCTCCTTTCCTTGCACAATAGCAGCGCCTGCGCTGGCAGGCATGAATAATACTGCCAGTATAGCATCATTCGAAGAATTTTACCAGATACCAGCCGGATAGAAATTACCGCTTCGCCATTTTTCTAAACCGTAACACCTGTTCCTACTCCGTCCACGAAGTCCCGTCAGAAACGCACATCCACACGCCTTTTCCTGCCTTTTGATACTCTCGTCCGCTTCCGTCATACCAGTTTCCATTTGTCGCCCGGTTTACATATGTCGCTGTATTCCCGTCATTTGTGTACAGCGTAATCTGATCTGAGGTCAACGTGTATCCAAGTGATTCTGCGGTGACGATCATATTTGAATCCTGCCAGATGCTTCCGCTGAACAGACATGTCCACGTACCTTCTCCCTCCTGCTGGAACTCGCGCCCGCTCCCATCATACCAGTTTCCGTTTGTCGCGCGGTAAATATATGCCGCTGTGCCGCCGCCATCTGTGTACAGCATGATCTTTTCGTTGGTCAGCGTATAGCCAAGCGTTTCAGCGGTATATGGCTCAGAAGAAACGTATTGGGAATAAACATAGCCTTTTGCTCCGTTATAATCAATCTGATACCAGTCGTTCGCAATCCCAGTTACATTCACCGCATCCATAAAATAGAGAATTCCCAGAATGGATGAGCTGGTAGAGCTCTGACTCCGGACATTCAGCTGCTGGCTTGTCACCCAGGCCGTAAAGTTCTCTGTTTGTTTCAAACCCTCTGCTGATATCATCCCATCGCTTTGCAGTTCCGACTGCTCCGCGGATACCGCCCCGGCTCCCAACTGCCCTGCTGATATCATTCCAGTTCCCGGCTGCACCGCTTCCTTGGTATCATATTTCTGGATGGCTGCCGACTGTACCGCCTCACGAACCGCATCAAAGCTTTCCTTCTCCACAGCAGAACCCGTAATGATAAACACCTCATTTTCTGTTGAAATAATACTCTGACAGGTCTGTGCATAGCCGTTTCCTGCTACTGTGATTTCCGGCAGTTTCTCCCCGTAACTGTAATGCAGCATAGTAATCCGGTCTGTTCCATCTGTCAGCGTCACCCAGGTGCTGGTATCGCTGATCTGCCGCCAGTCATCTCCCGGAGTCTCCAGCGTCAGTACCGCATCCGGAGTCGTAAACTCCGCTCCCAAAGCCGTCATCCCTGTCATAGCAACTACTGCCGCGGCGGCGGCGGACCATTTCAATTTTTTTAAACCCTTCTGATACATATTCTTATCTCCTTTCCCTTAAGCCAGAATTTTACAAGCATACAGTCCTATAGACACTGCTTTTATTTCTACATGTGTAGTAGATGTTTTTATTCTACATCTGTAGGAGATTTTTGTCAACCCTAAAACTCCAACTCCCCATACATCCTTCCCGGCCGGGTTGCCTGAACTGCAACCTTATAAGGGAAACTGTCATATATTTTGCACATGCATAAAAAATGAGAGGGTGTTGCAAAACTGCCAGAATCTACATTCTATGGTATATAACCACTCGGTTAAACTACCAGAGCTTGTAGCCTTGGAGCATTTTGCAACACCCTCTCAAGTACTTTTCCATGATCAGCCCGCACAGTATACTACAAAATACTGCCGCTGTTTGGGCGACGCTGCCTTCGCCAGCTGCACCATTCAAGACAGGTTCGCCTTTTTAAGCTGCCTGCGCAGCTGCGGCCCGATCACTATCGCAAGCACCATTTTGATCAAATCCCCCGGAATGAACGGGATCACGCCTGCCATCAGCGCCTCCTGGAAACCCATCCCCGCCTGATATGCCAGCCAGGCCGTACCAAACACGTAGCATACCAGTGTCCCGGCAATCATACCAAACAGACACATGAGCTTTTTGGAAATCCATTTTTCGATCACGAGTCCAGCGATCACCGCCATCGGGATAAATCCGATCAGATAACCGCCCGTCGGACCAAAGAGCTTCCCCGGGCCGCTTGTGAAGCCGGAAAACACCGGCAACCCAGCGAGTCCAAGCAGCAGATACACCAGATAGCTGATCGTCCCCTTTGCCGTACCCAGCACGTACAGTGCAAAATAGATCACCAGATTCGTCAGTGAGATCGGCACCGGGCCGATCGGCAGCGACATCGGCGCCAGAATACATGTCACTGCAGTCATCACGCCAATCACCGCGATCTGCGAAACCGTAAGCCTGGAAGCCGTGTTTGATTTTACCGTTATATCACTCATTTTATCCTCCCATCAGGCAGCCTGCTGTCTGCCAAACCTTTTATTCCATGCGCTCCGCTTCGTTCGGTGCTAAACGTGTGCCCCGGCACACAGCGCCGCCAAATATCCATGCAAGCATGGCTACTTGACTCGTTGCTCGCGGGAATAAACACCATGCAGCCATACTTCCTCTCATGGACATCCGAGCATGCCGTATGCTGTCTCATTCATATCTGGCAACCTTCGCAGCATGATTTTCCATCGGCGAGACAGTTGAGTGAAGCGATGTGGTGGCATCGTCGATCGAAGCAGGCGTGGTCCGATGAGAAATCAGGGAACGAGATTTGACATCAAGCCCCATCTCTCTCAGCATCGCGACATCCTGTTCCGTATTATTTCCGACTGTCGTCAGCATATTTCCAGTAATTGTCGCATTGACGCCAGAGGTGAACAGCCGCCTCCCGCCGTCCTTAAAGTAGCAGCGCCCGGCTGCCATCCGGATGTATGCAGTCGGATTCAGGTAACGGAACATCGCCACAGTGCGGATGATCTCGTCCTCTGTCAGCCGCGGCAGCTCTCCGAACGGCGTCCCCTTCACCGGGATCAGCGCATTGATCGGAATCGATGTAATCCCGAGTCCCGACAGCTCCAGTGCCATGTCTACGCGGTCCTGCCACGTCTCCCCCATCCCGATGATCCCGCCGGAACAAACCGTAAGCCCGGCCTCCTGCGCCGCCCGTATCTCGCGGAGCTTGTCCTCATAGGTATGAGTTGTGCAGATATTCGGAAAATTCCGCCGGGATGTCTCAAGATTGCAGTGCGCCATCGTCACACCGGACTCCTTCAGCTGCGAAAATGCCTCCACTGTCAGCATCCCGTGCGATGCACAGAGACGCATGCCCGGAAACTGCCTGTGGAGCTCCCTGTAAACCCCGGTCAGGTGATCCAGATCTCTCCCAACCACGGTACGCCCTGCCGTCACGATCGAATACGCGTGCACCCCCTCTGCCGCGCGCTCCTGGCAGTCTGCAAGTATTTCTTCCGTACCAAGCATCCCGTACTGTCCGCAGCCGGTGTGGTTGTGCGATGACTGCGCGCAGAATTTGCAGTCCTCACTGCACCTTCCGGACCTTCCATTGATAATCGTGCACAGATCCACATGATCGCCGCAGAGCGCCCTGCGAATCTCGTCCGCTCCTGCTGCAAGTTCCTCCAGATCTGCATGCTCAAATACCGAGAGGTCATCCTCTCCAGTCAATCTGCGCCCCTTGATAATTTCCCGGGCAAGTTCTCTTATAAGTGTCATAATTGCTATCCTCCGTCATCTGGTAACATTGATCAACAGCGCCTGCTTCGCACTCTTACCGATATCAGTAAAAAATATATCTGGAACCGTCTCCCGAGATAAGATTTTACCTGAAATTCCTGCAAAGCAATGACTGCTGAACCGCTATGACCAAGGCTCATTATATGCACGGAGAGGTGGTTTGTCAACTAATTTTACAATTTAGTTGACATTTGAAAGAGGATGTTGCAAAATACTCCAAGGCTACAAACTCTGGTAGTT
>DKWE01000044.1:0-26387 GCA_002491565.1 Lachnospiraceae bacterium UBA7160 | reverse complement strand
GTAGTTTAACCGAGTGGTTATATACCACAGTCCACTAGAGTGTGTTTAAAAATCATTCCTACCATCTGCACGCCCTGCTTTGCGTGATATTTCTGCGCTCAGATATTCCTCACTGCTCATGACAAGCGTATGCATCGGCGCGAAGCTCTCCGCGATCTTCCGGATCGCCGCTTCATTCTGCGCAGTCTGTCCGGAAATGCAGTCCTCCAGATAGATCACATGACTTCCAAGATCAATTGCCTCCATCATCGTCGATAAAATGCAGCACTCTGCAACCACACCGGTCAGAACCAAATGCTCCGCATGACGCGCAGCCTCTGCAAGCTCCCGGATTTTCATAGAAGAATAAACCGACTTCTCATATACCGGAAAGCGGCTCAAGTACGGCTGCAGTTCGTCCACGATCTCATTCAGCCATGGATCTGCATTAATCACCGCGTTTTCCTTGTTATAAGCGCGCCAGGTTCCCTCCGGATGCTGCGCCGCAGTGAATTTTGTAAATACAACCTGACCGGCTACACCGGCATCCAGCAGCCTTTGGATATGACGGGTACTCTCCGGCATCGACGGGCATGCCCAGCTCTGCCCCGGTAAATACACATTCTGCATGTCAATCACAACCAGCACATCATTTCTTTTCATCGCAGTATTCCCCTCCTGTCAGTGCATCCGGAATATTTCTCACAGAGCTCCGTTTCACTGCTCCGTTACTTTCCTTCCTTGTCATCTGCATATTGTCCGGCAAGCTCACAAATATACTTGCCTTTCCTGTATTTTTCATAATGAAACCTTATCAGCTTTTCCTGGAAAAGTCAATTTATCCAGCCGCAAACCGTAACAAGCAGCGATAAATCTTTGACCAATATAAAAATGTGCAGCAAAAGTCGAATCGCGTTCCTTTGCCACACATTGTTTATAATTTTCCTCTGTTATCTACTTTCCAAGCGTATCTGCGATCAGCTGCTGGACTTCTTCTTTATCCTTATGAAATACATACCCAAGCTCTGAATACAAATAGTTCTCTGCAAGTGTAAAATAGCGGTCATCCACCATCGTTGACTTTTTCCCCTGCTGCGCGCGCCTTCTCTTGCGCTTATAGGTCCCCTTAATGATACTTACTAATGCTTCCGGTTTCCCGCTTCTTATCGCTTCTTTATATTTTTGCTCGCGAAGCTTGTCATTCTCTACCCATGCTTCCTCAATTTCAGGGATTCTGCCAATAAGACCTAGTGCTTCCTCTTGCGTCATCACCTTTCGGTCATTGGTGTTCTGTGCATCGGTCGGCATATAAATGATCGCACTGTTTTCATCCGCTGGCGCAAAAAGATAATACAGTTTGTCTTTATCTACACCTTTCATATCAAGATGCAGAATATCCTTTACTACGAACACGCCATAGCCCGGTTTTACAATACATTCCCCAATCTTATACATAATCGTTACTCTCCATTTCCTGATTACTTTATTTTATCATTTTCATGGAGTTTCTTCAAAGGAAGTATTGGACAAAATTTTTCCTGCGTTTATACGGCAATTTCACCAAATACCGCTTACTATTTACTGTACAGTGTCATGACATTGGTTCTCAGCACGGGTTGACAACCATGTCTCCGCATGTTACCTTGAGTACATCGTGAAAGGGCAACTGACATTTAGCCGTCAGTCGTGTTTCCCGTCCGGGCTGTTGAATCATACAACAAATTTGTCTCACATTTTTCGTTATAGAAAGGACTACATAACTATGAGTAAAATGCCGCACATCCAGCTTGACCGATCTATTTGCGCCACCGCCGCGATTCTTCCAGGAGATCCGGCGCGCGTCGACGCAATCGCTGCCTTTCTTTCCGATGTCCGCGAGGAAGGCTTTTCGCGCGAATATAAAAGCATCACTGGTGCGTACAAAGGCCGGCGGATCCTTGCCATCTCGACCGGCATGGGCGGCGCCTCCACCGCCATCTGTGTGGAAGAGCTTGCCGACCTTGGCTTTACTGACCTGATCCGCATTGGAAGCTGCGGCGCTCTGCAAAGCCACCTGTCACTCGGTCAGCTCGTCCTCTGCGACCGCGCCGTCTGTGACGACGGCACAAGCCAGACCTACACAAATTATCTCCGGTACGCGGCAGAGGAGCTCAACCATACACCCCTTCTCACCGCAGCCCCCTCCATCCAGTATGCCTACGCTGATCCCTCACTCCTTCACACCTGTGAGAAAGCCGCGCAGGAGCTGGGAATTTCTTATGCTGCAGGTCCGACCCGCTGTCACGACGCACTCTACCAGCGGACAAAGCCGATGCTGGACGAATTTTATTCTGCACAGGGGATCTTTGCTTCCGATATGGAGACGGCAGCACTCTTTGCTGTCGGAGCACTGCGCGGCATTCGAACCGCCAGTATCCTGAACGTCGTTGTCGAATGGAAAAAAGACCTGAAGGACGGCATTTTCTCCTACCGCAACGGCGCAGACGCTGCGGCTGCAGGGGAGAGGAATGAAATCCTCCTCGCGCTTGAAGCACTTGCACGCTGAGCCATGCACTGTATCTCTCCTATTCAGACATCAGGCGTACTTCCCGATCTGATCGGCCAGACTATAACTGCAAAACCAGAACAGGACCGTACTCCAATCCAAGAACTGCCGCAGAAGTATCCGGCGCGATGCCCGCCCTCACGGACATCATATCACCCAGCGCTTCTGCGGCAGCTCATTTATTTTCCATCCCATAACTGCTCTACTAAACGGAATACCTGACCTCCCAAAACTATTATTTCACAAACGAAAACGCCATCACCACAACCCCCAATACAACCAGCACAACGCCTGTAGCGCGGTTCAGGGTCTTCGGCTCTGCCCTATTCGCAAAGACCGCTGCGATCCGCGCCCACAGGAACGTAAACAGGACGCACAAGGCCAGTACCGGTACGTCCGGCGCGCCTCCGATGGAAAAATGTGAGAGCGCACCGGTCAGCGCAGTAAATGTCATGATAAACACACTCGTACCCACCGCAGTCTTCAATTCGTAGCCAAGGACACTCGTAAGAATCAGGAGCATCATCATTCCGCCGCCTGCTCCTACAAATCCGCAGATAAACCCGATCAGCGTCCCGCACACCAGCGATTGAACGATTCGCTTCTTCTGCGAGACAGCCATCATGGACTCCTTCGTCGTCATCACCGGCTTTACAATAAATTTGATTCCGAGTAAAAATGTCATAAATACAGAGAAATTTCCCATCGTCGCGGCCGGAACCAGGCTGGAAATATAACTCCCCACAACAGTAAATACCAACACGCTTGCCATCATGACAAGCCCATTCTTCACATCCAGATTTTTATTTTTCCCATATGTGTATGCGGATACTGCGCTTGCGAGCACGTCCGAGGACAGCGCGATACCTACTGCCATATACGGCTCCATGTTCAGAAATGTCACCAGCATGGGCGTGATGACGGCTGCCGCGCTCATCCCCGCGAAGCCCGTTCCAAGTCCGGCTCCCATCCCGGCAAAAAAAGTTACAATTACAGTAAATAATACGTTCATGTCAGCCTCCTGCATTCTTTTTTCCTTGCCTTTTAAGCCAGCCCACACACAGGCAAGCAACAGATTGGTGTTATGATACCATCACAACCTCTGATTTTCAAGTAATTCCACAAAGTATGGACTTAAACGGATACTATTCACGCGTACACTGTCCCGCTTACCCCTCCTCCAGATTTTTCACCAGCTTCAGCATCACTCCGATGTGATAGCAGACCAGATACGGCAGCCGTTCCCTCTGGCTTGCAAGGCTGCAGCCAAGGATCTCCCGGATCTTCCCCATCCGATAATTCACCGTGTTCCGATGGGTAAACATCCGCGCTGCCACCTCCTGCAGACTGCCGTCATACAGCAGATACCGGAACAGCGTCTCCACATAGGCACTTTGATTGAGGCGGTCATGCAAAAGCAACGGATCCATGATCTCATGATAATAGTCCAAAAGCAACGTATCGTCCGGCACCGAATACAACAGCTTATAGAATCCCATGTCATGGAACCAGACCACATCCTGCTCCTGCAGGCCGGCGCGCCTGGAGGCCGAGATAGCTCCGTGAAAACAGGCAGAAAGCTCCTCATACGTGTCCGCCGGATCGCTGATCCCAATATATACCGGTGCTTCCGAAAAGACCGTCCGGATCGCACGGTGGATGCGCCGCACCGCTTTCTCGGCTGCCTCCTTTGACTTCTCATTGAGCACTACCACAAACCGCTTTTCATAGCGAAAGACCAGATAAGAGAACTGAAAAGTCCGGAGCGCAGTGTGCAGGCGCAGCACCCGCCGTTGGTCGGAGATCAAACCTGCTGTCATCTGTTTGCCGCGCTCCGCCCGGATCGCAATCATACGGAAACCGTTCTGCTCATGAAAATAATCCTCCAGCTGTTCCCGGTGTACCTCCGCGAGCTGCGGCGACTGAACCACCTGAAGCACCGTCTGCGCCAGCAGCTCCTCATCCCGGCTGCTCTGATTGATCAGCGAGCAGCAATCCCGGACAAATTCAGTCAGGTACATATCCCACGGCATAATGAGCAGCGGCAGGCTCTTCTCCTCACAGTAGGAAATCATCGTGTCAGACACCTTGTGAATATACTTTCCTACATTGATCACCAGTCCGGTACAATGCCGCTCCTCCAGCGTATCGATCAGATGGAACATCTCTTCCTCTCTCTGAAGCGCATATCCGCTGGTGACTACCAGCTCATTGCCCCAGAAAAATTCCGTAACATTTGTAAATTCCAGCATATGTACCCACGTCACCACATGCTCCAGATACGAGCTTCCAGCCAGCAGCTGCAGCCGGTACTGCTTCTGTGTCAGATCAATCATCTCCCGCAGCGTCAGTGCCATCGCACATCCCTCCCCTTTTCTGAACATTCCAAATACATTCTCTTATTCTTCCCTCTCATAAATTCACCCAGCCCGCAAAATGAATTTTTCTCAGTATATCATATTTTGTGCTCTAAGCACAATCATTTCCTGTTTTTTCTAAATATACACACATTGAAATTTCTGCAAAACAGTGTAGACTGAAGATAAGAAAAGCAACAGATATTCATACAAAAATTACTAAAAAAGGAGGTAAAACAATGATCCTTTATAATCAGCTTTCCGTATTTGCAAGCCCCCAGTCACCAACGCATACCCCCTCCTGGATGAGGATCGACAATTTTGGTGACTTTGTGCTTCGATCACGATCCAATACTCTGTTCGAGAGATTACTTGCTTTGCTGCGCCGCTAGAACAGGTATTGTAAAAAGGGTGTCGCAAAATGCAGATATGACACAAGCTCAGGTACTTGGTCGAGTGGACATGTACCATAACTTGTAGCTTTCTGCCAGTTTGCGACACCCTTCTTTTTGTTGTTATTCTCCGTGATACCTTCAAAATATTTCTAATTTCTCTAGCCTGATCGATCACCGCAATTTATCCTGCGCCTTTACCCTCCGATCTGCGACATCATATGCGTCTCCTTATCGCTGTCCGCCCACTGTTCCCGCAGAAACTGGTGGCTGACCGGTTTTTCCCGGATCGCTTTTTCCACTGCCAGACGCAGTTCTTCATCCGAAGCCCCGCCCCGGAGCAGCGCCCGCAGGTCCACGCCCCGTTCATACTGGAGACAGGTCTTCAGAAATCCCTGCGAGGTCAGTCTCACGCGGTTGCATCGCTCGCAGAATTTGTGGCTGATCGCGCTGATAAAACCGATTTTCCCGGCAAATCCTTCAAATGAGACATAATGTCCCGGTCCGTTGCCGAGCGGCTTGTCAAAAGGACGGCACGGCCCATACGCCTTTTCCAGCTCCGCCAGAATTGCTTCTTCACTCTGAAAACCGAACTGCCTGCCCAGGCCGATCGGCATCATCTCGATATACCGCACATGGATTTTATAGTTTCTGGCAAGCTCCGCCAGCTCCACGATATTCTGCCCCTCTATATTCATCGGGACGCAATTGATTTTCAGCGGGATCTCCGGATATTTCAGTGCTTCCCGCAGTCCCTCCATTACCTGATCAAACGCAGGCCGTCTGGCAATTTTCTCAAATACCACAGGATTCAGGGTATCCAGACTCAGATTGATTCCCCCGATTCCTGCGTCCGCCAGCATCCGCATCTGTTCCTTCAGACAGACTCCATTTGTCGTCAGAGTTACCTGCTCGATCCCTGGAATCTGCCGCAGCGCCGCAGCGAACTCCGGCACGTTCTTTCTCACCAGCGGTTCCCCGCCGGTCAGCTTGATCTTCCGTATCCCAAGAGACACAAAAATTCGCACAAGTCTCAGGATCTCATCGTAGCGCAGGATATCTTCATGGCAGACGCTCGGTACTCCCTCCTGCGGCATGCAATAGGCACAGCGCAGATTGCAGCGGTCCGTCACCGAAATCCTGATATAATCAATCACTCTTCCGTATCCATCAATCATAATAAAAGCCCTCAGGATATACTTCTTCCATCACCAACCGGACCAATGGCATTCTGTTAACGATCTTCGGATGCATTATCCACTCATGGATGCCTTACCGTTCCTTCCCCAAAGTACCGCAAAATACTTTCCTTCATCTACGTGAGCCAGCGCTCCCCGGCTCGCTACGCCATCAGCCGCTCATACATCTGGGCAAGTGCCCTCCGGTCCATGAGCTTTGGAACCGGATACAACGGATTGGCCTCCTTGTCCGCCTTCTTTGCCATATCCGGAATGTCCTCTTTCTTAATCTCCGGGATCTTATCCGGGATTCCCATGGACGCATTCATGTCCTTGATCCACTGGATGAATTCCGCTGAAGCCTTTGCGTCGCTTGCATCCTTCGCAGAAATGCCGGAAAGCCGTGCCAGACGCGCCAGCTTTTCGCTGCAGTCCGTTCCGTACTCCTCCAGGAAATATGGAAGAATCACGGCATTCGCAATCCCGTGCGCAATGCCATACTGGCCACCGAGGGAATGCGCCACCGCATGCACATAGCCCACATAGGAGCGGGTAAATGACACCCCTGCGCAGAAGGAAGCCCGGAGCATCTTCTGACGCGCCTCGATATCGCTTCCGTCGTCATAGGCGCGTTTGAGATATTTCACGATCAGACAGACCGCCTCCTCCGACATATCCCGCGTCAGCTTATTCGTACTGTTTCCTATGTAAGCCTCCACTGCGTGCGTCAGCGCGTCCATACCTGTAGTGGAAGTCAGATGGCCCGGCAGCCCCACAGTCAGTTCCGGAACGAGCACCGCATAGTCCGGAATCAGCACAAAATCATTGATCGGATATTTATAATGCGTCTCATCGTCAGTAATGACAGCCGCCAGCGTCGTCTCACTGCCGGACCCGGCTGTCGTCGGGATTGCGATCGACAGCGGCGTCGGGCGCAGAATCTTTAGTAGTCCCTTCATCTGGCTGACCGGAAGATTCGGACGCGCCACCCTTGCGCCCACAATTTTCGCGCAGTCCATGACCGAGCCGCCGCCAATGGAAATAATCGCCTGAGCATCGATTTCATGATAAAGCTTTGTCGCCTCTTCGATGTTGCTGATGGTTGGGTTGGGAACTGTCTTGTCATAGACCGCAAAACGAATCTCCGCCTCTTCGAGCTTCTTCAAAAGCCGCTGCGTCAGCGGATGACGGCCTGCTGTTCTTCCTGACACGATCAGCACAGACGAAATCCCTTTCTTTTTAAGAAGCGGCGTGATGGAGCCCATACTCTTGAGCAGTTTCGGCTCTGTATAGGGAAGCACTGGCAGCGCCAGCCAAAACGCAGTCTGATAGATACGGCAATATATTTTTTTCAAACAATTCATATGATTCCTCCTTGTCATCCGCACCCGCTGCTGCAGGTGCTGTCAGCACACAAAACCCACCGTTTTCCTTGTTCAGCTATCCGCACAGTACTCTGCCCCGGCTGATGTAAACCATCGGAAAGAGTGGTCTGCGGACCTGCTTTATTGATACCATACCTCACGGCTTCCGCAACGTAATCGCGGCAATCGGACATGCCTTCTCACAGAGTCCGCAGCCGATACAATCCTCCGGCTCCGCCAGATACGCGATTGTATCGATATCGCCGTGAAAGGCCGGTTCTCTGATCTTCAGGCACTCCATCGGGCAGTTTTCCACGCAGAGCGAGCATCCCGCGCAGGTCTTTTCATCGATCTGCGGCTGCATTTTTTCCTTCACCTCAACCACCTCCCGCGGGGGACATCAGCACGACCTCGTCCCCATCCTGAAATCGGACCTGTTTCCCTGCAGCTTCCCCGTTCACAAACGGCAGCAGATCCTTTGCCTCTTTTCTGGTAAGTCCCGGAACCTCCTTCCACAGCTCCTGCAGCGTCTCCGCACTGCTCTCAAAGGAGGACACTCCAGCCTTCAGGCGTGCGACGCCAAAAATTCTCACCTTAATCATACGCAGCCCCCTTTAAATCCTCGCCTTAATTCTGCGCAGTCCCTTTTAATTCTCACCCTAATCCTGCGCAGTCTCCTATAAATTCTTACCTTAATTCTGCGCAGTCTCCTATAAATTCTTACCTTAATCCTGCGCAGTCTCCTTTATTTTCAGTCTCCGAAGCAGCCGTTCCGTCGGCAGACCCCGCCGGTCCCATCCTCTGGCGTGATAATACACCTTCTTCAGCTTCCGCAGCGGTACCTTTGAGCTTGGATTCTTCGGATCCTGCAGCTCCTTTACAAGCCGTTTCGGCAACACATCCTTCTTCGAATCCACGCCAAAGCGCCGATTCAGCTCCCGCTCCAGGTTGTAACCGCGCTCTCCGCAGCGCACATATTTTCCAAACGGCATCTTCATGCCGGTCACATACTCAAAGGCTTTCGTGTGATGAAATACCGGAAGATGGAAAAATGCGATCTCCGGGAACTTATTAATGATACGCACCACACAGCCGCAGTATGGCAAAACCTTATTGACCGCCCTCGTATACCAGGCATTCGGATGGTTCAAAAGCGGTGACGGGAAAAATGCGTAGCTCGTGAACAAACACTGCCCGGTCGCGGAAATCATCTCCATCAGATCCTGGAACAGCATCGTCAGATCTCCCTTGCCATGGTAGGTGGTCTGGTCGATCGCCAGCCCCAGGCCCTCCAGGATCGTAAGGTATCCGCCGTTCAGATGGCAGCCGCCACGGTTGCTCACCGCATAGCCAAGTCCAAGACCTACCGCCTTTCTCGGCTCATAAGCGGCAAGTTCCATTCCCTTGACATGGTTTGCAAATTCCTTTCCGCCATATTTCTCCGACAGGCGTTTGCTGCCCTGTGCCAATTCGTCCCCGATTCCTTCCCGGAACGCGATCTTCTGAAACAGCTCCGGCATCCCGTCCACCTGAGAAAAGCTCAGCCCGTTCTTCCAGATTCCTTTTTCATTTGCTTCCATCGCATAGGCAATCGTATTGGCACAGGAAATCGTATCCAGTCCCAGCTCATCCAGCTCATGATTCCATCGCAGAATTGCTTCCAAATCATTGTTCAGGAAACCGCTTCCCAACAGAACCAGCGTTTCCAGCTCCGGCCCTTTCACCTTCTGCCCGTCGATCTCCACGGTACGGGCACATTTGATCGGGCAGGACAGGCAGCCCTTATTCACAATGTTGTATTTTTCCGCCAGCACCTCTCCGCTGATCTTCTCAAAATCATCATAGGTTCCATGCTTGTAATTTTTCGTGGCGAGCATCTGCCGCATCTGCATCGGGCTGACCAGACCAGGCGTTCCAAGACGCGGCAGCTGATTGCCTGTCAGCGGATGCTTTTTCAGATACCGAAACCATTTCTGCGTATGCTTCACCATCCGCTCTTTGTCCGCGACCTTTACCTCCCGGTTGCCCCCGGCACAGACTGCCTTCAGATTCATCCATCCCATGACCGCCCCGGCGCCTCCGCGGCCTGCCACGCGCTCATTCGAGACAATACACGAGTAGAGCACCTGATGCTCTCCGGCTGGGCCGATGCAGATTTTTCCGTTTTTGCGCACCCGTCCGTTCTTCAGCCTCAGCTTTTCATCCAGTGCCTGCTGCGTTTCCGACGTCCTGAGACCCCACAGCTCCTCTGCGTCATGGATTTCTACCTTGTCATTTTGAATCTCGATCCAGACCGGAGTTTTTGATTTTCCTCTTAATACCAGCGCGTCCAGTCCGGCTTTCTTCAGATAGTACCCAAAATTCCCACCGCAGTTTGAGGACGTGATATACCCTGTCAGCGGCGAGATTGTGGAGATATTGAAGCGGCTGGAGCTTGGCGCTCCCGACCCGGTCAGCGGCCCCGTCGAAATAATCAGAAGATTTTCCTCCGAGAACGCTTTCTCTGTCCCGTTTAGATTGTCATAGAGAATCTTCGCCGCCATCGTCTTTCCGCCAATGAAAAGCTCTCTCTCCTCGTCTGAAAAAGGATATTCCTTACACTCCCTGCTGCTCAGGTTGATCTGAAGCACCCTTCCCATATACCCGCCATACTCTGTCGGCATGTGCATCACCTCTTCCTTTTCTATATATCATACTATCAGGACTGCAACACGCGGAACAGCCATCTGACACCTGCCGAAGCAGGGCGCAGACACAAAGCATGCATCAATCCGTTCGATATCTTTATATTATAACAGACTGGCCCGGCTGTCTATCAGAAACGCAAATTCACAGACTTTCGTCCCGCAGCCTGGAAAACCCAAGTGTAACTCAGATTCCGTCCCACCAGATGACTCACCCGCAATACACAGTCTCCCTCTCACGCTCCCAGGTGTGACCCAGTTTTACTGCGCCGGATGTCTCACCCGCAATATACGACCTCTCCGGCATGCTCCCAGGTATAGCCGCCCAGCTCCACAAGCTTTTCATGAAACTCGCTGCATTTCAATATCTCAATAAATGCCTTGATAAATGGCAGCTCCAGATACCGGACGGGCACCGCAAAATCATACTCTTCCTCTCCGACCGGGATAAAGTCAAGCTGCATCGCCGTGGCAGCGGAGCGGATCCCCATGCCTGCGTCCGCACTGTCACTGTCCACCAGCGCGGCGACTGCCATATGCGTCGACGCCTCCCTGTCATAGCCTTTGATCTCCTCCGGTGCGATTCCGAGCAGCCTTAATTTATAATCAAACAGGAGCCTCGTCCCCGCGCCCTTCTGGCGGTTTACAAACCGAATTCCCTTCAGGTCTTCGATTCCGCCAATCTGCAGCGGATTCCCCTTTTTCACCATAATTCCCTGCACGCGGCCCACGCCCTTGATCAGCGCCACCGGCTCCCGGAACAGCTTCCGGATATAGGAAATGTTGTAGCTCCCCGTCTCCTCATCCAGCAAATGCACCGGCGCGAGATGTGCCTCCCCGCGGCGAAGCGCCATCAGGCCGCCCATACTTCCTACATGGGTACTCGACACATGCATGCCCGGATACCGGTCCGGCATCAGATCCGCGATCACATCCAGGATCAGATCATGGCTTCCAATGATAACCGCCGTATTCCGGATCTCCTCCAGGTCACGGTACAGCTCCACCTGTACCGTTTCTCCCGCCTCGCAGCCCTCGCTGTTCTGCTCGATCACACAGAAGCCGTCCGCCCGCACCAGCGACATCGCTGCCCCTGCCCCTCTGGCAAGCGGCGCCGCGACTATCTTGTCTCCGACGCAGCCCACCTTCACGCGGACATATTCTTTGTGCTTCAGGCTCGATACCAGACGTTTGGAGATGACCGCCTCCACGGTCTTGTTCTTTTTTCCAACTCTCTGCCCCAGAAAATCAAGCACCGGAGTTACAAAGTTCTCAAAACTGATAAACGCTGACACCGGATATCCCGGCAGCCCAATCACCGGGCGGTTGTTCACGATGGCAAGGATGACCGGTTTCCCCGGCTTGATCGCCACGCCGTGAATCAGCACCTCTCCCAGCTCGCGCAGCACATGCACCGTATAGTCCTCTGTCCCGGCGCTGGACCCGGCATTGATAAGCACCATATCAAATTTTTCTGCGGCGCTTTTAACCGCGTCCCGGATGATATCATAATTATCTGCCAGAGGTGCAAACCGCACAGCCTGCGCTCCCTGAGACCGGATCATATTCTCAAACATCCGTGAATTGGACTCGATGATGTCGCCTTCCTTCGGCTCTGTCCCCGGCTCAATCATTTCTGTCCCCGTAGGAAAGACTGCCACCTGCGGCATTTTTACAACCTCGATCTCCACAATGCCTGCCGACAGCAGTACACCCACATCGATCGGCCGGATACAGTGATGCCCCGGAAGGATCATCTCTCCCGCCACGATATCCTCTCCGATCGGCCGGATATGCTGCCAGGGAGCCGCTGGAGCGATAATCCTCACACGGCCCTCGCAGTCCGTCTCCAGCAGGTCCTCCGCCATAATCACCGCGTCATACGGATCCTTGATCGGATCCCCGGTATCCACAATTTTGTAGTCCTCCCCCAGCACCAGCTCCACCGGATGAAACTCACTGGCGCCCTCCGTCCGCCTGGCCACCACTGCAATTCCATCCATCGCCGCGGAGTTGTACAGCGGAGAGCAATACTTTGCATAGACCGCCCGGCTTGTGACCCGGTTCAGGGCTTCCGTCACCGGGATCACCTCATGCTCCGGCTTTACTGCCTCTTTGACGGCCTCCATATAAATCTCCAGTGCTTCCGCCACCGGAGTTGTCTTCAGATATAGATTTCGTTTTCCCATAGTAACATCCTTTCGGCGTATGCCAGCCCCCTCCGATAATCTGCTCCGCGATTCCTGCCCGCATTCGCGACTCTTGCAATTGCCCTATCAAACTAGCGGCTTAACCATGCATCTGTGAATCTTTGTTTCTTTGTCATAACCGATTCCAACCGCCAGAATTTTTCCTATATATTTCGGTTTTTCGCCCAACTTTCCTTTAAACCGCAGCACGTACTGCTTCTCTTCGATCTGATGGATTGCCTCTTCCGGCGTATGATTTACCTTCAGTTCCAGTATCATGCAGGTATCGCCTTTCTCTTCCGGATAAAAGATAAAATCTACAAACCCTACTCCTGCTTTATCCTCTCTTTCCGTACGGTATCTGTCTCTGGCTGAAAGATAAATAAGGTTCACAATAGCTGCCAGTTCCACCTCATGATTATAGGAGAGAATTGGCGTCTCCGTATTGTGTGCGTAGGTAAGTATCTCTTCCATTGTGCCGGTATCCCCGCATAGGGTAGCCTTAAGCATCCGTTCCGATTCTTTTGCCAGATTATAAACATAACCTAACGAAGGCTCTATCCGGAGCATTTCGTCAAACTTATCCATCAATTCTTTATTCGGAATGTAGACCCTTCCTTTATAATAACTAAGAAATCCATACACCACCATAGCAGACAGGATTTCTTCAATACGGCGAAATGCTATTTAAATACATTCCCATATTTTACACCTCCGGAGCTTTACCAGATACCTATACCTGCTCAGCAATTTCGTATTTATCTTCAAATTTATGTAATAGCATCATACTGCCGATATTGCGTCAGCTTCGGCGTCACAGCAGGTGCACCATCACCCGTTCCCCGCTGCGCAGCCCCTCCTGGTTCACTTCCAGCAGCACATATCCGTCCGCCTGCGTCAGTGTACTCATCAGGCCGGACTTGCCAAACACCGGACGCGCAATATAACCGTCCTCCGATTGGACCAGCTTCACCATCTGGCACGTCTCCCTGCCGGGCGCTCCCGGGATATTCGACTCCAGCACTGCCGGGATGCCAGGCTTCTCCTTCTCTCCGTACAGCCGCTTCTGCAGCCAGATAATCAGCAGCTCAAATACCATCATGGCCGCCACCGGATGTCCGGGCAGTCCCACAAGAAGGGTCTCTGACGCCTCATCTGTTCCGAGGATTGTCGGCTTCCCCGGCTTCAGTGCCAGCCCGTGCGTGAACACACCGGGCTTCGCGATCTTGTCGATCAGCTCCGCCGTCATGTCCTTCTTGCCCTGCGAACTTCCTCCAGAAATCACCACGATATCACTGCTCTTCAAAGCCCTCTTAAGCACCTGCTCCAAAAGCTCTTCTTCATCGCGGAGCGTGACCGCTTCCACGACCTCCATCCCATGTTCCCGCGCCAGCGTACAGAGGGCGCTGGTATTGATATCGTAAATCTTGCATGTCGTCTTTTCCTCGCCCGGAAGGACCAGCTCATCCCCCGTCGACACAACCGTCAGACGCCACGGACGGAACACCTCCACCTGTTTTCTCCCGATGGAGGCAAGCACGCCGATGCTCTTCGCATCCAGCCGGGCGCCTTTATCCAGAAGGAGCTGCCCCTTTTTTGCGTCCTCTCCAACCTGCACCACCGCAGTTCCCGGAGAAACTGTACTGTAGACGGCCACATTTTTTTCATCGAACAGCTCCGTGTATTCCACCATCACCATGGCATCCGCCCCGTCCGGGAGCATCCCTCCGGTCGGAACATACGTGCATTCGCCGCTCTTTAGCGTATGAACCGCAGGGTGGCCGATAGCGATCTCCTCCACGATCTCCAAAAAGACCGGAATGCTCTCCCCCGCTCCAGTGGTATCCCGGGCCATCACCGCGTAGCCGTCCACCGTCGACCGCCGGAAATCCGGCACCATCTCCGGGCAATATACCTGCTCCGCCAGACATCTGCCTGCCGCCTCCTGCAGCCTTACCTGCTCTGTTTTTGTAAAAACTTCCTGCAGGGACGCCAGCAGCTTTTCTCTGGCCTGTTCCAGCGAATCCACTTTCAAAAACCTCATCCCGGTGTCTCCTTTCCTCCGGTAATCCATACATCGGCGTTTTCCTTGGTCGGCGATGCTGCCATATCACCTCATGCCTCCACCTTGCAGGCTGTCAAAATACCCAGCACTGGAAAATTCGTGCACTGACCGGATTACATTCAGTCATACCTTCTTGCCCGATTTTCCATTAAACTACGTTAGCTTTGATCAGCGATGAACCGCATTGCTTCACTCTGCCACTTTGTCAATGAAAATTATGCTTTAGAATTAAACATTTTGTGAACATCTCACAGATCATATTCTCCCCGCTGTACCAGCTCCTTCGCCATAAAACGGCGGATTTCCGGCTCCTCATTCGCAAACAAAATCTCTTCTGCAGTTCCGCTCGCAATCACGCGTCCACAGGAAAAAAAGTGCATTCTGTCGCAAAGCCGGTACAGATGAGACAGGCGGTGGCTGATCATAATCCAGGTCACTGGCCGCTTTTTCTGGATCTCCAGAATCATCCTCTCGAACTGTTCTACGCTCTCCGGGTCCAGATTTGAAAGTGTCTCATCGATGATCAGCAGCTTCGGCTCGAAAATCATCGCGCGGAGCATCGACAGCTTCTGCTGCTCTCCGCTTGAGAGGCTACGGGCGTACTGTTTTGCCTTATCCTGCATGCCAAACAGAGCAAGCAGCTCCTGAATCTGCTCTTTCGACGGCTTTCTCCCCCGTATTTTCAACGGATAGACCAGATTCGCATAGACTGTGTCATGAAGCAGATAGGGCCGCTGCGAGGTCATCGTAATGTCCGTCAGCTTTAGCCCGCCGTACTCAATTCTTCCCGCATCCGGCTGGATGATATCCATAATCAGCTTAGCTGTCGTCGTTTTCCCGCTTCCGTTTCCACCGACAAAGCCGTGAATTTTTCCTTCTTCTATAGTCAGATCCTCAATCTTCAGTTGAAAGTCTCCGATCCGCTTCTCCAGATTCCTGATTCTCATCGCAAATGACGTTCGCCTTTCTCCTCAATTCCCGTCACAGCCAGCACCCGTTCTGCTTCCGTCATTCTTCCCGCAGTGGCATCTGCCTGCTCCTGTCATTTTTCCGCAGTGGTATCTGCCTGCTTCTACTATTCTCTCTGCAACGATTTCTGCCTGCTTCTGCTATTCTCTCCGCAACGATTTCTGCCTGCTTCTGTCATCCTTCCCGCAGCTGGCTTCTGCCTGCCTCAGTAGTTCTCCTCCTCCCGCACCTCCCTGCGTAAGAAATCCGCGAGGCACTGGATCACAAAAGCCATGGCAAGCAACAGCAGTCCGAGCGTCAGGCCCTCGTGAAAGATCCCCTGGCTCTTCAAAAGCGCAATCGCCGTCGTCATCGTGCGGGTATTCCCTTTGATATTTCCTCCCACCAGCATCACCGCACCCACCTCGCTGATCGAGCGCCCAAAGCCGGAAATCATCGCAAAATACAGCTCGTATTTCATCTCCTTCACCAGCAGCAGGGAAGTCTGCAGGCGGGAGGCTCCCATCGTTTTCGCAAACACGCGTACCGCAGGCGCGGTCTTCACAGCATAGGAATACGTCATCCCGCAGATGATCGGGGTAATGATCAGCGTCTGCGCAAGGATCATCCCCCTCACCGTAAACAAAAGCCCCAGAAATCCCAGCGGTCCTCTGCGCATGATCAGCATATAGACTACCAGTCCGACGACCACCGGGGGCACGCCCATCAGGGTGCGGTTGATGCGCACCACGATCCGTTTCCCCGGAAATGAAAACCGTTCCAGGGTGAGTCCCAGCGCGATACCAAACACGGAGGAAAGGAGTGTAGAGCACACCGACATACAAAGCGTCACCCGGATGGCATCATACACTCCCACATCCGAAAAAAGACGGTTAACCAGATTTTCTATCCCATTCATTTCTAATTTTCAGTGCCTGCATTCGGTGTAAACAGTGCCTGTCCGTATTCCTCCACGCCAAACTCTCCGATCAGCTCCTGCACCTCATCCGAGCAGATCCACTCGATAAATTCATTGGCTGCTTCGTTATTTACTTCCGGATACTTCTCCGGATTGACCGCGATCACACCGTACTGGTTCAGAAGATCCTTTGCGCCCTCACAGACAATTTCCAGCTCCAGCGCCACATCCGCGTCCTTCTTCAGCTTCAGGAATGTGCCGCGGTCCGTTAGACAGTACGCCTGCATCTCGTCCGCCATAGTCAGCGTAGCGCCCATGCCCTGGCCGGATTCCACATAATTCTCATTTCCCGTTGGTTCCAGTTCCAGGGCTGCCCAGATCTTCTTTTCCTTTTTGTCGGTGCCGGAATCATCCCCTCTGGACACAAATGCAAGGTTCTCCTCCGTAATCTGTGTAAATACGGCTTCGATATCATCTGTCGCCTCAATTGGCTCCTCTGGTCCCACTACAATAAAATCATTATACATGACCGGAAACCGCTCTACGCCAAATCCGCTCTCCACAAATTCTTCCTCACTCGCCTTTGCATGGACGAGAACGATATCCACATCGCCGTTCTCACCCATTTTCAGCGCCTCCCCGGTGCCTACCGCGTCCCACTGCAGCTCCCAGCCCGTATCCTCCAGGAAAATCGGAGCCAGATAATCCAGAAGCCCCGTGTCCGCCGTACTCGTCGTGGTCGCCATCATCAGGCGGCCCTTCGCCTCCTTTGCTTCTGTCTCTTCCGCTGTCGCACAGTTTCCTAACATAGCTACACTTGCTGCTATCGCCAATACTGCTGTAAACCTTCTATTCATATCCAGTATCCTCCTTCATTTTTATTCTGCTGCACAGAGCAATTCTGCATCTCAGAAATTTTCTCAAGCTCTGTACCTGTCTGCTTCTTTTCTTCAGCGATTTCCAAACCGCTTCTCACAGTCACTTCTTTTCACAGGCCGTTTCCACAACACCATGCACTCCCCGTCCGCTCCATACTCCTGTACACAGCCGCCTCTCTTTTCTCAGTCTACTTTCACACACAACATTTTTTTCTCACACTGTTTCTGCTACTGCCCACGGCAAGTCTCTCTCTCACGCTGTTTTTGCTACTGCCCACGGCAAGTCTCTTTCTCACTCCGCCTTCTCACTTCCACACCTGCCTCTGCCCTCCGGTGGAGCTGGCAGTCCTCCTTCCTCTTTACCAGCACTTCCTCCAGAGTCCCACTGATTCCGTCATACTGGAGCATTCTTCCATAACGTGGCCCGTCTGTTCCGAGCAGGATTTTCAGACACTCTACCGCCTGCAGGCTGCCGATCACTCCGGCCACTGCCCCCAGCGCGGGGACTGCCGTCTCCTGATCCGGCAGCCTGTCACCACCCACAGACTCCACTGGCCGGTCCAGCAGCCTGTCACCGTTCCGACGTTCTGTTATCCGGTTTATTGGCCTGTCACTGTCCTGGCAGCCTTCTGGCCGGTCCGGCAGCCTGTCACCCTTCCGACGCTCTGTTCCCCGGTTCATTGACCTGTCACTGTCCTGGCAGCCTTCTGACCGATCCATCGATCTGTCATAGCCCAGACATTCCAAACAGGGTCCGTCGCCTCCCACACACATTACAAATCCAAAGAATCCGCTGATGCCACCCTCCACGAGCGGGATGCGCTTCCGGATGCAGACCTCCTCCGCCAGCAGCCGCGCTGAAATGCTGTCCAGGCAGTTCACAACAACGTCCGCATGCCCGATCAGCTTCTCCGCATTTTCCTCCGTCAGCTTCGCGTCCAGCGCCTCCACCCGGATCTCGGAATTCAGAAGCTCCAGCCGCTCCTTCGCCGCATCGGCCTTTTTCCTTCCCAGATCGTTCTCGGTGTACAAAAACTGCCGGTTCAGGTTCGACAGACTCACGGTATCGAAGTCGATCAGACGCAGTGTACCAACCCCGGCCTGGGCGAGATAGGTCAGCACCGGACTGCCAAGCCCGCCTGCGCCAGCTACGGTCACACGCGCCCGTGCAAGTCGCCGCTGTCCCCCTGTGCCGATCCTGTCAATCGCTTCCTGCCTCTGATACCGCTCAGGCATCCTGTGCTCCTCAGTCCCGGTCTGGGCAATCGCTTCCTGCCTCTGATACTGCTCAGGCATCCTGTGCTCCTCAGTCCCAATCCTGTCAATCGCTTCCTGCCTCTGATACCGCTTCGTCATCCCCTGCCTCCCTATACAAACAGGGATTTCTGAAATGCCTGCCTGCGCCATCGCACCTGCATTTCAAAAATCCCTGCCGTTCCTTTCCACGCATACTCGAAGACCTTTCCGTTCAGAAAAGCTCGGATCCTTTGTCTATAGTATACAGTAAGCCATCCATATATACAAGTCTTTTCGTGAAATTTGTTCTCATCTCCGTCACTGTCCAGCTACAGCTCTGTCTCCACGGATGAAACGTATGCTCTGATGATTGCAAATTCTTTATGAGAAAAGTCAAAGAAATAGTTGGCAGAGTCAAAAATCCTGTGATATAATCTCTTCGGGTACTACCAAGATGGCAGGCGGTTTGCCCTCTCCCGGAGGGACTGCGACCCTCCGTTTACATAGAAACCCGAAAGGGAATCTGGGAAAGGAGGGCATGTGTTATGCTGACTATGGAAGGTCTGATAGCGGTGCTGTCACTATGCGGCACTTGCTTCGGAATTGGATATACGATAGGATTTCATCATGGAAAGACGCAGAAATAGCCGCCCCCGACCAAAGGATGCGGCTAATCTGCAAACTTATAAATATCGGGCAAACCGTCTATCGGAGTGCCTAAAGGGTATCTGTTTCCGGCAGATGCCCTTTTTCTATTGCTATTCTAGCATATGACTTTAGGGATTGCAATATTCTCAGAAAAAATTTTTGTCCGCGTAACGTCATATAGGATATGTCACATTTCTTCCATAAAAAGCGTTCTCTCATCCGCCTCCCACCGGCGGGAATATGGCCAGCACATCCCCGTCCTGAATCTTATCCTCCACGGAAGAATGACGGCCGTTGATCAGATAAATCGCCACCTCTTCCCGTGGGATCTGCAGAAGATCCAGCACATCCGATGCCTTCTCAAGCCCTTCCGCATCCATCTGGTAAATCTTCTTCCGGCCCTCCCGGAAGGTCGCAAACAGCCTTACTTCGATCATCCCTGCCTCCTGACCTGCGAATCCTCTCATACGCTTTTCACTATGCAGACATAGACTCCCGAAAAGCCAGCCTGCAAACAAAACACCTTCCAGCCCATATGCTTCAGAAAGTACCGTCTGCAAACCAAACTTAGACATTTCAGAAGCCTCTGCAAATCCTGCGCAAAAGTCGGTCTCTATGCCTCAAGCCCCAGGCGTTTCAGCGTTTCCTCCGTCGGAAATGCATTCTCCCAGCCCCGGACCTTGTAATATTCCGGAAGCGTCACATCGATCCGGCTTCTCTGCCCCTTCGAAGGCCCGTTCTGGATTGGCTCCTCCATCAGACGCTTCGGCAGCCGGTCATCCTCCGGCCTCATCCCTGCAGCCTTGTTAAACAGACGCTCCAGATTGTAGATGCGTTCTCCTGCCACCAGCAGCTCCTCCGGGGTGTAAGAAGTCCCTGTTCCGGCATTCAGCAGCGCCGCATAATTCGGCGCGCCCAGCGCAAAGGAAGAAAACAGACACAGCCCCATCGAGTCAATCACAGCCGTCAGGTCCTGGAAAATCATGCACCATTTCGCCTTTCCTTCCACCGACGTGCGGTCAAGCTGCTCCGGCAGCCCAAGCACCTCCGGAGAAATCATATACCCGCGGACATGGCAGCCGCCGCGGTTGCTGGTCGCATACGTAATTCCGATTCCCTGGATCCCTCTGGCATCATACGCGGGCATCTCCTGCTTCTTTACACTCATAGAAATTTCCGGATGCTGATAATATTCGCAAAGGCGGTAGGAACCGTCCGCCATCAGCCTTGCAAGCTTTCCCCTGCCCTCGCCCATCCGCTTCGTCCACTCTACGATAGCGGCGGCGCTGCCCCATGCAAGCGGCATGCCTTCGCACTCCTCTTCTGTAATGATGCCCTTATCGTACAGCTCCATCGCCGCTGCAATGGTACAGGGGGTAGAAATCGCATCCAGCCCATACTCATTGCACCACATATTCGCCTCGTCAATCGCATTCAGATCGTTGACCCCGCAATTGCCGCCGTAAGCCCAGAGCGGTTCATATTCCGGTCCGCCTACTACCTTGTCTCCCACCTTCACCACACGTCCGCATGCAATCGGACACCGATGACACGCCGCATTCTTTACCAGGTATTTCTCCTTCAGCGTCTCTCCCGAGGTATCATCGGCCTGCTCAAAGTAAGATTCCTGCCAGTTCCTTGTTGGGAAGGAGCCGGTATTATTGATAATGTTCACCAGGACGGCCGTCCCGTAGGTCGGAAGTCCCCCGCCAGTCACGCCATTCTCCCGGATCAGCTTCAGGCAATCTTCAAAAGCGGCCTTTAAAGCCTCCTCATCCGCCGCCGGAATTACCGTTCTCTGTGCAGACACTGTGATCGCCTTCAGATTCTTCGAACCCATCACCGCGCCGACACCGCTTCGTCCCGCCGCTCTGTCTTTGTCGTTCATAATCGCCGCTAACAGAGCCTGATGCTCGCCGGCCGGTCCGATATTCAGAACCGAGCAGGAAGGATGTACCTTCTTCAGCTCTTCATCCAGCTTCTCGCTCATCATGCCTTCATACCTCTGTGCGTCAAGAATCTCTATCTTCTCATCTTCAACATTAATGTAGGACAGCTTTTCTGCCCTTCCTTCTACGATCAGGGCATCCCAGCCCGCATACTTCAGCTTGCCGCCCCATTTTCCCCCGGAATTTGAGCTTGCAATCATCCCGGTCAGAGGAGACTTTGTGACCACCATATAGCGTCCTGCGGTCGGCGCTTTCGTGCCTGTCATCGGCCCCGTTATGTAAATCAGCTTATTCTCCGGCGACAGCGGCCCCACCTTCGCCACACCCTCATCATACAGAATCTTGGTTCCAAGCCCGCGTCCCCCGATAAATCTCTTTGCCAGCTCCAAATCCAACGTCTCCGTCGTGATTTCCCCCGTAGTCAAATTGATTCTGGCGATCTTTCCATTGTACCCTGTACCCATAAAAATGCCTCCCTTCTGAAAAAGAACGAACTCCTGCTCACAACAGTATCTCAAATCCTTTCCAAACACGGGAGGCATTGATTCATCGGACAATACCCATCGGCTTTTCCCCTCCGGAAAAGCTCGGATTCTTTGTCTATACTATACAATAGATCTTTCTTATATACAAGCCTTTTGGTGAAATTGGTAAATTATTTTTCTCCGTCTGCTTCCTCCATCAAAGATAATAAATATCGTATATCATGAGATTTGTTGTATACAATACCATTTTCCAATAAAATAGCCTTCATCAAAAACTCAATTGCCTGCTGTGTTTCAAAGCATTTTTTGACTGTTGGAACATGGCAGCCGACCTGCTATACATGGTGCTCATATACTACCACTCCTTCCTTTACCGCTTCCTCAATAACTGTTCCATCCAGATAATCATAATTTACAACATCCGCTTTTCCCTGCGTAATTCTTGATATCTGCCGACGCATATTTCTTGTAAACGGTTTTAATACTCCATCCTCATCATAGCAGTCTTTTTTCCAGTCAATACAGATATCCAAGTCGCTGGTTATATCGCAGTCATATCGAGTGGAGCTGCCAAAAATAATAAGCCTCTCAACCTGTGTATCCTTCATGGCTGCCTCAACGATTTCTTTCACCATTTTCTGCTTAATGGGATGAATTCTGTTCACATGTTCGAAAGCGGTTCCATCCACAACCCTGTTGAATTTCCAGTTTTTCGATTTTCTTGCCGTCAAGTATTCTTTTGTTGTCACAAAATCACCCCCATTATGCCATTAACCCAGGGCTCAGCAACACTGGGCATTCAGCGCCCTCGCGGGACAGTGACGCGAGACTAGTAATATTTATACCAGTATAGCATTTTTTCTACATTTCTACATCATACATTTTAAATTTTTATTGACTTCTATACAAAGTTATCCGTGCAAACAGATACTGCTTCCCGTAAAACAAAATCACCTGCAGATCTGCCGCTCCAGGATTTCCTTTCTTTACCATTACAAGAAAAAAGGGTAGTGAAAAAGCTGCCTCTTTCACTACCCTTTTTGACAACTATTTCTAAACCGTCAGCTCCCCGGAAGAAATACACTTCCCGGATTTCCGGTCAAAGAGCAGGATATCTGTTCCGCGGACGGTGAGATGAACCTTGGCCCCGATCTGGTACGTAACACTTCCGAACACAACGCTTGTGAGCAGGAAGTCCCCCACCCGGAGCTTCAGCGTGGACTCCATACCGGTAGGCATCGCGCCGTACACCGTGGCATCCAGCCCGCCGCTTTCCGCAAGATGCAGGCATTCCGGGCGAATCCCCAGCACCAGATCCTCATTCGTGAGAACCGGCTCGTCCTCGATGCTGTAGTCGTCCTCCTCCACCTTCTGAACATGGTAGCGGAAGGTCTCATCCTTATTGCTCTTCTCCACCGCCTTTTTATCCTTAAGCATCTCCGCTCTGGCACGCTCTGCGGCGGCCTCGGCCCGGTCGCGCTCCTCAAACCACTTCGAAAGCTTCAGACCCTTTTCCGGACGGAAGACAGCCTGGATTCCCCCAAGAATCGAGAGGGAAATGCTTCCATCGGCGGCCTGCTTCCCCTTCCCTTCCACGAAATTGATCGAAGGATTGCCCACAAAGTCTGCCACAAACAGATTTGCCGGGCGGTTGTAGACGTCCAGAGGCTTGTCGTACTGCTGCAGCACCCCGTTGTTCACCAGGCAGATACGCGTTGCCAGCGTCATCGCCTCCATCTGATCGTGCGTCACGTAGACGAAGGTGCTCCCGGTCTCCACATGAAGCCGCTGAAGCTCATAGCGCATCTCCAGGCGGAGCTTTGCGTCCAGGTTTGACAGCGGCTCATCCATGAAGAGCACCTCCGGCTCCGGAGCAAGCGTTCTGGCGATCGCCACTCTCTGCTGCTGGCCTCCGGAGAGCTCTGCCGGATAGCGGTCCATGAACATGCCGATCTTTACGACGCGGGATACCCGGCGGACCGTGAGATCGATCTCTTCCTTTGTGAGTCGGCGGACCTCTGTCTGTACCTTTCCACCCCGCACTTCTTCAAAACTTTCATTCCAGGCGATGCCTTTCTGGGCAGCAGTATTCTTCAAAGCGTTCAGCGTCTGCTCCAGCTCCGCCGCCTTCTTTTTTGCAGCGGCATCCGGGTCCGCCGCCTCCTGGATCTTGTATCCATAGAGTGTCTTCGCCGTGAAAATCGACAGGGTGAACGCATCGATCAGCTTCAGGTACACCTTATCCATGTCGAGCTTCCCCTTCTTGTCCCGGCACTCCTCGACAAGCTCCCGGATCTTCTTACCACTCCGCAGCGCGCGGATCAGGTCTGCATGCTTCTTTGCCTCAAAATCAATTCTCGGCAGCTCTTCTTTGATGTTGTTCAGGCCAAAAGCGATGTTCTGGTACACAGTCATGTTGGGCCAGAGCGCATAGTTCTGAAACAGGAAGCCCACCTTCCGCTTGTTGGCAGGCACATTGATTCCCGCGTCGCTGTCGAACACCACCCGGTCCCCGATTTTGATCTGCCCGCTCGTCGGTGTCTCGAGGCCCGCGATCATGCGGAGGATCGTTGTCTTCCCGCAGCCGGACGGCCCCAGAAGCGTGATAAAGGAATTGTCCGGGATGTCCAGACTCAAGTGATCGACCCCGAAAAATTTACCCCAGCGTTTTGTCACATTTGTCAGTTTGATTTCCGGCATATCAGTTACCTCCTCCGATTCCATTGTCAAGGCTCGCTCCGGTGAGCTTATTTACCAGTGTATTGAAGATCAGGATCGTTACGATCAGGATCAGGTTGATCGCGCTGGAGAACGCATACAGTCCCATTTCATCGAAATAGTCCAGCGTAGTCGAGAGTATGAAGCCCTGCGTACACAGCAGCAGAAACAGCGACAGCTCTCTTAAGCACGTCATAAACGGCAGCATGTAACCGCTGATAATCGACGACTTCTGGATCGGGATGATGATCCGTGTCATTCGCTTGTGCCAGGGAATATCCTGGATAATCGCCGCCTCCTCGATCTCATTGCTCAGCTGCAGCATCGAGTTCAGCGCACTCCGGCTCGCAAATGGTATGTACTTGATTGAGCCGGTAATAATCAGCAGCGTATAGGTGTTGAACAGATTCACGTGCTCGTTGGAGAACAGGATGAAGAAAGCTGCCCCTACCGCGATGGACGGCATCAGATACGGAAGAAATGCCACGCCGTTCACATAGCTGGCCCATTTGCTCCTCCGGTTCTTCGCCACCGCGTAGCCGATCAGCGTCCCGATCGTGCCCGCAATCAGGGCGCAGCACACCGCCACAAGAAGCGTACCGAGAAACGCATCCCAGATCGTGGAATTGTAGAGAATTCCCTTCTGGCCATACATGCCGTTTTCTGTAATGTTCTCGTGAGTAATCCACCATTTGGTCGTCAGGTTGCTGATATTTCCTGTGTAGAGGAAGCTGTAGTCTCCCGGGTTCGGCAGGAACGTCTCAAACGCGAAGGAGAGAATCGGGAAAATGCTGGTGAAGAAGGTGAGAATGATAAATACCACCCCAATCACATATTTTCCGATCTTCCCCAGGCTGATCTTTGAAATCTGCCCCGATTTTCCAGTGACGGTCGTGTAATTCTTCCGGCTCTTCAGGCTCACCTGGTTCATTGTGAGTATCGCCACGCCGAAAACCATCATAATGATTGCCAGGATACTTGCCTCGCCGGTATACTTCGAATTCATGGAAATATACTTCGTAGAGAGCGTAGTCAGCCCAAGGTAATGCGGCACCGGATAGCTCCCCATCGCGCTTCCGAACACCAGCAGGATCGTGGAGAGGATCGCCGGTTTCACCATCGGCAGTGTGATCCGGAACATTGTCTTCCACTTCGGAGTATCCAGGATCGTTGCCGCTTCCTCCAGATTCGCATCCATATTCCGGAAGATACCGCCGATGAGGATGTAGGCAAATGGCGCATAGTGAAGCCCCAGCACTACCGCGCTCGGGAACAATCCCTGGCACCACCACTTTGGCATCAGCACTCCAAAAAGCGACGCCAGAAGGCCGTCAGAGGTTCCCACTATCTTGTTGCTGTTGAAAAGATTCTGCCACACCACAGCCAGCGTCCACTGCGGCATGATGTAGGGGAAAATAAAAATAGAGCTCAGATATTTCTTGAACTTCAGATTCGTCCTAGTCACCAAAAAGGCAAAAAGCCCTCCGTAGAGAATGGAAATCAGGCAGGTCAGCACCGCCAGAAGCAGGGTGTTCCAGAGTGGCTTCCAGAGATTTGTCCTTGCCAGACGGCTGGTAAACAGATCCACGTAGTTCAGCACCGTATAACCGCTGGCCTTTCCAGCCAGATGGGCGTCGATGGTACCCGGGTGAATCTGAAACGTATCCTTCACAATCGCGACAATGGGCGCAATCGTAGTGAAGGAAAGCACAATTCCAAACAGCAGAAGGATCACATTCTGCGGCTTGGAAAAATAGGTTTTCAGTCGGTTCAGGAGAAGCGCCTTTCGATTCCGTTCCATAATTGACTTCCTTTCTAAACTAACATGTCTGCTTCGCAGGCACCACTACGCA
>DKWE01000045.1:71797-103036 GCA_002491565.1 Lachnospiraceae bacterium UBA7160 | reverse complement strand
CTGAGGAACCGTACAAATGTATCTGGTTTGGAGAAAAGGAAAATGATGTGCGTGATAGCTACGGAGATTTACTCTCCTGGCTTAGAGAGGAGAATTAGAGATGCTGATATTAGGGCAGAACAAAGATATGATTGTAAATCTGGATCAAATCCATTCCATCACAGTATATAAGCACAAAGAATCGAAGAAAGGCGAAGGAGTTAATGAAAAAAAATTCCGCATCCTCGCATGGTACGGCGATGAAGAGTATGATTACTGGGAGCTTGGGGATTTCACAACGGAAGACAGGGCAAAGTGTATTGTTTCTGAAATATTCAGCAAATACGGCGAATATATTCATCGACCATACAGCCCAGCTATTTTTCGAGGAACGTCGGATGTAGAAGAAGCACTATTTGTACTGCCGAAAATATACGAGATTCCGGAACAGTAGCTATGATTTCGAGGAAGGAAAATGATTGAATATGAAAACGGATAATGTATGCAAAGAATTTGAGTGTATCCATCAGCAGTACGGCTTCTGCAACTATGATGATAATCTGTGCGAAGGAAGACAGTGCGTTTTATATGGCAGTTGTGCATCATGCGCAGCGGCTGGATGATATCCGGGCGAGGGCAGCGAATACCAGGCGGCAGCTGGAAGCGGCTGAGGATAACGTGGAGCAGGCAGTCCTGTCGTGGAAGCTCGGGCAGTTGGAGGAGCGGGCGGGGTGGCTGGAATCCGTGTTGAGCACGGGGAAAGGAGCGTAAGGTGATTGATCTTACCGTATGAGGACGAGGATATGATGCTGCGGGAACATTGCCAGCAGGCAGATATTGACCGGATGCGTGAGCAGGTGATCCCAGAATCAGCACGGTGGCACATGCGGCATAAGCCGTATGAAAGAAGTAAGGGAGGCGGTACCGATGGACAAGCAAGTTTTACTGGACTACATAGACGCATGCGAACTGATCCGGGAGACAGAGGCGGACATCCGGAAGATTAGGCAGCGTAAAGGTGTAGTGCTGCAGGATGCTGTCCGGGGCAGCAACCCGGAATGGCCATATGAGGCGCGCAGTTTCCGGATCGAGGGTATAGCGGAGCATGTGTCGGATAAACGGATGTTGGAAGAGGAGGAACGGATCCTTACGGAGCGGAAAGCCGATGCGGAGAGTCTGAAGCTGCAGGTCGAGGAGTGGATGGGCGGGATCCCGATGCGGATGCAGAGGATCATCCGGTATAAACTGTTCGAAGGACTGACGTGGAGGGAGACTGCAGAGAAACTTGGAGGGCCGGCAACGGAAAATTCGCTGAAAAAAGAATTTGAGAGATTCATGAAAAATAATTGAAATTTGTCACGAATGTCACACATGTCACGATTCCATATGTTATAGTGTAGACTGGAAGCAGCAGAACAGTACAGATTGTTCATCGTTCTCTCCCATTGACGGCTGCTGGGTGCCACGGCCTGGCAGCTGGCCTTGACAAAATTGGCAGCATGGTTTTCATTCTTTTCCATATGCGGCGGCTGCGTGTCACAGCGCAGCTGCTGATTCTGGCTCAGACGGCATCGCCAAGGCACTAAAAAACCAGAAGGCCGTCGAGATAAATCCAAACCGACCCTATCGGTGGTGGTATAAGTTGGCGGAAATGGACTAAAACCGCCATATGGCCATGATCCACCGGAAAGGAAAGCGCTACTGCAGTAAGCGCCAACGAGTACGGACGGGGTGCCTATACATTGCCTGATCGTGCGTAAGGGCATTGTGGGAGCGGGTGCAAGTCCTGTCCTTGGCCATTTAGCTTAGCTGGTTCATCGGAACGTAGCTCAGTCGGGAGAGCGGCGGCTTTATAGGCCGTGTGTCCCAGGTTCGAATCCTGGCGTTCCGATTCTCCCACGAGGAGACCCCATAACATTTTTTTGAAATGCCCTATAGAAATATGGGGCATTTTGTAGTATGATGGAAAAAATGGTTGTGGGGAGGAAAGTATGATACAGGTATTAACGTATGACGGAAGCGAGACAAATTTATCTGGTGCTGGTGTGATTGTTAACAGGTTGCATGATGCACGGTCCTTAGATGAATTTGAGATAAATATTATAGATTTAAATAATGAAGGCATTTGGGAGTATTCACGAGCCAACACTAATAGCATAGATATGATTTCAGACTTTAGCAGTTTGAGACATATGATTTATGGATGCAAAAAGTCAATAATTATTATTCTGCTTCCAAACAATTGCAAGTTTTCATATATAGAGTATGGTAGAAATGTGTATACAGAATTAAAAGATATAATTTCAAATATGAAGGATGATATTTTGTCGGTTCTTTATGAAGATATAAAAACCACTAGAATTGTTTACGAAAATACAAGAACAAGGATTTGCGGAGAGGATATATCAGCATCTTTTTATTTTGATATTTCTGATGATTGGGGAGAAGTGTTAACTAAATCTGTAAAAAGTGAGAAAGTAACAACAGTTCGAAAGGAGCGTATAATACTTTCTTTTTTGCAATTACATACGTATAGCAAAGTGATAGGCTTTTTAAAAGAAATTGGACTAATTGTAGACAAACAGGAAGAGCCAGAATGGCTAAAGGAGATAAGGATGTTTGATGATGATAAGCAGTATGAGATTATCAGACAGAATACTGAAATCATTAGAGCGGCAAATCAGGTAATTGATAGTGCAATAATGTCAATTAATAAGAATAAAAGGTATAAATCGATATTGTATACTACTGGAGATGAGCTTGTCGAAGTGGTATTTGAAATACTGACAGAAATGCTAGGGTGTGATTTGTCCAAATTTGAGGACAAAAAGAAAGAGGACTTTTTATTTGAAATTGATAAGCATGTATTTATTGGTGAGATTAAAGGAGTGAATCATAATGTAAAGAATGAGAATGTATCGCAACTTGATGTTCATTATCAGTCATACAGAGATGAACATCAAGAGATGGATGAGAAGAATATATCATCGCTGTTGATTATAAATCACCAAAAAAATAAACCAGTATCAGTGAGAGAATCGGTGCATGCAAACCAAATTAACTTAGCAAAAAGAAATGGCAGTCTGATTGTTGATACATCAACGCTGCTTAAATTATTCGAAAAATATATAAGCGGCGAGATACGGCGAGCGGAATGCATCGATGTTTTGAAGTCTAATATAGGGTTACTTGAAATATAGCAGGCAAGCGATTTAAGAAAGAGGCAGCCACGAACTGTCTCTTTTCCATTTCCAAAACAACTCAAAAGGAAGGTGAGGTGAGTGCCACGGAAGCCAGACGAACGAATCGGACAGGCTAAGGAGATGTACCTGAAAGGCATGAAATTGGTTGAGATTGCAAGTCAACTAAATCTGCCAGAGGGGACGATCCGGAGCTGGAAGAATAGGGGCAAATGGGATTGCAACGTTGCAAACGCGGAATGCAACGTTGCAAATAAAAAGCGGGGAGCCCCGTCAGGTAATAAGAATGCAGCTGGCAATACCGGCGGCGCTCCCAAGCAGAATAAAAACGCTGAGAAGTATGGCTTCTTCAGCAAGTATCTCCCGGAGGAAACCCGGGAGATTTTTAATGCAATTGAACAGGCTGATCCGCTGGACCTGCTCTGGCATCAGATCCAACTGGCGTATACGGCGATTATCCGTGCACAGCAGATTGCGTATGTAAAGGACCAGCAGGACAAGACCATTGAAAAGGTAGAGGAGAGGAAAGGAAAAATCATCGGGGAGCGCTGGGAGGTGCAGCAGGCATGGGATAAGCAGCTTGAATTCCTGAAGGGCCAGGCCAGGGCGCAGGCGGAATTCCGCAGCCTGCTCCGACAGTATGATGAGATGCTGCATAAGAACTGGGAGCTTGCCACCGAGGAGCAGCGTGCGCGGATTGATGCAATGCGGGCAAAGACTAAGACAGAGGAAGCCGCAGACGATGCGGCGGAGGCATGGATCACTGGCATACTGGAGGGGGGAGATGCCGATGGTTGATAAACGGCTTGCGGCAGCTGTTCGGAAGCGCAAGTCCGCATGGCGGCGTGATCCGGCTCTCTTCTGCCGGGAAGTGCTACAATTCAGTCCGGATCCTTGGCAAGAAGAGGTTATGCGAGACGTTGCCAGGAACCCAAAGACGGCAGTCAAGTCCGGCCAGGGCGTAGGCAAGACGGCGCTGCAGGCAGCACTCTTTCTCTGGTTCCTGCTGTGCTTCCCCTACGCCCGTGTGGTGGCAACTGCTCCGACCAGACAGCAGCTTAACGACGTGCTTTGGTCGGAGATCGCGAAATGGATGGCGAATTCCCCTATCCTTCCCAAACTGCTGAAATGGACAAAGACCTATGTCTATATGGCCGGGAATGAGAAGCGGTGGTTCGGCGTGGCAAGGACAGCCACAAAACCAGAGAACATGCAGGGTTTTCATGAGGACAACATGTTTTTCATCGTGGATGAGGCTTCCGGTGTAGCTGATCCGATCATGGAGGCAATCCTTGGTACACTGTCTGGCGCGAACAATAAACTTCTACTGTGCGGGAATCCTACGCGTACCTCTGGGATATTCTACGATGCGTTTACTGCAGATGCTGACCTCTATGCCAGGAAGACGGTTTCTTCCTTGGACAGCAACCGGACGAACAAAGAAAATATTGAGTCGCTGATCCGCAAGTACGGCAAGAACAGCAATGTTGTGCGGGTGCGCGTGTATGGCGAATTCCCGGAGCAGGAAGATGATGTGTTCATGCGTCTCGCCTGGATTGAACAGAGCATCAAAACAGAGCCGTACGATGCGACAGCGAAGGCACTGGGGCTGTACTATAATGCAGCGGGTGAGAAGATCATTGATCGATCTGGTGTGGAGACGATCGACATCGGGTGCGACGTCGCACGGTTTGGTGACGACAAGACATGCATAGGCTACAAGATCAATGAGGTGGCAAGGTTCTACAAGAAATACGACGGCCAGGACACTACCTGGACAGCGGGGAACATCCTGCAGCTCTACAAAATGCTTACTGGGTTGTACCGGTTCACAGGGAATGTCTGCGTGAAGATTGATGATGGCGGCGTAGGAGGAGGCGTGACAGACCAACTGAGAGCAGCGAAACGCGCGCATCCGGAGGAGTACAAGACGATGGTTGTGGTACCGGTCCATTTCGGGCAGCCGATCCGCCACAAGTATTACTATGACACGACCACCTACATGATGAGCATTGTCCGAGAGATGATACAGCCATTTGACGAAGAAGGGAACGAGAAGCCCCCCTCCCTCGTGCTGCCGGATGACGCGGATCTGGTAGGACAGTTTTCCAGCAGGAAATACGGATACTGCGCGGGGAAAATCAAAGTGGAATCAAAGAAGGAAATGAAAGAGCGCGGCCTGCATTCACCGGATGAGGCGGACTGTATGTTGCTTACTTGTTTCCCGACAAAGAGGAGGTAACAGCGTGGAAGAGAAGAAGCTCCCGGTCATCCGGGCAAGCATCATTAAGGCGGAAACGCCTGTACAGATCAAGGAGGGCGAAGAGCATTCTGCATCAGACTGGTTGGAACCGCCTCTGCCACTTGAGAGCCTCGGCGAGATGGTGAAGAACTCTGCCATTCTCCCGCAGTGCGTCCGGGCGTATCGGTCCAATATCGCAGGGTACGGCATTGGGATCCGGTACCGCGATGACGATCAGGAGGATACGCCAGAGGCACAAGCGGAATGGGCACGACTGCAGGACGTGGTAAATCTGCTGGATATCACACGCGACACGAAAGAGGTATTTGAGGATATTATTGAGGCGAGGGAGAAGTATGGAATCGCTTACTGTGAGGTGATCCGTGACCTTGCCGGTGACGTAGTACAGTTGGATTTCATTGAAGATACACCATCCGTCCGCAAGACGAAACCGCTTGGTTATGCTGATTACACGTATAATTATCGGGGCCGGACAATCATTCGGAAAAAGAAATTTCGGAAGTATAAGCAGACGGTCGGCGGGACAGAGGTGTACTTCAAAGAGTTCGGTGATCCAAGGGTGATGGACTACCGGGACGGGAAGTACTATGAGACTGTGGAACGCCAGTATCAGGCGAACGAGATACTGGAATTTACGGTCGGCATGGGAAGTTACGGAGAGGTGCGCTGGGTTGGTCAGATTCTGGGCAGTGATGGCGCGCGTCGTGCGGAACACTTGAATAATAATTACTTTATTAACGGACGGCATACGCCGCTGATGATCTGCGTGCAGGGCGGGAAACTGACGGACGGAAGCTACCAGAAGCTACAGGAGTACATGGAGGGGATCAGGGGCGAGGCCGGGCAGCATGCGTTCCTGCTCCTGGAGATGGAAGGGTTGGAGCAGGACTTTGACGCCCAGTCGCCGAAGGTGGAGGTGAAGGACCTGGCGAGCATCCTGCAGAGGGACGAGCTGTTTCAGGAGTACATTGAAAATAACCGGAAGCATGTACAGTCCGCATTTAATCTTCCCGACTTATATGTCGGTTACACGAAAGATTTCAACCGGTCGACCGCGCAGACTGTCATGGAAGTGACGGAGAAGCAGGTGTTCCAGCCAGAGCGTGCTTCACTGGCATGGGTGATTAACAATCGGTTGCTGAACGGCTACGGCTTCCAGTACTGCGAGGTCGAGTTCAGAGCGCCAGAGATCACGAATCCGGATGACCTGTACAAGTTACTAACCGTTGCGGAGAAAGCTGGCGGATTACCGCCGAACAAAGCGAAGCAGGTGGCCTATATGGCGCTGGGCGAGTCCTCAGAGGATTACGAGGGGGACTGGGGGAATATCCCACTTTCGGTGTCAGCGCAGCAGGCACAGGTCCTTGTAGGGCAGCTGGACGGGCAGATCAAAAAGGCACAGGATGCGAGTGAGCCGGAGGAGATTGTTTCCGTGATGAAAGAAGTCCGGAGGCTGCTTTCGGATATCCACGATGCGGAGGTGGCGGAGTGAAACAGAAGCTGGTGCTGAAGACGGACGGCCTGCTCCAGGCGATTGAACGGTACATAGCGAAGGCTGAAAGTGACCTGAAGGAGCAGTTGGAAGCGGAGGGATTCGTTGCCGCCGGTGTGGCGGTGGAACATATCGGGGAGATCGAGGATGCGGTGACGGATGCCGTGCATGACCGCGTGGACGGTGTGCTGGAACGGCTGCAGGCTGCCCTTGGGGTCAGCAATTTCATCTCGGATATCTGGCCGGAAGTCAGCAGCGAGGAGGAGCTGGTGGAAGCCCTCCGCAAAATCTTTGAGGAGCAGTTTGACGGCCTGCTGCATCAGTTCACAAAGGCGTGGCTGATCGCTGAGAACCCGGACTTCCCCGAGGTGGATGACCGGATCACAAAACCGTCCGTGGATTTCATCCAGTCATGGAGCAGCCAGCTCGCCAGCCTGATGCACCTGACCACAAACAGCCAGATCGAACAGATTCTGCTGCAGGCGGATGAACAGAAGCAGACAATCGAAGAGGTGGCCAAGGCGATCGCAGACAGCGGGATCCGGGAGTGTGGCTACCGTGCCCGCAGGGTTGCTGTGACCGAGGGGCTCCGGGTGGAAGGGTATGCCCAGCAGGAAGCGATGGTGCAGAATCCGCTGTGCTACAAGAAGAAGTGGATTCATACCGGCGAGGCGAAAGTACCGCGCCCGAACCACCAGGCTATCCATGGGCAGGAGGTATTCAAACGGGAGACATTTACTCTGGTTGGGAAGGATGGCAAGACCTACCATCCGATCTGTCCGCGTGACACATCTCTTCCGGCGGCTGAGAGCATCCACTGCCACTGTCGGATGGAGGCCGTGTCCGATAAGAATGCGATCGGGATGAATGATGAGGAACTGCTGGAGCTTCGCAGGAAAGCAATGGACGAGGTGGATGCGGAGTGGGATGCGGTGCATGCATCTGACACAGTGGATATGATCAAGTCTATGAAGCGAGAAGATCAACTTAGGTACTTTGGCGGGAAAGATGGAGGAAAGCAGCGCCTGGCACTCGTGGAGAGTGGAGTCATTGCTACCGACAAGGAACTGGATCGTCTGTATAAGGTGGACGAGACCGGCAGGAGGGTCAGAAAATCCTTGCAGGAGCTGACGGATGATGGTATATTTACAGTAAGCGATAAAGCGTTGAAACACGCTGTCGAGGGCGACTTCACGGGGCTTAGGAATCCGAAGCTTCCGTCTGGCAAAAAGAACGGTGGAAACATGAGGGGCGGTGGCCATTCCCAGGCAAACATAGACTTACTTAAGCAGAAAGGAATCCAATTTGAGGCAGATGTACTTCCGAATGGAGTGAGGATTGGGGGCGTGGAAAATCATCATGAAGCAGAGAAACGGCTGGGGAACACGGGCCAAGCATGGTTTCCTGAAGACTGGGACGAGACGCGAATTCTGAATGCTGGTACGTATACGGCAAACAAGCCTGCCCTTATTCAAAAGATGCAAGATAAAAATGGGACGGTTGTTGGTTTTAGGAAATTCCAGAAGTATGATGACGTTGTTGTTGGCATAATTGAAGATGGGCAACACAGTGTAGGTACAGTTTTCCCTGACATAGCACAAAGGGAGATTGGGGATTGAGATGAATAAGAAAGAAATCGAGGCTCTTATTACCTGGTGGAAAGAATCAGATACTCAAGGCATGGATGTTGACAAATATTTTCTGGAACCGTTGACCGAAGCCCTGGGAGATGATATTGATGCAATTTTGAAATATTTGGATAGCATGGATGTGGAAACATTGGACTATATATCTGGGTGTTTCGAGTTTATTTACGGAAAATTCACAACAGACGAGGTTTGGGATGCGTTGGAAAAGCTTGAGGAGAAAATTGATAGGGCGAAAGAGGACGAGACTTGAGCGGAAGCTCCCTTGCCCGGAAAAATGAAGTAATGAGAGAAGAGACAGTCGATAGAGGCTGTCTTTTTTGTACTCAAAATTATCCTACCTGCCAAAAGGCAGTTGTTTAAGAAAGGACGGCGTTGAAGATGTACGAACTGATTGAAGTGAAGCGGAATGAGATTTTTACAACCAGCAAGATTATTGCGGAAGGGACGAATAACCAGCATGAATCCATAATCGCCATCATTCAGAAATATGAAAGTGATTTTTCCGAATTTGGTAGGCTCAGGTTTTCCGATTTGAAATCGGGAAACCCCAAGGGTGGTAGACCTGAAAAAGTGTACTATCTCAACGAGGAGCAGGCAACACTCCTGATCACATATCTGCGGAATAATGAGATCGTGCGCAAATTCAAGAAGAACCTGGTACACCAGTTCTATCAGATGAGACGGTTCCTGCTCGAGAGGCAATCCAAAGCATGGGTGGAGACGAGGGAAGCCTCCAAAGCAAACCGCCTGAAGGAAACGGACGTGATAAAGCTTCTTACGGAGTACGCAAAAAACCAGGGAAGCATGCATCCGGACAAGTTGTACGTCGTTTATGGACTGTTTGTACTGAAGACCCGGAAGGTCAACAATAAGCCACTGAGCGCGGACATCAATCTGGGGGCGTCTGACGTAGGAGCAATTCCGGCAAGCTCCAAGGGCGCAGCAAATGGTGTTGCTGAGCTGGACGCATCCGGCAAGGTCCCTGCTGCACAGCTGCCATCCTACGTGGATGATGTCATCGAAGGATATGTGTCCGGTGACAAACTGTACAAGGAGGCCGCGCATACAACGCAGATCACCTGCGAGTCCGGCAAGATTTATGTGGACCTTGCAACCAATAAGACATACCGCTGGTCCGGCACGGCCCTGGCAGAGATTTCCGCGAGTCTGGCGATCGGCACCACAGCGTCTACGGCTGGTCGTGGCGACTGGACAAAGGCTGCATACGACCACAGCCAGGCGGTGCATGCCCCGGCGGACGCGGAGAAGAACGTGCAGTCTGACTGGTCCGTGACGGATGCTAACAGTGATGCATTCATCAAAAATAAGCCGACAAGCCTCCCGGCGAACGGAGGTAATGCGGCTACGGTGAATAACCACTCCGTGAATGCAGACGTTCCGGCAAACGCGAAATTCACGGATACCACCTATGCGGTGTTTAAGGGTGCGACTGCATCTGCTGCAGGCGGTCAGGGACTGGTGCCGGCCCCGGCGGCAGGCGGACAGGACAAGTACCTTGCTGGAGACGGCACGTTCAAGGACTTGCCGACCGACTCTGCGATCACCATCGCTGAGATCGATGCGCTGTTCGCGTAAGCCGTCGTCCCATTTCCTCCCCTGGAGCTACTTCGGGGGAGGAGGAAGGAGGTAAGGAACAGTGAAATCATTAAGTTATGACGGGCTGAAACATCTGATACAGAAGTATATCCGGCCTGTGAAGACAGAGCTTGATGGTCTGGAGGTCGGCGGCACGCAGCTACTGCGCGGCACCAATACCGTCACCGCATTAACATCAACGGGTAAATGGTCAGCAGGCACCTGGCGGCGGGCATCTGCTGCGTCGGATTCAACCGGAAACACCCGTACCAGCATTGTTGTAAACGACGCACCGAATGCTAATATCAAGGTAGGATGGGAAATCAAGAGGAACGGGACATCATCTATTGATATCGCGCAGGATGCCGTTCCGGTGACAGTTGGGCAGACCTACACCCTGTCCTGTTATGCAAAAGGTACCGGAGCGATCCGACTGCAGTATGGAAAAAACCCATATCCGTCTAAACAGTACACATTGTCTAACGTAACCAGATGGACGCGGTACAGTTACACATTTACGATTGGCGAGAAGTCGGATGGTAGCACAGACGGCAGTACCAATATTTACATCGGTGCAGGCGCAAATGGGACGATCCAGATATGTGGACAGAAATTGGAAACCGGTAATAAAGCCCATGACTGGTCGCCGGCCCCGGAGGATTGGCAGAAGCAGATCGATGGCAAGGCCAATGCCAGCCACGGCAGGCATGTACCTGCAGCCTGTGAGACTATCACCGACTGGAATGCTGCCACTACGACAGGCTGGTATATGGGTGCTGGTGCTGCTAACGCGCCGACATCCGGATCCGTGTGGTATTTCGGACGCGTGATTGCGCACAATACAAACTATCTGTTGCAGGAGGTGTGGCAGTTTACCGCATCCACGGACGCAAAGGCGATACCGCACTACATCCGCGCAAAAATGAACGGCACTTGGGGCGCGTGGACGAATGTCACGGTATCTAAAGCTGTGCCGGCGAATGCGGTGTTTACGGACACTAACACCTGGCGCGGCATCCAGAATAACCTGACATCAGACTCCGTCACGGATTCCCTGTCTGCAAAACAAGGCAAGATACTGAAGGGGCTGGTAGATGGCAAATCAGTAATAAAAGCACTTACAAACGAAGACCTAAATGATGTAACCGTACCGGGATTTTACAATTCTGGCGGCGGAAATACTGTTACAAACAAACCATCTGGAGTTGATCCATTTGGTCTTATTGTTATCCATAATGTGTCCGGAGCATATTATACTCAAATAATTTTTAGTGGTGGCTATTCGTATAGAAGACACTGCCTGAATAATACATGGGGAGCTTGGGCTACGGATAAATTAACAGATACTGTATATACGGTATTTAAGGCTGCGACCGCTGATGCTGCTGGCGGTACCGGATTAGTCCCCCAACCGGCTAAGGGGGCGCAGGCGAAGTACCTGCGCGGGGACGGCACCTGGCAAACACCACCGAACACGACCTACAACAATATGTCAGGAGCTACGGGATCAGCGGCAGGAAAATCGGGTTTAGTACCAGCACCGGCAGCAGGGGCAAATACCAAATACCTCCGTGGCGATGGTACCTGGCAAACGCCGCCAGACACGAATACCACTTACGGCAGTATGACGGGGGCCACGGCATCTGCGGCGGGAAAGTCCGGTTTAGTGCCAGTTCCGGTAGCCGGGGCGCAGGCGAAGTACCTGCGCGGAGACGGTACCTGGCAGACACCACCGAACACGACCTACTCGGCATTTAAAGCTGCCACGGCAAGTGCTGCCGGTGGCGCTGGATTAGTACCGGCTCCCGCAGCTGGCGCGCAGGCAAAATACCTTAGGGCTGACGGTATGTGGCAGACGCCGCCAAACACCACTTACGGCGCGGCTACCCAGTCGGCCACTGGATTGATGTCTGCAGCGGACAAGAAAAAGCTGGATGGCATGGAGAATCCGAAGTCCACAGCCGTGACCATCCCCACGTCTGGCTGGGGCAGCGACAGTGATCCAGACTATCCCAAATATTACGACATCGCCGTATCTGGTATAACGGCTAACGACCGGGCATCAATAGATTTTCCGATGTCCAGCGAGGCATTGGTAAAAGCGTGCGGTATGTGGCACACAAACCAGACGCTGGCGGGTAAAATCCGAATCCGCGCCAAAAAAGTGCCGACGGCAGCAATATCGGCGCAGTACTGGGTCGAGAAAGGAAAGGGGTAATGAATTATGGCATACGGACAAGTAAATGTGCCGTTTATTACGCAGGCAGAATTTAACGACGGTATCAAGGCGGTCAGAAATGACCTGTCGAAGCTGGTAGGCTATGTCCCGGTGCAGGCAGCAGCGCTGACCTATTCCGGCAGCGCAAAATCACCGACCTGGACAGATTACGATACCGCGAAACTGTCTGTTGGCGGCACCACCAGTGCCACGAACGCAGGCAATTACACAGCGACATTTGCGCCGAAGAGTGGCTATACCTGGCTGGACGGCAGCACGGCAGCAAAGTCTGCGAAGTGGAGCATTGATAAAGCAAACGGTAGCCTGAGTCTGAATAAGACGTCTGTAAATCTGTCCTACGCAGCACCTACAGCAACGGTCACGGCAACCCGCGCTGGTGATGGCGTGATCAGCGTCACGTCCAGCAACCCGTCAGTAGTGGCGGCAAGCGTATCCGGGACAACTATTACACTGGTGGGCGTGGCATCCGGATCAGCAACGATCACCGTCAAAGTAGGAGAGGGCACCAATCACAAGGCACCGGCGGCTAAGACAATCAGTGTGTCTGTACAGATGGCGTCCGCGAATCTGGCGGATAACGATCCGGCCACAATCCAGGCGGCGGCAAAGGCGGGACAGGCGAAAAACCTGTGGAGCGTCGGAGATAAAATGCCGATTATGCTTCAGGGCACTGTGGGTGAACTTAAACTTGATGGTGTCTGGTGTGCAACTATCTTGGAATTTGATCACAACTCAGCGATCGAAGGGAACAATACGATCCATTTCCAGCTCGGACTTGATTCCAATGGAGTTAATATTGCGTTTGTAGATAGCGGATATGGTGGGTCAGCGACTACGCAAGGCAAGTTTTCCATGTCTTACACTGATGCCGGATATTATGGAGAGTGGAATGACAGCTACATGCGTCAGACTATCTGCGCGGCATTTTTAAAGGTGCTACCAGCGGAGTGGCAAAAAATCATTGCAAGTTGTACAAAATACAGCCGAAACCGGAACACAGATAATCCCGTCACGCGTACCTCAGACAAGATATGGCTTTTAGCATTTTCAGAGGTATTCGGTAATGCACACAATGGTTTTGATACTGGCGTGAAAGAAGCAGATTATGTAAAGCAGTACGATTATTATAAAAATGGCAACAGTAAGATCAGGTATAAGCATAACAAGCTAAGTGATGCATGTATTTGGCTGCTCCGTTCGGTAGGCAAGACCACCCCGGATACCTACTACTGTAGTGTTGACGCAGATGGTAGTTTTACATTTACTGCCAGTTATAATATTCGAGGTTTTTCGCCGGGATTTATGGTCGCGTAGGAGGTGCCGATATGAATTACATCACCCACCGCCGCCACAGGGATACCGCCCTGTGCGGCAAACGGTTAAACATCCCCTATGGCACGCCCCTGACGGTTACGGGCGACTGCCTAATCACACCAGATGGACAGGCAGTCTGTTTTCGCCATAGTGAAAATGCGAAGCAGCATTTTTCCATAAATGACGATGGCATGGGGCTGGTGCGCGGAGCACTGACCTATGCGATCGCCTACAGCCAGCGCGACCGAACAGGTCCGGATGGCAAACGGCAGAGATTCACGGCAGATGAAATTGCAATGCTGCAGCGCGACTGGGGGCGCTACCTGCGGCAGGACTTGGATGTGATTTTGTTCAACGACAATTTCTTTGCCGCGCCCGTGTACGACCTGCAGCAGATGGCAAGAGCATTAGGCATCAAAGTAAAAGGAAGGAGGTAAGACTATGCATGCAATTTTTAGCAACGGGGCAGTGGTTGCCCTATGTGATAATCCGCGCTGGGTTCGGGTAAAACCAGAATCCGGCGCGTGGATCCAGACGAACAAGGACCATGCCGAGGCGCTGGCCGTCAATGGCAAGCTGTACAACATCAACGGTGGCACAGCTGCCGGGGATGCGCCGCAGGCGATTGTGACCGAGGAGGACGGCGGGGAGTATATCTTCCAGGCGCGTGCGACCATCCAGCGTAACCGTGAGGATTCAGACGCATCATTTGTTGTGCTGGAAGACACCATGTGCGATCTGGACGCCATAACGGACGCGCGGGTCACGGCGGTAGAGGACGCAATCTGTGACTTAGACATGGCAATCAACGGAGGAGGTGCAGGAGCATGAATGAAATCTGGGCAAACAGGTTAGTAGCAGGAACAAAGAAGTGGGCGCAGGTCCCGCCAATGCGCAAGGCAGCGGTCAAGGCAGTGCTGGCTGGACGTGTAGCAGCGGGAGAGATCAGCCCGGAGCAGTACACAGCGATCACCGGGTATGCATACCAGGAGCAGTAGGGGGCTGAGCAATGGATTACTTTATGCAGTTATTCGGCGGCGTGAGTGTCGGCCGGGCGGCGGTGATAGTCGCTGCCCTTGTATTTATCTACAGCTGTTACCGCAAAGTTGCGGAGTATTTTAAAAATAAAGCCGCACAGGATGTCAGAAAAGATGATGAGTTCCGGGAGGTAATCGATCAGGTGCGACAGTACCCCCAGTGGCATCAGCAGTCTCTTGACATCCGCAAGGAGCTTTCCGGGGCAATCGAAGGACTGAATGAGAAAATGGATTCCATGAGCAAGTCATTGGCTGATATCCGCCGGGACAGCCAGGAGACACATGCCACTACATGCCGTTATCGGATTCTAAGGTTTGACGATGAGGTCAGGCACGGGGAGCACCACAGCAAGGAGCACTTCGATCAGATCCTTGATGATATCACCAGCTATGAGCTGTACTGCAAGGATCACCCGGACTATAAAAACAACCGCGCAGTAATGGCGATCGGGAACATCAAGCGTGTATACCAGCAGTGCTGCACAGACGGAACGTTCCTGTAGGAGGCGCGACATGAAGAAGAAAATCGGTACCATGGATCTGATCCTGCTGGTGATCGCGTGCTTCCTGCTGGCGTTTGTGGCTGTCATGATCTGGCTGTACTACCACACTGGCGGCATCCCGGACACGCTGGTGACATGTGTGTTTGCCTGTTGCGGTGGGGAGTGCGGCGTGATGGGATGGATTAAAACGACCAAAGACCGCCAGCAGGAGCGCACGTATGAACTGGAGGATCGGGAAGAACAGAGAAAGGAGCGAGAACATTATGAGTGATATGGTTTTTGAACTGTTAAAGGTAGCGGTAATGCTGGCGGCACTGGTGGCCGCCCGGTACATCGTCCCATGGATCAAAGATAAAATGGGCGCTGACCAGCTGGAAATGGTCACAGGCTGGGTAAGGTCAACCGTGCTGTATGCACAGCAGACCATGTGGGCGGACACAGGAGCGGAGCGTAAAGCTGTAGTAACAAAGATGCTGAAAGAGATGCTGATGGCCAAGAATATATCCATTTCGGACGAGCAGCTGAATGTATTGATCGAGGCCGCCGTGAAAGAGATGAAAATCAGCGAGAACGCAGGCGTGACGATTATGCCAGGAATTGAGGTAGAAGACGATGAGTTGCCGGGAATTGAGGTAGAAGACGATGAGTTGCCGGACAAACCCGGTGTAGGGACGCAGGTAAACCAGGACGGTACACCGACGTGTGAGTCTGTACCACAGGCTGCGGGAGCGTGATGGACTGGCTGAATCAGGCAGGGGCAGTTGTTGCTACGGTGGCACTGGCCCTGCTGGTAATCGGGATGCTGGCAGGCGCGGCATCCGCAGCATTGGATGACTATGCGGACGACACAAACCCGTACCGCAATGACGATTGTGCGACGTCGCACAGAAAGGAGTAGATTATGGCATATGGACCTGTAAACGTTCCGGGGGGTATTTCCGGAGGAGTTAGAGCCGTTAGAAACTAATACCAAGGCAATATCAGACAAAATTGGCGCGACCGGGAACACCGGCGGCAGTGATTCGGCAGGCACGGTGATGGGCAAATTAAATAAGTTGATTTCTGACTTGGCTACCCATATGGGACGCTGGACTGCAACTCGCGCCGGACACATCGATACAATTAAAAATAACACGGATGCGATCAAAAAGCAGCTGACGGACGGAACGATGAAAGCCGGAGCGGTCAAAAGTGTTCAGAGAGGCGTGGCATCTATGACGGGACATGCTAAAAATAGTAATGGCTTTTCCCCGCTAACCACTGATACCGACTATTATGAGGATTTAATAGTCAATCTCAGTACTGTCAATCCTGCAAAATGTATTGTACTGCTGGATGGACAGGCATTTTACAATAGCAGTGTGAGCGGACACCCCATATCAGAGCCATATCTGGTCAGCCTGGCAAGCAACAAAATGGTGATCCGGCCATCGGCTGAACTGGATTCCGTACGGGGAAAGTCTACCGCAAATGGAGACGGAACGTATACTGTTACGTCATCATGCAAAATTAGTTGGCAAGTAATCGAATTCTATTAATGACAAAGGAGGAGAATCATGTCAGTAAAAACAATCATCGAGAACGCAACGAACTGGATGGAGAAGATGGCCAAGGACAGCTCTCACGGCTACGATCAGATCTACCGTTGGGGCGAGAAGGGGGACTATGACTGTTCTGCGGCGGTAATCTCGGCTTATGAGCAGGCGGGCGTCCCTGTTAAGACTAAGGGTGCTACATACACCGGCAACATGCTGGAAGTGTTCAAGGCGTGCGGATTCCAGGACGTCACGTCCAAGATCACTCTGGCCACGGGAGCAGGTCTGCAGCGCGGCGATGTGCTGTTAAACACAGTGCACCATACAGCCCTGTACTGTGGCAATGGCAAGGAAGTCGAGGCATCCATCAATGAGAAGGGCACCGCCAATGGCGGTAAGCCGGGCGACCAGACCGGCAAGGAATTTCTGATCCGGTCATACCGGAACTATCCGTGGACGCATGTGCTGCGGTACACGGGCGGCAAGGCAGTATCGGGCAGTGCGTCCGGATCGGCGTCCTCTGGCGCGGTTGGCACCTGCAAAGTGGAATTAAAAATGTTTGTCCAGGGAGCCAAGGACAACCAGGTCAAGACGATCCAGCGGCTGTTGAATGCTGCCGGATACAAAGGCGCGAACGGGAAAATGCTGGACGTGGACGGCGAACTGGGAGGCAACACGGCATATGCGATCGAACAGCTGCAGCGCAAAGCCGGGATGAAAAATATCAACTTTGGGACAGTTGCGGGGAAGACGTGGGAACTGCTGCTGAACGCGAAGTAATCACTAAAGCTGAATGAATTTAAAAAGATGAGGCGGCTTAGGCCGCCTCAATCAATGTGCCTTGACAGGGGAAGGCTTCTGTAGTAACATTGAATTGCCACATAATAGAAAATAATTTTCTAAAAAGCGATTGACAAAATGACCTAAAAGGGTTAATATTAAGAAGCGTAAGGGAGAGAATATATAGGAAGGCGAAGGTGAAGCACTATGGTCAACAATTTTGGAAAGTTCTGCCGAAAGTTGCGAATTGATAGGAATGAGCTTCTCTACGATATGGCAAAAATGCTTGGAGTTTCATCTGCTTTCTTATCAAAAGTCGAAAACGGCAGGAAAAAGCCGCCTGTGGAGTGGCGAGAAAAAATTATTCAGGCATACGGTCTTGACGCCGAAGCTATACGGCAATTGGATCGATGCATGTATGAGGCGCAAAATTATGACAGCATTGATATGAGCCACTTTAGCGATCCAGACAAAATGCTGATGCTGAATTTTGCGAGGAAACTTAACAGTATTGACAAAGAAAAGCTGAGGGAGTTTTTAAAGAAAGAGGTGGGCGATGAATGAATGTGGCAGTCGAACCGCTGTCAAGGGCTAATATCCGAAAGATCGCTAAAGATCTGCGAAAAGTGATAGGATGCGAGGACATTCCTTATTTTCCGATTGTACAGTTTATTGAGTGGGTATTAGCGAATCCTGAGAACAGCATGGAATTTGAGTTTGAGTTAGTTGAACCGGATGAGATGCAGGATACATATGGAACGACGAATACAGGGCGGAATATAATGCGAATCCGTAGTGATGTTTATGATAGGGCGGTTCAGGACAGCCCACGGGATCGCTTTACTCTTTGCCACGAACTCGGACATTATTTGTTACACCAACCTGAGTATGTGAGTTATGCCAGGGGTAATGTTCCAGCATACCGCAGTCCGGAATGGCAAGCAAATACTTTTGCGGCAGAGCTTATGGCTCCGCGAGAACTCATAATGAATATGTCCATAGAGGAAATAATGAAAAACTGTGGGATGTCCAGGCAGGCTGCCACAATTCAGTTTAATGAAGTTCATAAATGATGTATCAGCAATATGCTTATACATAGAAAAAACCAAGCACACGAGGTACTTGGTCTCTTGTTGAAAGTGTTGCCACAATCAACTGGTTATAATAAACCCTCAGCAAGTTTATTATAGCATTGTGGTAAACCTTTTGCAAGAGAATTCTTGCGAAAGGAGGGCGATACTATGTACATTTTTCGTGCAAGTATGACCTTGAAGGATGGCACTAAGATTTATGCCAGGGACTATGGCAAGCGAGCCTTCAGGATTTGGATTGGTTCGGGTTCTGAGCCGGTAAAGAGTAAGCGGTAAATTGAAAAGGGCGCCGTTGCCAGTTGCGGTGCTCCTCGTCAAAAGATCAATCAAGACTTCTCTGTCATAGCGGCAGGGAGGTCTTTTTATACTCAATCGCACTGCTGTATATTCATAACTGTTCATATATTTAAAAATATAGTTGACATTATATAAAAAATACTATATCCTTTAAACTAAAGGAGGTGTTGAATATGCATACAGATGTTAGAGAATATATTAGTCTTTGTCGAGTAAAAAAGGGGAACATAACGGAGGCGGAATTGGCCAGACGTACCGGGCAGACACCGCAGAACATGAACAACAAGTACAAGAGGAACACGTTCAAAATTTCTGAGCTGGAAAAAGTTGCGGATGCATTCGGAGCCGATCTGAAAATTTCTTTTATTGATAGAGAAACAGGTGAACCGATAATATAAAATATAGTTTATATTGGAAATAAAAAAGTTTAAATAATATAATAAAAAATATAAATAATTGTTGACAGAATATAAAAAATAGTGTATACTTATATTATCAGATGGGGCAAGGCACTGATAATATAAGAGAAAGCGAGGACATGATGGAGGATATGGAAAAAGGAACTATCAAAGAGATGATTGAATGGATGACAGAGAAAGGGCATACAGAAGAAGAAATTATGGAATGCATCCGGCGAATGGTCGGGGCAAAACCAAAAGAAAAGGCTGACTAATCAGCCAGCACATGACAGGGAGGGCGGGCTTGCCACCGCTCCCCATCAAAGACAGTATAGCACTGGGGATTGCTACCAGGCAATCCTTTTTATGCGCAGAAACTACGGCGGATGTCTCCGTCGCAGCCAATGCCACAGTCCTGTTTGTACGTATTTGATTGCATATGTTTGCGTTTAATAGACACACGATAGTCACAAGCATTTGAAGAAAGCCTTTAAATTAAGCATTTTTATACCGAAAATCTTAAGATTGTTTTAGGGATGCTGCACTTTACGGCGTCCCTTTTTGCGTGCTATACTTTCTCTATTGAAAGGCGGCTGGATTGGGCGGCATATGGATACATCCGGATTTGCAAGGAAACGGCTGCTTCGCAGCGCAAATCCGGAGAGGGAAACGATTTAATCAGCGTTTCCTCATAGTAAGCCAGTATCAAAAGGAACGGGATCGGCGTTTGCGCTATGCGGATCACTGTGATGGAAGCCTGAGAAAAAGACAGAGAGGGAGGAAGCATATGAGGAACGGACGAGGGAGCAGGACAGAAAGAATCGGGGTGGCAGGGGCAGTTGCTTTACTTGGCGTGCTGTTATCCGGCACGGCTTTGGCCGCGGAAGGACCGGTCGGAGAGAATCGTGGCTATCAGATTTCGTTCGAGAAGGAAACCGGGGAGTTTGCCTCGGTGGAATATCCAGTGATCACACGGAGAGAAACTGACCAGACAGTATTGGAGCGTATCAACGGGGAGTTCCGAAGCCGCGCCAGAGAAGCGGTTGCACAGGAGGAGGAGGCACTTTCCCAGTCCTGGCAGGCACTGAAGGAGAACAATTCTTCTGTCACAAAGGATCAGATGGTTTATGAGGAAACGTGTCAGAATGTCTTTGTGGATGAAACAGTCTACTCTGTTGCGATGGGGATGTATTCCTACTCCGGAGGCGTTCATGGATATGCGTGCAGCTTCGGCTATTCCTACGACCTGGGGACAGGGGAAGAGATGACGATGGGCGAACTGCTTGGGTGTGACGAGCAGATTGCGCAGGATGCGGTTGTCCTGGCTTACCAGCAGAAGATTATCGGACAGGTCGAGAATATCACAGAGGAGACGATTCGTGCCTCTTTTTCTATGATGGAGTATTGGATGGAAGAGGACGGGATGCATGTCACTCTCGCGCCTTATGCGGTGGCCAGCTACGCGGCCGGGCCGCAGGACGCAGTGGTTACTCCGGATCTTGCAGCGCAGGCGATCGCGGCAGGCCCCTCCCATGTCACGGTAACAGTGATCAACGGCATCCAGGCGGATGTGGATGACTTTATTCTTCCGTACAGCAGCACAGTCTACCTGACTCCGGATGACCTTGAGGTGCTGGAAGGGGATACCGTGGAGGAGGAGCATTACAAATCGCAGCTTGCGATCAATGAGATTCTGGCGCGATACGGCTATGTCTTCTACCCGGAAAACGGCGGTTCTGCGAAAGAAGCATACGACCAGTTTGAGGGGAAGGAGTGGTATGAGCAGGCAAAGCCCTTCTGTCCGACGACGTCCGCGAATGAGATGATTAGCACCTATCTATCCTGGACAGAGCGCACCAACATTGACCTGATCTGCGAATGGCAGAAGGAGCATGACTGCTATTATTAAGTGATTGCGTGCATCGCGAAGCGTGTTATTGTGTGAGAAGGATGCAGCTTAGATATAAATTTTATGTTGACATCCAGATACAGATATGGTAAGGTAAATACGTGTAAATCATATTTGCCGTGCTAAGTGAAGACAGAGAAGGTCTGAGAGGGAATCAGGTACAAGCCTGAGCGGTCCGGCCACTGTAAGCAGGGAGCAAGACTTCGATATCCCATTGTTTACCCGATAGGACGAGAAGGGGGAGTCGAGCCAAGATCTGCAAGCCAGGAAACCTGCTTGGCATGTGAGAAGCGCTTCCGGTAGAGCGAAACACTCCGAATCGGCGCAGCAGCGCGCCGGTGTATCGCGTCATGGGTAGGCGGGATGCTATTTATTTGAAAGGAATGTTGTCTCGAGGGCAATGAAGATACACAATTACCTCCTTGGGTTCAAGTCTGAGGCGTTGCAGCGCTGAGGATTCTGGACTGCGTACAGAGAGACATTCCGCAGGCTGATCTGTACGAACTACATACGGTTTCCGGCTGTACTCCGCAATACAGCCGGGAGCCGTTTTTATTTTCTGATCTCCGCTCCCCTCCCTCCTGTCAAATCTTTCCAAATTAGTCAAAACAAACCACATCATAGTTCTGCAAATCCGGAAAACTGTCAAAATTATCGTTAAAAAATAAACTATTCCAAAAATAGTTGTCTATTTTGCGCAAATAATGTATAATTGGACTTACATAATTGTACGTGAATTACAAATGTGAATAAAAGAAAAGGAGAAACACAGAATGCTTGACCAAACATACTATCAGGTTGCGGATGAGATCATCGGACGCTATGGCAAGAAGCCATCTTCCCTGATTCCGATCATGCAGGATATCCAGGAAGTCTACCGCTATCTTCCCGGAGAGCTGCTCACCTACGTGGCAGGCCAGATCGGTGTCAAAGAGGCAAAGGCATACAGCGTTGCCACCTTCTACGAGAATTTCTCATTCGAGCAAAAAGGAAAATACGTCATCAAGGTCTGCGACGGCACTGCCTGTCATGTGCGTAAGTCCACGCCGATTCTGGAAGCGCTCTTCAAGGAGCTCGGACTAAGCAAGAAAAAGCATACGACCGACGACATGCTGTTTACAGTAGAGACAGTCTCCTGTCTCGGCGCATGCGGACTGGCTCCGACCATGATGGTAAATGAAGAAGTACACCCGAAGATGACGCCGGAAAAGGCGATTGCTCTGATTAAAGAATTGCGAGGTGAGGGCAGATGACAATTGACAGCAGGGAAAAATTAATCGATATCCGTAACGAAGAACAGGAAAAGATTGCCTCCTGTGACTGCAGGATTCTCGTCTGTTCCGGCACCGGCTGTATCGCGACCGGTTCTGAGAAGATCTACGAGAAATTTCTGGAGATTGCAAAAGACGCGCCGGGTGTGAGCGTGACGTTCGCTCCGCATGACGGAGAGAAACATGTCGGAGTCAAAAAGACTGGCTGTCAGGGTGTCTGTGAGTTGGGACCTCTGGTACGCATCCAGAAGGGGGATCAGGTGGTTCAGTACACGAAAGTACAGATTCAGGACTGCCAGGAAATCTTTGACCGCACTGTTATGGGAAACGAAGTCTTAGAGCATCTTCTTTACAAAAAAGCAGGCAAATCCTATGTTTCTCCGTCGGAGATTCCATTCATCGCAAAGCAGACCCGGATCGTTCTGAAGAACTGCGGAACATTTGATGCAGAGTCTCTGGGAGAGTACATCGCAAGCGGCGGCTTCGCGGCGCTGACAAAGGCACTGTTTGAGCAGTCGCCTGCAGACATCGTGGATACCATTGAAAAGTCTGGCATCCGTGGCCGAGGGGGCGGCGGATTCCCGGCAGGCAAAAAATGGAAGCAGGTTGCGCGCCAGCCGGAGAAGATCCGCTATGTGGTATGTAACGGTGATGAAGGAGATCCGGGTGCGTTTATGGATGGCTCTGTTATGGAAGGAGATCCGTACCGCCTGATCGAAGGGATGATGCTGGCAGCTTATGCCGTGAGCGCGCAGGACGGCTATATCTATGTGCGTGCAGAATATCCGAATTCCGTTGCCCGTTTGAAAAAGGCGATTGCGATTCTGGAAGAGACTGGACTGTTAGGCGATCATATTCTTGGCACAAATTTTTGTTTCCATATGCATATCAACCGTGGCGCAGGAGCCTTTGTCTGCGGCGAGGGCAGTGCTCTGACCGCTTCGATCGAAGGCAATCGCGGTATGCCGCGTGTAAAGCCGCCGCGCACGGTAGAAAAGGGACTGTGGGAGAAGCCAACAGTTTTGAATAACGTTGAGACCTTTGCGAATGTGCCGGAGATTATTCTGAATGGCTGGGAGTGGTATCGCAGCATTGGCACAGAGGGATCGCCGGGAACGAAGACGTTCTCTCTTACCGGTTCTATTGAGAACACCGGCCTGATCGAGGTGCCGATGGGGACGACGCTGCGGGAGATTATTTTTGACATCGGCGGAGGACTGAAGGATGGTGCGAAGTTTAAGGCCGTACAGATTGGCGGACCATCCGGAGGATGTCTGACCGAAAAGCATCTGGATGTGCCGCTCGACTTTGATTCCGTCAAAAAATATGGCGCGATTGTCGGCTCCGGCGGACTCGTTGTCATGGATGAGCACACTTGTATGGTGGAAGTGGCACGTTTCTTTATGAGCTTTACGCAGCGCGAATCCTGCGGAAAGTGTGTTCCGTGCCGTGAGGGTACGAAGCGTATGCTGGAGATCCTGGAGCGCATTGTGGCCGGAAAAGGCGAGATGGAAGATATCGACGAGCTGACAGAGCTTGGCAACATGATCAAGAGCATGGCATTGTGCGGTCTCGGAAAGAGTGCGCCGCTGCCGGTCCTTTCTACGATCCGGGAGTTCCGCGAGGAGTATGAGGAGCATATCCGCGACAAGAAGTGCCGTGCAAAGGTATGCCAGGCGATGCGCCGGTTTGTCATCAATCCGGAGTACTGCAAGGGCTGCGGCAAGTGCGCAAAGAACTGTCCGGTCGGCGCGATTACCGGTGTGCGCAAGGAATGCTATCACATTGATCCGGCTATCTGCATCAAGTGCGGTGCATGTAAGGAGAACTGCGCATTTGACGCGGTCTACGTTGAGGCATAGAGGAGGGAAGAACATGGGAGTAATGACAATTGACGGCAGAAAAGTAGAATTTACCAATGAAAAAAATGTCCTGACTGTCATCCGCAAGGCGGGCATCGATATCCCTACTCTGTGCTATCATTCGGAGCTTTCCACGTTTGGAGCCTGCCGGCTCTGTACGGTGGAGGATGACAGAGGGAAGACGTTTGCGTCCTGTTCGGAAGAGCCGCGGGACGGAATGGTGATCTATACTAATACTGCAAAGCTGAAAAAATACCGCAAGATGATTATTGAGCTTCTGCTCGCAGCACATTGCCGTGACTGTACGACCTGTGTCAAGAGCGGAGACTGCAACCTGCAGACACTGGCGCACCGGTTTGGCGTGACGAAAGTGCGTTTCCAGAATTACAAGGAAGAGCTGCCGCTTGACCTCAGCTCGCCGTCCATCGTGCGTGACCCGAACAAGTGTATCCTGTGCGGGAACTGTGTGCGTGTCTGCGAGGAGCTGCAGGGTGTCGGCGCACTTGGCTTTGCGCACCGTGGCAGTGATGCGATGGTGATGCCGGCCTTTGACCGCCAGATCGCGGCGACGGACTGTGTGAACTGCGGACAGTGCCGTGTCTTCTGCCCGACCGGTGCGATCAGCATCAAGAGTGATGAGGATGCGGTCTGGGATGCACTGGGTGATCCGAATGTGCGCGTCGTCGCGCAGATCGCTCCGGCAGTTCGCGTTGCAGTGGGCGATGCATTTGGGATGCCAAAGGGCAGAAGTGTGATGGGCAAGATCGTAAATGTGCTGCACCGCATGGGCTTTGACGAAGTCTATGACACGACGTTCAGTGCGGATCTGACAATCATGGAAGAGACAGCGGAGTTCCTGGACCGTGTACAGAATGGCGGAAAGCTGCCGCTTCTGACCTCCTGCTGCCCGGCGTGGGTGAAGTTTGTCGGCGACCAGTTTCCGGAGTTTGAAGAGCATGTTTCGACCTGCCGTTCTCCGCAGGGAATGATGTCAAGTGTCGTGAAGGAATATTTCCGGGACCCGGAGCATGCAAATGGAAAGAAGACAGTCATGGTATCCTTTATGCCATGTACCGCGAAGAAAATGGAGGCAAACCGGCCCAACAGCTATACGAAAAATGAGAAAGACACAGATTATGTGATCACGACCACGGAACTGATAAAGATGATTCGCATGACGGGAATCAACTTTGCAGACCTGGAGCCTGAGTCTTCGGATATTCCGTTTGGCTTCGGTTCCGGCGGCGGAGTCATTTTCGGTGTGACCGGCGGCGTGACAGAGGCGGTAATCCGTCGACTGGCGCCGGACCACAGTAAGGCAACGTTGGAAGAAATCGCAGAGAGCGGTGTGCGCCAGGAAGGCTTCATTCGCGAATTCTCGATTCCGTACAATGGCATCGAGGTGAATATCTGCGTGGCAAGCGGATTGGCGAATGCCCGCAAGGTGATGGAGCAGGTAAAGAGCGGCGAGAAGAATTATCACCTGATTGAGATTATGGCGTGCCGCCGTGGCTGTATCATGGGCGGAGGCCAGCCGCGTCTGGCAGGTGATCGCACAAAGGCTGCACGGCGTGACGGCATCTACAATGCGGATAAGGTATCGGTTGTGAAGAAGAGTGATGAAAATCCGATGATCGCCGCGCTGTACGAGGGAATGCTCAAGGGCAAGGAACATGAGCTGCTTCACAACGAATTCTTCTCTGCAAAATAGAAAGAGGGATACGAAACGTTTTGCAGGACCGCGGAGGCATGAACGGTAACGGAAAAGGCACAGGGCGGAAGCTTGCATGCATAAAACAGAGACAGCAATATCCGTTTCCGAGCAGGTGTGCATAATGGCAGGACCCCCTGCATATACTCTCAGTAGTCTATGCAGGGGGTCTTTTTATGGAAAAATATAATCTGTACAAAGATATTCAGAAGCGAACAGGCGGCGCGATTTATGCAGGGATCGTCGGACCGGTGCGTACCGGAAAATCTACCTTTGCGAGGAAGTTCGTGGAGCATCTGGTGCTGCCGGAACTGAAGGACGCGGAGCAGGCGATGGCAAAGGATGCAATGCCGTCGAGTGCGTCAGGGAAAACAGTCACGACGGTGGAACCCAAGTTTATCCCCCGCGAGGCGGTGAAGCTGCCATTAGAAGACGGGAGTGCTATGCAGGTGCGAATCGTAGACTGCGTCGGTTTTCTCGTTCCGGGTGCAGAGGGCGTTCTCGATCAGGGAAGTCCGCGTATGGTAAAAACTCCGTGGAGTGAACAGCCTATGCCATTTCCGGAGGCAGCGCGTATCGGTACGCAGAAAGTGATTCGGGATCATGCGACGATTGGAATCGTTGTGACAACGGATGGCAGCTTCGGGGATCTGCCGCGCAGCAGCTTTCTGGAAGCAGAACGGGAGGCGATCACGGAGCTTCAGACCATTGGCAAGCCTTTTCTGGTCATCCTTAATTCCGCAAAACCGTACGGGGAAAGCGCGAAGGAGGCGGCGGCGTATCTGACGCAGACTTACCATATCACACCGATGGTGCTGAATTGCGAGCAAATGGGCCGAAATGAGATTTTTGCAGTGTTTGAGCAGTTTCTCCTGGAATTTCCTCTGACACGTGTGGCTTTTTGCATTCCACGGTGGGCGGAGACACTGGAGAATTCGCACTGGCTGAAGCAGGATCTGTTTGCTGCAGTTAAGCAGATGATGCAGGGGCTTGCGACCGTGCGCGATCTGTACGACAAAGAGCTTCAGCCTTCCAGCCAGTACATAAAGAAAATGAAAATTGAACAGGTGAACCTTTCCGATGGAAGTGCGGAGATCGGAGTTGCGATTCCGGATACCCTCTATTATCAGATTCTGAGTGAGATGACAGGTACTCAGATTCGCAGCGAATACCAGCTGATTGCGATGGTGCGGGAGATGGCAAAGCAAAAGCAGGAGTACAGGGCCGTTCAGGATGCGCTGGAAGCGGTGCGCCAGACCGGTTATGGCGTGGTTGCTCCGCATAAGAACGAAATTCAGATCGAGGATCCGGCGCTTATGAAACAGGGGGGACGCTATGGGGTGAAAATCCGTGCGTCGTCGCCGTCGATTCATTTGATTCGCGCCGATATCGAGACGGAGATCGCTCCGATTGTCGGGAGTGAGGCGCAGGCACAGGATCTGATTGCCTATATGAACGCGAACCGGCAGACGGAAGAAGGCATCTGGAATACGCTGATTTTCGGAAAATCCGTGGAGCAGCTTGTGGAAGACGGTATTCGGGCGAAGCTTTCCTCCATCGGAGAGGAGAGCCAGCGCAAGCTTCAGGATACGATGAAGCGCATTGTAAACGAATCCAAAGGGAAGCTGATCTGCATTATTATCTGACAGCGCTTTATGGATCGCAGCAATCCCCGGGGTGTCGCAAATTGCGGTGAAACTACAGGTACTGGTGTTTGTCTGATCAGACATATGCCATATGCTGTAGCTTGCAGCAGTTTTGCAACACCCCTCGTTTTTAATTTAGAAGACATTTCGGAATTTTGTAGTTTTTAATTGACAAATTGTAACAAATGCCTTATAATATGAAGGAAATATTACAAAATCATGAATTGGATGATGTGAAGGAGGGGGATACGAGTGAAAAACCGATGCAGGAAAAAGCTCACAGTATGTGCAGTTTTTTTTCTGGTGATGGTATTGGGGATGAGTATTCAGGCCAGCGCAGCCTGGAAAAAGAACACAGACGGCACCTATTCCTACTACAGTAATGGAAAACTGGTAACAAACAAGTGGATTGACAAGGATTATTACGTCAATAAGAACGGAATTCGGCAGACCGGCTGGTTCACTGTAGATGGAAAGAAGTATTTTGCTACAAATGCCGGACGAGTTCTGAAGAAGATCTGGATCCGCTCATCCGGAAAGATGTATTATGCCGGAGCGGATGGTGCAGTCTACGTAAATGGACGTCATAAGGTAGGAAGCTATTACTATGCATTCAGCAAAAATGGGGAGCGTCTTACCGGCATGCGTACCTACAAGAGTAAGACCTACTATTTCCATCCGGACAACGGACGGATGCAGAAGAAGCTCTGGGTACTCAGCAAGAAGAAGTATTATTACTTTGGTAAAAATGGCTCCATGGCGAAGAGTACATGGATAGGGCGGTACTACGTAGACAGCGACGGAGTGCGGGTGATGAACGCCTGGCAGGATAACAAGTATCTCGGCTCTAATGGTAAGGCTGTGAAAGGTCTGCAGCAGATCGGCGGCGAGTATTACTATTTCAATACCAAGACGTATGAAAAGGTCACTAGTACTTATATTACCGTGAACCATGTCACCTATGCATTTGATGGCAGTGGTAAGGGTGTTCCGGTCAGCTCAGAGAATGTGCCTCCGACGAAGGAGAGTGTAGAGCTTACATATTATACAGATGAATATGTAAATGATGAAGAGCTGTTTGCTGCGATCCTTTACTGTGAGGCGGGGAATCAGGCATATGCTGGTCAGGTAGCGGTCGGCCTGGTGATCATGAACCGGGTGGCGGATAACCGGTTCCCGAACACGTTGCGGGAGGTCGTTTACCAGAAGCAGCAGTTTACGCCTGCCCGGGATGGAAGCCTGACGCGTGTTCTGAAGAATCCGTCTCTGATCAGCGAGCAGTGCAGGAAGGCGGCAAAAGAAGTACGCATCCGGTACGATGCCTGCCGGGCAGCCGGTACACCGCTTTATCTGGTTGTCAAGGGAGAAAAGGTCGAGTTTAAGCATATCTTTTTCATGACAGAGAGTGCATATAAGCGGCTTGGTCTAACTGCGGCTTACGAGAAGATCGGAGACCATCTGTTCTTTTCACAATGGAAATAAAATGCGTTAAAACGCACTTTGTGTGCATCGCGAAGCGTGTTACTGTAACGACATGGGGGAGAAATCGAACGTACGGTTGATTTTGTCCCCCATTTGTGTTAGAATTCAGCAGAAGGAAATGCAGAGGGGGAACTGCTATGCTGGATTATATGAAGGGAATTGTGGCGGAAGTGACAGAATCGATTCTTGTACTGGAAGTAGGACAGATTGGGTTTCGGATTCACATTTCCGGACGGGAAGCCCAGGCGCTGCCTGGACGGGGCGAGGAGGTAAAGATTTATACGTACCTGAGTGTGCGGGAGGATGCGCTTACCTTGTTTGGATTTCTGTCGAAGGACGACTTGGAGATGTACAAGCTCTTGCTGAATGTAAATGGAATTGGTCCGAAGGCAGCACTCGGCGTATTGTCCGTGATGACAGCAGATGATTTGCGGTTTGCGGTGCTTGCTGACGACTGGAAGGCCATTGCAAAGGCTCCCGGTGTTGGGAATAAGACTGCTCAAAAGATGATCCTCGAGCTGAAGGATCGGGTCAGCCTGGAGGATGCATTTGAGAAAAAACTGGCGCATGCGGATGGGGCAGAGAGCCCTGCGGCTTTGGACGGAGAGTTCCAGGCGCGGACGGAGGCGATCCAGGCCATGGTGGCTCTCGGTTACTCGAATAGCGACGCACTAAAGGCGATCCGGCGGGCGCAGATCACCGATGATATGGATACGGAGACGATCCTGAAGCTGGCGTTGAAGCAGATGGTTTTCCTATAGAGGAAGGCTAATCTGTGCATAATCCGGCCCTATGCTATTTTTTAGCGCAGAGATGTATTCTGCAAGGGTTTTGGGAGTGTGTGGTGCGTTCAGTAGATTAACATTTTCGCAGTTTCTGTCTGGGGAAATGACAGCGCAGGCAGGAAAAGCAGGGAGAGCAATATGGCAAAAAGAATTATCACAACGGATGCGACAGAAGAGGATTACCGGTTGGAGCCAGGTCTCCGCCCGCAGCGCCTGGAGGACTATATCGGTCAGGAGAAAGCGAAAAGCACGCTGAAGATTTTTATCGAGGCGGCGAAGCAGCGGCATGATTCGCTCGATCACGTCCTGCTGTATGGACCGCCGGGACTTGGAAAGACAACGCTGGCGGGTATCGTGGCAAATGAGATGGGGGTCAATATCAAGATTACGTCCGGCCCCGCGATTGAAAAGCCGGGCGAAATGGCAGCGATTTTGAACAATCTGCAGGAGGGGGATGTCCTGTTTATCGATGAAATCCATCGTCTGAATCGTCAGGTTGAAGAGGTCCTGTATCCGGCGATGGAGGATTTTTCGATTGATATCGTGATTGGCAAAGGGGCATCCGCCCGGTCAATTCGTCTGGATCTTCCGAGATTTACGCTGATCGGTGCGACTACGCGTGCCGGGATGCTGACTGCCCCGCTGCGTGATCGCTTCGGAGTAGTAAATCATCTGGAATTTTACACAGAAAAAGAGCTGCAGACCATCGTTACCCGCTCCGCCGAGGTGCTGAAGGTACAGATTGATACCCGGGGAGCTCTGGAGATCTCCAAGCGTTCACGGGGAACACCGCGTCTCGCCAACCGCCTGCTGAAGCGTGTGCGCGACTATGCTCAGGTGAGGTATGACGGCAGAATTACGGCTGCGATTGCCGCCGAAGCCCTGGATCTGCTGGAGGTGGACCGCCATGGGCTTGATGCGACGGACCGTGAAATCCTTTCTCTGATGATCGATAAGTTTGGAGGCGGTCCGGTTGGCCTGGATACACTGGCAGCTGCTATTGGGGAAGATGCAGGGACGATTGAGGATGTCTATGAACCCTACCTCATTAAGAATGGCTTTATCAACCGTACCCCGAAGGGCCGTGTGGCCACGGAGCTTGCCTGCTGCCATCTTGGGAAGGCGATACCAGAAGCACGATAACGTGTTACTGTTCACGCGTACACTGTCCCGCGGGGCGTTTTCGTGCAGAATGCACGA